>NZ_JBFAKV010000013.1:0-193659 GCF_040655895.1 Streptomyces sp. NPDC050264
GGACGACACCCCAACAAGGGTAGACCGCGTCTCACCATGATCGTGTTACGAGCTCTTAGCCAGCCACAGAGCCACCTCCACGCGATGCCCGCGCTCGGCCGCCGCCGAGCGCGGGAGAGCCACGTGCTGCAACATCGAGCCCCCCGCCCTTCCCCGTGGTGCGCGCGATCGAGGTAGGGGAGATCGGGTGGGCCGGGTGAATAGGGCAGATTCACGAAACCGACCTCGCAGCGCACCTGAGGCGCCCACACTGCCGCTCATGCACAACTGGCCCCCCTCCTCATCGCCGTCGTCACTGCCGTCCTCACGACGACCGATGCGAGCATGACCGTCGTGCCGCGCCTCGAAGCCCCGAATCATCGGATTCAGGCTGGACACCAAGCACGTGAGGGGTCCGGAGTCGCTATCCTCACGGTCGTCGTCACCGGGTCCCTCCTGGGTAACCTGACGATTCCGCAGGACGCCGCCGCTCCCGTGCGGGCCAGTCTCGAACGTGAGGGTGCGCGGTGGCGGCAGCAGCTGGCCAAAGCCACCGAGGAGCTGGCAGACAGTACGGCTCCGCTGTCCTTCGTGTTCGTGCTGCGTGATGTGGCGATCAGGTTCGCGTTCACGTCACGCATGGTTTGGATCTCCGAGCGGGATGAGGCCGACAAGCTGAAGGCCTTACTCGAACTCCCCCGGACGGCCCAAAACCTGTACTTCTCAGCGTGGTGGCGGCTCCCGAAGCGTATTCGCTCGCTGAACCATCTGATGCGGGTGATCCAATCAGTTCCGCGTCACTCCAACGACATCGAGAGCGTGACGTCTGCCTCACACCGCGAGGAAGTAGCCTGGCTCTGAGGGCGCCTATTCCGCAGGTAACCGGTCGGCTGCGGCGGCCCACCCCATCTCCCGCAGCACCCACCGTGTCGTTTCCAGGAACCGTTTGTGCCGTCCCGCATCATCGCCGAGTTGCTCAACGACCTCCGCCAGCACTTCGGCGATCTGCACGGCGCGAGCGTGGGCATCGTCTGCATCGGCAACGCTGGGCAGCACCTTGTCGTTGAACTGCTGCCACGTCAGCGCAGCCAACTGGTCTCGCTGCTGCTCCAACCACCAAGTGCGTGCGAGCGCCGGTTCAGCGAGCACTGTTGCACGTAAGTAGGTGAGCCTGTCCCGCTCCTGCGCATGACGCAGTCGCTCCGCGCGTACTGCATCTTCGTACGCCTGGGACCGGCTCCGATCCTCCCGAGTCAAGGACAGGGCAAGCCGGGCTCTGACCTGAACTTGAGGGTGATCCTTCACCTCAGTGAAGTCTGATGCAGCCAGGGTGAGTTTCTCTTCCGCCACCTGGACCTCGGCCGGGGCGAACTTCCGCGTCACCTCCTTCGCCAGGGCATCGAGGGCGAGCCTCGCCTCAGCTCGGGCAGCAGCCCTCCCCCGCCGTCGAAGTTCAGGGGACGCAATGAAGACGAGTCTCCCAGTGGCAGTGAAACGAACTCCTGGCAGGAGTGACGGCCAGGTGCACATGATCTTGGCGCGCGGGTGACGTCGTAGACTCAGATTCATCGTTGTGCAGCCCGCTCCTGTTCCTCACGCTGCCTACGGACCTTGCGACGCACAAGGGTCTCTGCGAGGACTCGACCCCAGAATGTCTCCTCGAAGTCGGGGCCAGCGGCAAAGAACCGTTCGAGGCCGCTTCGGTACACGGCAGGCTCGTAGACCTCCGCCAAGAGGTCGACAAGGTCGTCCGCCGGGAGCTTTCCTTCCTCAACGAGCGCGCCCCACTTGCTGAGTCGCGCGTTCGCGGCCTCGCGTGCGTCGTCGTCAGAAAGTAGGAGCTGCCAAGCACGGACGAATGCGGCGCGACTGGTGTCGTCGACGATGGACTCCAGCAGGAATCCGGCGCCTTCGTCGCTGGAGGCCATGGCCAGGAAGACAGAACGTGTCTCTTCGAGATTGCCGTCCTTGAACCACACCTTCGCCGCCTCACGGACCCGGAGCGGATGCTGCACGATCAGGTTCTGAAAAGCGCGTGTCACGGGAGTGGCACCGAGCTCGCTGCTACCTGCCACCCACCGGAGCCGAGTGAGGGCGAGACGTGGCTCCACCTCCCCCAGGCGCCCGCCGCAGACCTCGGCGACAAGCGCCAGGATCTGGGGTGCGGTCGAGGACTTCCTGGCCCAACCGTAGAGGCGGTTTCTGACGTACTTACCGATCTGCGGGTCAAGGGCGGCGTCCGCAAGTGCCCCTGCTGCCAGAGGGCGCCGCGATCCACTCAGACCGGTGGCAATGGCGTCGAGGATGTCGCCGTCGCGACGAGACGTGGCCAACTGCAGAAGCCGGGTGGTGACGTGCCGCGCATCCTCGTCCGTGACCTCCGGGGCGGCAGCCACCGCGACCGCCCATTTGTTCAGCAGGTCTCGCTCGGTGGGAAACTCAGACCACAAGTTGGCCAGGATCGCAGGTGCCAGGTCGTGTTTGTCTTCGTCGTGAAAGGCATGTCCAGCACGCGGGGTGATCCCTGCGGATTTGAGCCGCTGTGACGACGTGGCGTCCCCGAGCACGTTAGCGGCTTCCCGGGGAATGGCAAGGTCCGACATCAGAGCGTCTGCAGCTTTGAGGACCGATCGGACCTGGCCGCCGTGCAGCAGAGCGCCGGCCCAGATCGTGATCCGGTTGGCCAACAGGCCGGGTTTGCCCGGCCCATTCGGAACGTCGTTCAAAAGATCTTCGATGGCGTCGTGCCAGCCCTGGAACTCTGCGGCGATGTCGTCCAGTTGTGCCTGCCGCGGCACGGTGTCATCGGCGTTCTTCGCCTCGCCGATAATGCGTGCCAGGCGGCGCGCATCTTCGGCGGGCGGATTGGTACGCCAGATGTCGTCGAACACCCTATTGCCCAGCCAGTGCACTCGAGAGTCCGCTCCCCGCGCCTGCAGTTCCCGCTCGACCAATGCGCGCGCGTCGGGAGACGGCAGGGAAATCGTGAAGTCACGGCTCGCGTCAAGCCAACCACCCCTCCACACGGTGGGAGTCGTCAGCACTACGAGCAGCCAGCCGTTGCGCAGTCCTTCGGCTCCGTAGCCGGCCAGTTCGGAGGCGAAGAGCGAAGGCGGTTCTGTGGTGGGGAGTTCCGTGAGGTCGAGCACGTACCCCTCGCATCCGATCCGGGGAAGGGCGCCGAGGCGTACCTTCGCCCACTCGGCTTCCAAGTCATACAGGACCAGCCCGTCGCTGTACGAGGCATCCATGCCAGACGGCCTCACCGTCCGCAACAGCTTCAAGCCCGTGATCCGCCTCCCGTTGCCAGGCGGCGCACTGAGCACGACGACGCCACGCGAAGCCAGTCGGCTTTCAGCCTCCCCCAGCTTCCCCGGATCCCGCGGGGGCACGTAGCGGCCTGGCCCAGTAACAGCGAGATCTGCTGCGGACACCGCAGTCTTTGTGACAGCTTCGCCGTTCCAGTAGTTCGTGACGCTGATGCGTTCGCCCTGGAGAGCTTGCCCGCCGTGGACCTGCTGTTCGTACCTTCGACTCACCATGTCGGCCGCATCGGGCGCCCCCTCGATACGCGGGGCCGGGCCGAGCTCCTCGGTTGGCCCAGGCGAAGGGGCGTGAGGCACACGGTCTGGCGGCGCTGACTTCAAGAGAGAACCCGAAGTGGATTGAGGCGCCAAACCCTCACCAGGGTCGATGAAGTTCACCGGGCTAGTCGACTCTGCGTGTGACGAATGGACCGGCGTTCCTGCCGGATCTGAGCGCTGATGAAACTGCTCGGTGAGTGCTCCCGCTGGGCCACCATCCCCCGGCCGAGCAGGTCTCTGCAGGGGTGCGGCCGCTTCCTCAGAAGCAGCGTTCACAGGTTCAGTTCGAGCTGGGCCGTCGTCGGTGCCCGGGGGCCGTGCACCACCGTCGTCCTCCCGTTCACCCGCGGTGCCCCCGTTGCCGTTCTGTCGCCAGATTCGCATTCCGTCTTGCTCCGCCTCGTCGTCGATCAACTCTGCCCCCGGAAGTCGTTGTGGACGTGGTTGTTCACTCCCTGCATGGCGCCGGGCCCACTCCCGGTCTGGTGGAAGGACACGCTTCCGGCGACGGGCGAAACAGTCGGACCCGCCGGCGGCGAGGCAGTATCTGCTCCCGGTTTCCCGGGAGCATCGCCCGGCACGTCGAAAATGTTGCTGTCGGCAAGGCGCCAGTCCAGTCCCGGCACGTGGAGCCGGGCCGGCCGCTCGAACGTCTTGACGCGCACCAAGTGTGACTTGAACTGGCTCGGAACGGTGTTCCCGGTCTGACAACCGCTCTCGAACACGTCCTCGTACACGCGCTCCGAGACGATCACCGCCGTGTTGGTGACCTCTGGATCCGCCTTTGAAAGCAGATCGCGCAGCGCTTGGTCGTCCAGGAGACGGTGCGTGTGGACCATGGGAACGCCGAGGCCACTGTCGGGCAGTGGCCCCACGTGAATGCTCACCCGTAGCTGCAAGGGTGGCCTCTCGGGCCGCTTGCGCCGCAGGGCCCGCAGCTCTTGTTGCAGGGCCTCAGGGAAGCAACCGACGAGTGCCGGCAACATCATCGGCTCAAGTCCCGCAACGTAGCCATCACCGGTGTGCTGTCCGAAGCTACGGCGCTCCCACGGGCTGCGGAGCCCGATCCTCAGCAGGGCCCGATCGAGCAAGGACTGAATGTCAGCGTTGATCTGCTGCATTTCTGTGCTCGTGTGAGCGCTGAAGTTTCGGGCGTCCACGGCGAGGACGGCCCGGTAGGGAAACAGCGGGCTCCAAGCCTGCCCGGAGTCCTCAGGGGCTGCCGTGGGGGACGGCTCGGTAGGAGTCATGGTTCATCGCCTCAATTCTCGGGTCCGCGCGCGAGTGCGTAAGTGCTTGGACTAACAGGGGGATTCGGCATCTCCGGCCTCATCAACGCTGTCGGAACACCGAGGGTGGAACCGTCCAGCGTCGGACGGTTCAGGCATGAGGCGCGTCACATCTCGCGCTCGGACGGTCCGGTGCTGCAAGCCGCTTCTTCGAGGCGGGGCAAGTCTCGGACGGTGAGCCGCGCTCGGTTCAGCTCCAGGACACCTTCCTCGTGCAGTCTGCGCAGCAGCGGTACGGCAGACGACCGGCCGACTGCCGCCATGGCAGCCAACTCCTCGCGCGGCATGCCGAGATCAACCCGCATCCCGTCGCTGGCAGGGCGGCCCACTTCAAGTGCGAGATGCAGAACGACCCGCGCGATCCGGGCGGCCGGCGGCAGACTGATGAGATCCATGCGCAGTTGCTCCGTGTGCTGCATGCGGTCGACGGCGAGCCGGTAGACCGCCGGGACGAGGTCGAGTTGGTTGAGACACTCGAGGAAGACCCCCGCAGCGATGACGGAACCTGTACATGGACTGACAGCCACGAGGGTTGCCGATCTGGGGCGATCGAGGATGACCCCCATCTCACCCAGAACCTCCCCCGGCCCCCGCAGCGTCAAGGTGAGGGCGGCGCCGGCCTCAGTCACCTGAGTTACTTTCACAGTGCCCTCGGAAAGAGCGATGACCGATTCCGAGTGATCCCCCTGGCGGAGGAGCACGGCACCTCGCCGGTAGTACATCTGCCTGCCCCGTTCGATCAACTCTTGCCACGTTCCAGCGGGAACCATGTCACGGAAATTCACTCGTCCCCCTGTCTGCGAGCTACTTGATTGCCATGGCTCCCGCGATCAAGAGCAGCCCAACAAGGCCCGAAAGCAATGACCACTGCACACGACGATGCTTCGACCACGCAATATCGCTCATCACGATCAATTGCCTTGTCAGCACAGGCAATGGATCCTCCTCGCGAAGCGCCGTTTCAAGGTCATCAGAACTCCAACTCCTGAGGTGACCGAAGTAGAGGAAATCGTGATTCCGAACCTGACCACCACCCCTCCCAACGAGCCGGGGCGAGACTGCGGCCACCGCGAGACAAAGGCCAAGAATGAGGAGTAACACTCCCGCCCCCAGAATCACGCGCTCCCCAGCACCATTCAAGTCACCGATTCCGTGTCTCGATCCGACCAGGGTTCCGGTCACCACGAGAACGGACGACTGGAGAGTCAGCACGAACACCGCCTTGCTGTCGGCTTTACCAGTCCAATCGATGAGTACCCCATGCATCCGCCAGGCCGTTTCGATCGGCGTCAGTCCCGAACCATCGTCCATCGCGCCAACTGCTCCTGTGTCGGCCGGAAATTCCTTACTTGAACTGCAGCACGCTCTTCGGGGGTGGATTTAAATCTCCACTTCCAGCCATACACGTCACGCAGCAGAAAACGCTGATGAATCCATACGGAATGCCAGTGCACGGCATCCCGATAAGAGAGTTCTGGATTCTCCCGCCGCCATTGAGAAATACGCCGAGACATGCCCGGCGCCAAGATGTATCGCAGTCTCCGAATCACGGCTTTTGAGCTACCACTCGCACAACGCAGCTACACACGCGGCACTCAATCGATTACCCGCCATTGATCCTCGATGGCGAAAAGTAGTGGCAGCACCCCACTGTCTACTCATGCACCGTTGACACAGGAACCACTCCACGAAAGTGCTGGATTCAAGCCTCCGGCGCGCCACTCGACAACGGTCACGACCGAGATGCTTGACTCGTTCCTTTCGCCGGATCCATCTGCTCCGTATATCGCATTTGGCTCATAAGGCACACCGCAAGGGCAACATCGGCAGACCGCACACCATCAACCGGCCAACCGTGACGGCACACCGTTCAGGACGCGGCGGGTGCCCGTTGCGGCTCCTCGATCGATACTGGCGAAGGGGCAACAGGCATCGGCCGACACCGCTTGACGCTCTGTCAGGAATGTCGGCATCAGCCCCGCCCAACCTCGCCATCGACCGCTAATCGCCGCCAAGGTCCAAAACCGATGAAAATCAATCTGACCAGGAAAAACGCAGGTCAGCGGGCCACCTGCTGACGTCACTTGGAGGTACCAGTGAGAATGTTGATCAACGTGCCCGTAGGAACACCTTGAGCGCAACTGCAGCAAGTTGAACCCGCCACTGAGTTCGAACTGTTGACGCTCACAGACGTCGTTTCCAGCAAACTCTGGTGCGGCATACGGCATCCACCTAGAACACCTCGGTCAACTCCTGAGCGCACGAACCTCCACCCTTGCCCGGACGCCAGCGTCGCTGCGTTTCCGCATAACCAGCCATCCGTGCCGGCTATCTCAGCTTGAGGTAGGTACCGATCGAGGAATCCGAGCCCTGCGGTTCGGGCCGAACCGGGGCCGTAGAGCGAGGCTGTACCAGGCCTTCCCCAGCCCCACCAAGTTGCGGCTTGGGCCGACACTGGACTCCCACCCCACACCAGGAGGTCCGGTGCGCCCGCAGTTCATGGATACCAAGCAGACCGCCGAGTACCTCAACATGTCCGTCACCTGGGTCTACCGCGACGCATCCCGACTGGGCCTGACCGCCTACAAGTTCGGAACCGGTCGGAACGCGAAGTTGCAGTTCAAGGTCTCCGACGTGGACGCCTGGGCTCGGCAGCAACGACTCGGCTGACACTGCGGCGGCTCCAGAGCTTCGCACGAGTCGCTTGGGGTCATGGCGTCGGCAGCGTCGACTCCAGAACGAGTGTCAGTGGGTGGCAGTACTGTCGGGGCATGACTGCATGGCCGCCAATTGATCGCGACGATCTTCGCAAGGCACGTGGTGACGCGGGCTTCGACGCAGTGCTCCCGCTGCTCGTCAGGCGATTGATAGCCGAGACAGCAAGCGGCCTGGAGTCCTTGGACATGCCAGGAGGCTCCGGTATAGCGGTCGGAGGCTTCGACGGCATTGTCACAGCGTCGGGATCATCGGCGTTCGTGCCAGCGGGAACCTCGGTTTGGGAGCTGTCTGTTGGCGGCGGCAACAGGAAGGCCGAGGACGACTACGAAAAAAGAACGAAAGGGCCGAACGGGCTCGCCACCAGCGATATCACCTACGTAGAGGTCATCCTCGACACGTGGAGAGATGCTCGAACCTGGACCGAGCGCCAGACCAAGAATGGTCGGTGGCGGGAAGTTCGCGGGTACAACCTCGACACGATCGACCTCTGGTTGGAACAGGCACCCGCCACCACGGCATGGCTTGCTGCCCGACTGAAGAAGGCACTGCCGGGCGTGCGGTCTCTGGAAACGTGGTGGACCGACATTTGGCTCCGTTCGACACGCGTCCCACTGGACCGAACGGTGGTGCTGGCCGGGAGAGAGAAGGCTGCCACCGACTTCAATGCCGTAATAGCAACCGGGCGGTCCGTGATCACGCTAGGTGGTGATCTGCGCCCTGACGAGGTTTGTGCTTTCGTCGCCGCTGCCCTAGAGCAGGAAGGGATCCTGGGCTCCAGTCATGTGGGGACGCGAGTGCTGTTCGTTTCCGACAGAGACAGCCTTGAGCAACTAGTGGCTCAGCACCAGCCTTTGATCTTGATCCTCGCAGACGCGGCGCTCGCGCGGGACATTCCGCAGCAGCACCACCAGCTGATTTGGGCGGCTATGCCCGGCGGCCCGTGCGACGTGAACGTGCCGAGGATCCAAAGCCAGGCCGTCGAAGCCCTGCTGCAGTCCACCGGCATGCCGTACGAGCGTGCAGCCCGGTTCGGCACACTAGGTCGCCGCAGCCTGCTCGCGCTGCGGCGGGCCTTGGCGCACCACCCGGAGCAACTCACGCCGGAACGGAACTCGACGCTTGACGTGGTCCGCCGACGGCTGCTCCTGCTGAATTCCTGGAACGGGGACAATCAGGAAGATCGCCGTGTGGTTGGACAGTGCTTGGGAATTGAGTACGAAGTGCTGCAGGAACGGGCCCGGGAACTCACCACCGGGGCCGACGTCCCTTTCCTCGGCCACCTGGACGAGAGGTGGCACGTGCTCGCAGCGGAGGACGCCTGGACTTTGCTCGGCACATCCCTGAACAGCGACGATCTCCAAGCCCTCCGGGCGGCAGCCTTGGAGGTATTGACTGAAACGGACCCGACCCTCGACCTAGATCCGAGCGAGCGGTGGAGGGCCGGGGTCATGGGTGTGGGTCGACGCTTCTCACACACACTCCGCACGGGGCTCGCTCAGTCACTCGCCCTCCTGGGCACCATGGGCGCGGACCTACGAGGCCCCCAGGGCATCCCGGGGGATCGATGGGCACGGCTGGTGGTCCGCGATCTGCTGGAGCAGGCCAACACGGATAACTCATACAGTTTGTGGCGTTCCCTGGGTGATGTGCTCACCTTGCTGGCTGAGGCCGCTCCAGAAGAGTTCGTGGAGGCGATGCACGAGGGCCTCAGTGGCAACACGCCCCTGCACGCCCTCATGTTCACCGACAACCAGCCTGACAACATGGGATTTGGATCGAATTCTCCCCACACAAGGTTCTTGTGGTCCTTGGAGATCCTGGCGTGGTCTCCGGAGCACCTCGATGACGCAGTCGACGTACTGACAGCGCTGGCTGTCCTGGACCCAGGCGGTCGACTCTCGAATCGTCCCCTCGCAAGTCTGGTGGGGATTCTCAGCGCATGGGCTCCCAACACGACCGCCCGCTCCGAAGATCGCATCAGCGTGATCCGACGACTGGCGCGGAGGCAACCGATAGTCGGTCGCAAGTTGCTCCTCCAGCTCATTCCTGGCAGCCACGCGACGCAAATAGGCCATCCTGGTCCGCGTTTTCGTGACTGGAAGAAGGACACTGCTATCACCCACCGTGATCGATGGGCCGTTACCACCGCCGTCGTCGATCTGCTCCTCGATGAACTCAGTGCCGCGCCCGAGCTCTATGTAGACCTGATCGGCAAAATTGACGATCTCCCTCCCAAGCAACGCTCTGAGGTGGCCCAACGGCTGATCGAGCTAGCCGAAGGCCTGGAAGATGACGATCAGCGTTCGGTTCTCCACCATGCGCTGCGTGCTCAGATCTCCCGGCACCAGGAGTATTCGGACACCGAATGGGCCTTGCCCGCGGACGAGCTACGCCCCCTCCAAGACGCGTGCGCAGCGCTGGAGCCTCGAACTCCAGTACAGCGGTACGCCTGGCTTTTCCAATCTGACTGGATCACGCTCGGCGACATCAGGCGCCGTGACAACCACGCGGCCTACAACGCGGAAATTCTCGCTCGGCGGGCCGCAGCAGTCGGGGAAACAATCGCGAACGGAGGACTGAGGGCCATCATGGCACTGGCCTCCAAAACAGAGTTCGCATACCTGGTGGGCGTCGCTTTGGCAGAGCACTCCGAGACCCATGACCAAGAGCTGCTGTCCTGGCTTGGAGAGGAAAGCGCGCCGGCCAGGGAGGTCGCGACGGGGTACCTGCGTCGGCGTATATGGGACCAAGGAAATGATCTCCGAGACAGGCTTCTCTCGCTCACAGAGGTTCCGCAGACTCAGGCGATGATTCTGCGACTCGCTCCGGACCCAGCCTCAGCTTGGTTGAAGCTCGCCGAGCTGGGCCCGGAAGTAGCAGGACATTATTGGCGTGAGTTCTCCTACTACGGGCTCGGCTCCGACTTCCCGCAAGCTCTCGATGCGGCCAGTTCACTGCTGGGCGCCGGCCGTCCCGCAGCAGCGCTGGACGCGATCCTCCTGTACGAGAGAGAGGCGGACAGCCCTGAAGCTGCTGAGATTGTCATCACCGGGCTCGAAGACCTCATCGCAGCTGGGTTGAGCGATCCTGAGATCGGGCGACTCGAGTCACGCTTTCGGGAGCTCTTCGCGCTGCTGGCCCGGCACCACGAGCACGTCGGGCGTCAACGCATCCTCCGTCTGGAGTGGCTCTTCTTCCCCGCGCTTGGGGTCGATGCTGAGGCTCCGGTACTTCACAAGACGCTGGTTGAGGAACCTGAGGCGTTCGCAGATCTGGTGACGTGGTCCTTCCGACCCAGCACCACTGCAGAGGAAGACCTGAAAGATCCCGTCGAACAGGAAAATAGACGCAATATCGCAAGCCGCGCCTACGGAGTCCTCCACGCATTGCACACATGTCCCGGGCTTACGGCCGAAGGAAGCCTGGACAGCGTTGCACTGCGCACGTGGGTGATGGCGGCACGGGCAGAACTAGCTGTCAGAGATCGCGCCCAAATCGGTGACCAGCAGATCGGTCAAGTACTTGCTTCCGCCCCGCCCGACCCGGATGGCTTGCAGATCCCGGAGGCTGTCCGAGACCTTCTTGAAGAGATCAACAGTAGCGATCTTGAACGAGGTCTCAGAATCGGCATTTACAACAAACGAGGCGTGACCAGCCGGGGCCTCTTGGATGGCGGAGCTCAAGAATCGGAGCTGGCCCAGTCCTACCGAGAACAGGCTGAACACGCACGCGCATGGCCTCGGACAAAGAAGCTGTTCAAAGCGCTTGCAGAGTCGTACGAAGCTGATGCCCGGCGGGAGGACCACGCAGCTGAACGACGGCATCAGGGCCTGGAGTAGGCCGTACCGCGTCTCGTCGCCGACGTTCGTGCAATCAGGATCAGGACACGGCGTCCTGCCCGCCGAACTGCATGCGCCCGATGCCCACGACATCGAAACTCCAGCCCAACGAGACGAAAGGCGACGTTCCCAGCGCACGGGCAGGGCGCGCGAAGAGGTGGAGGGGGACGAACTCTGCTCGACGACGTTGCGGAGCTTGCCCAAGCCCTTCATTGTTCAGAGCTCTGGTCGGAGATCACTGGGAGGATCCGGCGGCGCCTCCACCTCTCGGGGCATCGATCCCAGGTCTCCCCGGCCTGGCCAAGCCGCGCCTGGGATCGACACTGATGCCCCACGCCGATCCTGGAGGTCCAATGCGCCCGCAGTTCATGGATGCCAAGCAGACCGCCGCGTACCTGAACATGTCCGTCGCCTGGGTCTATCGTGACGCACCTCGGTTGGGCCTGGCCGCGTACAAGTTCGGGGCCGGTAGGAACGCCAAGTTGCAGTTCAAGACCTCCGACGTGGATGCCTGGGCTCGACAGCAACGACTCGGATGACGATAGCGGCGGCTCCTACGCTCGCTCGTCCGGAGCCGCCGCCACCTCATGCAGCCAACGCCACATCGAGCACCTGGGCCGCCTTCCCGATCGACCCGGGCATCAAGTGCCGGTAGATCTTGAAGGTGACGTCGATGCTCTTGTGCCCCATCCATTCCGCGACATCCGTGATGGCGAGGCCGTTGGTCAGGCAGTTCGACGCGAAGAAATGACGGTATCCGTAGATCACCATGCCGTCTGGAATGTCGACCGCGCTCGACGCCCTCATCCGCTTCCACTGGTTCGACAACCCCCAGTGCGGATACGGCCTCGCTGCGTTAGTCGGCTGGCGCAACAGGTACCCGTCGACCGTGCCGTACTTCTCGGCGTACCAGTCGATCGTCTCCCGCACTCGTGCCGGCAGCGGCACATCGCGATACTCCCCCGCCTTGCGGTGCTTCAACGGGCCGTACTTGCCCGTCGCCTGAACCACCTGCTCCTTCACGCGGTAGACGTCGTCGGCGACGATGTTCTTGAGGTTGACGGCAGCCGCTTCTCCGTTGCGCAGTCCGCAGCCACTCATCAGGTCCACGAGCACCGTGAAGGCGTCGTCCCCGGCCGTCCGGTGCACCCGCAGCTGCCCCAGCGAAGGGATCACGGCCCGCTCCGGGTCGTACTGCGGAGCCTTCACTCCCTCCAGGGGGTTGTCCGCGTACAGGCCGAGCCGATGAGCGTCGAGGAGAATCGCGCGCACCTTGTCGAAGGCGTTGGACTGCGTCGCCAAGCCCGTCCGCGCCCGCTCCATGGACCGGATGAATCCGTCGACCACCTTGTGATCAAAGGTCACCATCTTCCGGCTGCCGATCGCCGGGAAGACGTGATGCTCCAAGAGCGAGTCGAGGTGGCGAATGGACCCGACGGCCAGGTGCCGCTGGCCGCCCTTCCACTCCTCCGCGTACTCCTCGAACCGCATGGCCCCGTACTTCGCTATGCGCTCCGCCCTCGCCCGGGACCCCGGCCGACGCCTCTTCTCGTTGTAGACCTCCGTCAAACGGTCGATCGCGTCGTCCTGCCGCGCGAAGCCAGCCTCCTCGGTCTGCTGGCCCCCGGCGTTGCGGTAACGGATCTTGTACGGGTGCGGGCATTTGGACCACCGGGCCTCAGGGTGGTCGCAGTCCTTGAAGAAGGTGCCCATACCTCGGGTGAGCTTGCGTGCTGCCATGTGGTGCTGACTCCTCGGCGTCCGATGCTGACCTTTTGCTGACTGCCGAGGGTCTGTCACGCCTCTGACCTGGGGAGAACCGTCAGAACCGTGATATGTGGTGGAACTTCATCGGCAGGTCGCAGGACGAGATTGCCCAGGCGCGGGAGGACTGGATGAGCGGGTCGCGATTTGGGGATGTGAAGGGGTACGACGGCGGGCGTCTGGATGCGCCCGAGCTGCCGCCTGTGCCGCTTAAACCCCGAGGTCGGGTGCGTTGAACGGACTGTTCTCGGCGTGAGCCACGTGAGGTCGGGCGAGCAGCAGAGTCGACTCGCCCGACTTCCCTCCAACGCGATCGCAAACGCTTCTCGGGATGCCTGAGCCCCCACTTACGAGTCGCAAGTTTCGTCAGCTGTAGCCAGCTTTGGTCGGACTGCTGCTGACCCAATGCTGACTTTCGTGACGCCCCGTCAGGTCCTAGCCGGCGACCGACCGGCGTCGACGAGCAGGACTGGGCGAGCGAGGTCCGCAAGCGCCGCCTCCTCCTGCTCGGCTCGCTCGCGAAAACCGTCCTGCGCCGCGAGCTGCACCCGCTGGAACACACAGCCCTCGACATCGCGCTCGGCCAGGTCATCACAGACGCTGAAGCCACCGGCACCACTCCCCTATTCGGCCAGATCGCGCACGTCCTCGGCTCCCCCGAGCGCCTCGACAGTGCGCTTGGCGAACTCTCCGGACGCCTCGGCCAGGCCGCCGAGGACCTCGCCCACGCCCTGCGCCGCCTCGTGCACGGTGACCTGGCCGGGATGTTCGACGCCCCCTCCACCGTGGCGTTCGACCCGTCCGCACCAATGCTCTCCATCGACCTGTCCCGGCTCGGTGGCGCAGGCGACGACACCGCGCTCGTCCTGGCGATGACCTGCGCATCCGCTTGGATGGAATCCGCGCTCGCGGACCCCACCGGTGGCCGCCGCCGGGTGATCTGCGACGAGGCATGGCGAGTGATGCGGCACGTTGCCCTTCTGGAGCGCATGCAGAGCCAGTGGAAGCTCTCCCGCGACCTGGGCATCGCCAACATGATGATCATCCACCGGCTGTCCGACCTGCTGACCGCAGGCGACGCCGGATCCCGCGGCCGCGCACTCGCCGAAGGACTGCTCACCGACTGCTCCACGCGCATCATCTACCGCCAGGAAGCCGACCAACTCGCCGCCTCGGCAGCCCTACTGGGCTTGACCAGCATCGAAACACAGGCCGTCCCCGCGCTCACCAAGGGGCGCGGCCTATGGAAGGTGGCAGACCGCTCATTCATCACGCAACACCTACTGCACCCCCGCGAGCGGGAACTCTTCGACACCGACAGCCACATGGCTCCCTGACCGCTCCCTCCCGAGCGCGCCTGCGTCCACTCCAGGCAGTCGCTCCGGTGTCTCCGCTGACGCAACGCGAGGACCGTCTCTCCCATGCTCGGACCGTCATTGCCCACACTTCGGGGAGACAGGCGCAGCGAAGAACTTGAGCTCTTGTTCCGCTGCGGTCAGGCGCTGGTTGGCGTGTTCGCCGAGTTGGTCAAGGAATTCGGCTGGCGGAACCGCTTCGTCGGCTCGCCCAATTCGTCGATGCCCACGAGGTTGTCCTCGGTCTGACGTTCAGCTCCAGGAAGGCGAGGTACGCGGCCACTGGCGGTAGGGGACCGGTCGGCCTGTGGCAGCGTCCAAGAGGACACGGTCGTCGAGAGGTCGCTTCAACTTCACGGTGATCTTCTTGCTGCTCATGTCAGCAGGGCAATTGCCCTCTTGGGAGTTGGCGACGGAAGCGGAGAGCACCACACTCTCCTCGGTCTCCAGGGCCTCCACCGCGGGTCCGTCGTCGCAGGATCCGTGCGTGGCGACCACAGTGATCGCAGAGCTGTCGGGGGCCATGTGAGTCAGACCGCCCAGCGGCGCCAGTACTGCCGTGGAGACGTTCTTCGCTGGGCTGATGGGTGGCTCGGGGAGCCCGGAAGGAGCGACGGCAGCTCGCTTGAGGGGACGGTCGTATCCCTTCAGGGCGAACAGCCAGGCCGGCCCCGTTGCCGATCCTCGGTTCGTTGCCACCTGCATCGAGCCCAGCTTCGCACCAGTCACGACGAGATGAGGATCTGCGCTGCGGGCGCGGGCGAGGGCCTGGTACGTCGTACGTGCCTCGACCGGACGGAGTCGCAGCTCGCTGCCGTCGGCCCACTTCACGGACACATCGTTCCTCGGCGCGGTGGGCAAGTTCCCTTCCAGGGCGAAGTTGCCGATTTCGTATGCGCGCTTGTCGTCTTCGCTGTGGAGCCCGCCGTCGGGCAGTTCGGTCACCTCCGCCATGGGGTGGTATCCCCCACGCCACTGCTGGGCCGCACGGGAGCCGTCCCACGCGGCCGCGCCTTCACGGGCCCGCGGCTTCAACTCTGGTGCCGCCGGTTCGGTTACCCGTGAATCCGTGTCATGGTCCGCGCCGCTCTCCCGGCCGCACCCGACGGCAACCCCTCCGATGAGGAGCAGGGTCAGTGCGGCCATCAGTGTGGTGGTGGGCAAGGTGTTCTTGAGCACGAGGCCCCCAAGGCTGGCGGTCGGAATGGAATGAATGCGGTGAAGGGCGGCCATGCGCGGCGGTCCCTGTGACGCCCCGAACCCGGCATGGGTTCGGGGCGGTGCAGCATCCGGTCGTATCGTTGCGGCGAGGTGACCCTGGAGTCACCTCATCGCCGCGTGGGTGCTGCGGCGTTCAGCACCATCGCGTTCGGGAGCGACGTCAGTAGACCGCGAGATCATGCTCGATGAGCACGTCCTGTACCGGGTGGTAGAAGGACACTCGGTCAGCCTGGGAGTGCGGGTACGGGCGTCCGGCGCGGCCAGCGCGTACCAGTCGGCGTCGCCGACGAGATCGAACCGGGCATCCGCGGCGAGTTGCGCCGACGCGCTGACGCGCAGGCCCGTGAGCGCGGACTCGCCCACTCGGTTCAGGGAATCGGTCAGGATACGGGTCATGGGCCGGACAGACAGATGCTGCCGGCGCAGGTCCGTGGCGGGATACACCGTCAGCCGGCCGAGCTGTCGCTCCTGCCCGTCTTGAGACCAGTCGCCGCCGGCATCGGCGTGCGCCCACCGCTGTCCGCCGAGCTCGGCGCCGGCGCCGAAGCGGGTGGAACTGAAACCGTAGGCCGCTGCCCGCTTCACCGCGAGGCTGAACAGGTCCTCGTCCAGATCATGTCCGCGATGACCTGCCCGATCCACGGATGCTCGCGCAGCACTCCCCGGATCGCGGCCGTCATCGTGAAATCGGCCTCGTCCCACGCCGGGTCCTCGTGCACGCTGTGCCCCTTCTCCACCTCAGCCGACACCGCAGCGGAACGCCTTGCCGGGGGTCTCCAGCTTGTTGGGCGAATCCGCGCGGTTGCGTGCGACGGGTACCGAGTTCGTCACCGAGCCCTACATGACGACCCAGGTGTTCGTCACCGCCCTGCCCCGTATGGAGCCCGTGTGATGTGGCGAACCCTTGCCGCTGAAACGCCCCACGCGCTTTGATAGTGATCGGTCCATTCGAGCCGGATCACTCAACTGCCGTACGGGGCAGCCGAATACGGGGGCGACGAAGTTCATGACTCAGGTCAGGGTGGAAACGGTGGCACTCGATGCCGTCGGCAACCGGCAGATCGCCAGCCGGACCCGGACGACCTCGCCGCTCGCCGATCGCTCCGCCGAGGTCGAAGAGGCGATCGTACAGGCGTCCACAATCGCACAGCAGGCCCTGGCACAGGCTCCGTCCCGGGACGGCTGGCGGGTCTCCAGCATGGAGGTCACCTTCGGCCTGACGCTCGCCGCCGAAGCGGGAGTCATCCTCTCGAAGGCTTCGGCTGAGGCATCGTTCGAGGTCACGCTGACCGTGGAGCGGGCTTCCGGTACGCCATGACAGGTGTGACGGACCCGGACTGCTGGGTCGATCTGTACCAGGCTCAGCAGCGCCTCGGCGGAGGCTTCCTGCTGACGCCACGGTACGTCCTTACCGCGCTGCACTGCCTGCGGGGTCTGAGCACGACCGACCGGAGCGTGCACATCGTCCTGGCCGACGGCAACCGGATCGATGGCCGGGTGTGCAGGCAGGACGAGAGCGCAGACCTGGCGTTGATCGAGATCGGAGCACGTCACTACGTACCACTGAGGATGATCAGGAAGGCGGGACGCGCTCTCGTCGGCGACCGCTGGGAAGGGCCGTACCGCCCGGGCCTCGACGAGGCCAAACTGCGCGGAAACATCGACGCGCAGTCGCACGACTACGCCTGTCAGGGCGGAGCTGCAATCGAGGCACTCCAGCTGACGGTCGATCAGGTACTCGGCGACTACTCGGGATACTCCGGCGGCCCGGTGGAGAGCGCCACGCAGGAGCACGAACCGATCGTCGTGGGCATCCTTCTGGAGCAGGGCCTCGACCGCGCCGACGGGCGGCGCGCGGCCAACGTCCTGTTCGCCGCGACGATCGCGGAGGCCGTCTCCCGCTTCGACCATCTACAGCTGTCCCACCTCATCGACGTGCTCCGTCCGCCCGGCCCACAGGTCGAGAAGACGGTCAGCGCGGTGGAGTCCGTCGTCATGACGAACGGTGCCAAGCTCGACGACTGGTTCCACCGACTCAAGGAGTGGGCCGAGGCAGGAGTGCTGGATCCGTCGCAGATAGCCGAGCTGAAGTTCATCGCGGCACGACGCGCCATCGAGAACGATTTCGGAGGGGGTGGCGGGTGAACGGCTCCTGGCAGTGGGCCATTTCCCGGGCGGAGCGTGCCCTGGCCGGTGAGTCCGGGAGCCTCGCCGAACTCACGGAGGCAATAAACGATCTGCGCGGCGACTCGCGCGCGATGTTCGCCCCGTCGGCGGGCAAGCACTTCGCTTACCTCTGCGCCCTGCTCGACGCGCTCGGCCTCGAGGATCAGTCGTCGGCGCTGGTGGAACAGGTGTCGGCCAGCGCCCTGCGGGACACGGGGATGCGTCAACTGGACAGCGGGGTGCGCAATCAGCTCGCCGTCACCCTGGCCAACCGGGGGAAGCTGCCCGCAGCTTCGGTGTTGCTGGCATTCGACCACGGCCCCGGCGCGCGCGGGACATCGGGAATCGCCGCCGCTCGCACGCTCGCGAATCTGGCAGCCGTGAAGATGCGCAAGGGCGATCACGAGGAGGCCGTTCCCGCCGCCCGGCACGCCCTGGACACCGCGACCGCGGACGAGGGCCCTGAGGCCCTGCTGAATGTGCGGCTTCTCGCGCTCACCGTCCTCGTCGAGGGGATACGGAACCAGGGTTCGATCGCCGAGGCGGATGAACTGCTCGGCGAACTGGAGGACGTCGTACGCCGGTTGGTGCACATCCTCGGCGAGAACCATCCTCGATCCCTTTCGGCAGTGCTGGCCCTCGCGTCGGCCGAGTTCGAGTCGGCACGGTCGGCCGGTGCGCGGGACCGGATGGAGCGGGCGGCCGACGTTCTCGCCATCGTGGCCCAGAAGACCTCGGCGACGCTCGGCACCCACCATCCACAGTCGCTGTCCTCGGTGCGCACGCTCACCGGCACTGAGTTCGAGGCGGCCGAAGTTCTGGGGCCGGAACAGCGCGTGCGCGACGCACGGACCATGGTGGAGGCCACCACCGCGCTGACCGAGGGCGGCCGGTCGGGCCGCGGCGACGAGCCGCCTCGGGTACTGCGGAGCGGGCCGCCCGCGGAGGTCGCCGGGCAGACGACCGCTGAGCAGAGGGGCGCCGAACAGCGGGACACGTCAACGGCCGCTCCCGCCGCGCCGGACCGCCACTTCCGCAGTGAGCTTGCCGGGGTGCCCGAGCACCGCGGGCACGACGCCGATTCGGTGCGCTTCTCGGTACTCGGCCCGGTGCGGGCCTGGCACGGTGAGGAACCGCTGCCCACCGGCTCCTCACAACAACGGGCGCTCCTGACCGCCTTGTTGCTGCGCGAGGGACGCGTGGCGACCGCGGCCGAGTTGATCGACGCGATCTGGGGCGCCGAGCCTCCGCACCAGGCACTCGCGGCGGTACGCACCTACGCCTCACGCCTGCGCAAGGTGTTCCCTCCCGGGCTGCTCGCCAGCGTCTCGGGCGGTTACGCGATCAGGCTCCCCATGCCCCATGAGGCCCTGGACCTCGCCGCCTCGGAGCAGTTGTGGGCCGAGGCCGAGAAGGCGCGCGAGACGGGTGACCTGACCCTGGCCAGGAATCTGCTCAACAAGGCGCTGGCGCTGTGGGCGGGCGAGCCGCTGACCAATGTTCCCGGCCCCTACGCGGAGACCCAGCGCGAGCGGCTGGAGGAGTGGCGGCTGCAGCTCCTGGAGACGCGCATCGACCTGGATCTGGAGCTGGGCTGCCACCGGGAGGCGATCTCGGCGCTCACCGCCCTGACCGCCGCGCACCCGCTGCGGGAGCGCCTGCGGGAGCTGCTGATGCTGGCCCTCTACCGCAGCGGCCGGCAGGCAGAAGCCCTTGCCGTGTACGCAGACACCCGACGCCTGCTGGTCGACGAACTGGGCGTCGACCCCGGTCCCGGCCTGCGACAGCTGCAGAATCGCGTCCTGCGGGCCGACCCGAGCCTGGCGGAGCCCACGGCGCCATCGCCGGAATCCGTGGCGGTGACGGTGCGTCCGGAACAACTCCCGGCGACCGTACCGGACTTCACCGGCAAGAACTCCTACATCACCGAGCTGAGCGAGGTGTTGTCCTCCGCCGAGGGCCGGGGCATGACGGTCGCGGCGCTCGCCGGTATCGGTGGGACGGGAAAGACGACGCTGGCGGTGCACGTGGCGCACCTGGCGCGGAGGTACTTCCCGGACGGGCAGCTCTATGTGGACCTGCAGGGGGCGGGGGCACGGGCGTCCGACCCGGAAACGGTCCTCGGCGCGTTCCTGCGGGCGCTCGGCACCCCCGACTCGGCGATCCCGCACACGCTGGACGAGCGCGTGGCCCTGTACCGCTCCGTGCTCGCCGACCGCCGGATCCTCGTACTCCTGGACAACGCACACGACGTGGCGCAGGTCAGACCGCTGCTCCCGGGTACAGGGAAGTGCGCGGCGCTGATCACCTCACGGGTGCGCATGGTGGACCTGCCCGCAGCCCACCTGGTCGACCTGGACGTGATGTCCCCCGAGGAGGCGCTGTTGCTCTTCACCAGGATCGTGGGGCACGAACGCGTGGCTCCGGAACGCGATTCCGCACTCGACGTGGTCGCGGCGTGCGGCTTCCTGCCCCTGGCCATCCGGATCGCGGCGTCCCGCCTCGCGGCCCGCAGGACCTGGACGGTCTCTGTGCTCGCGGCGAAGCTGGCGGACAAGCGGCGTCGGCTCGACGAGCTGCAGGCCGGCGATCTCGCAGTCAAGGCCACGTTCGAGCTGGACTACGGGGCGCTCGAACCCGTACAGGCCCGTGCCTTCCGTCTGTTGGGTCTCGCGGACGGCCCGGACATCTCGCTGACCGCGGCGGCCGCGATGCTCGACCTGCCGGTCGAGGAGACGGAAGACCTGTTGGAGTCCCTGGTCGACACGTCGTTGCTGGAGTCGGCGGCGCCGGGCCGCTACCGCTACCACGACCTCGTGCGGCTGTACGCGCGTGCCTGCGCGGAGCGCGACGAGCTGCCGCCGAGCGAACGGGACGCCTCGCTGTCCCGCCTGATGGACTTCTATCTGGCGACGGTATCGAGGGCGTACGCGCTGGCAAACCCCGGCGACGGCATGGCCGCCCGCTTCGCGTCCACTCAAGGCACGGGCCTGAGCTTCGGGGAGGACACCGTCGCCCGGGACTGGTTGCACGCGGAGTCCGACTGCGTCCTCGCCTGCGTCCACCAGTCCGTGACACCGGACTTCCTGCGCCGCGGTGTGGACCTGCTCCTCGCGGCCAGGGAACTCGCCGATTCGGGTGCCGATCCCGGGCTGTACGAATCCGTGGCCGACGCCGTGGCCGCGGCTGCCCGTGACGCCGGGGACAGCCGGTCCGAGGGCCGGGCGAGGACCGCGCTGGCCACGGTGCTGCTGATCTCCGGACGTCTGGAGCGGGCGGACGAGGAGGCCCGGCGCGCCGTCGTCCTCGCCGAGGCGAACGACGATCCGCTGCCGCGCTGCTGGGCCACCAACGATCTCGGCATCATCGCGACGCACCAAGGGCGCCACGAGGACGCTGAACGATACCTGCGACAGGCCGTCAACTACTGCCGCGCCCTTGGAGACCGGACCGGCGAGGCCACCGCCCTCAACAATCTGTCCCGCGTCCACCTGGCCACGGGCCGCGCTGCGAGCGCGGTCGAACTCGCTCGGCGAAGTCGCGACATCTTCGACGACATGGGGCTTGCCCTGCGCGGGGCCAAGGCACGCTACGAGCTCGGCCTCGCGCTCGCGAGCAGCGAGCAGTTCCACGACGCCGTGGCACAACTGCGGCTGGCCCTGAAGGTGTTCAGGGGCCGGCGCGATCAGACATGGGAAGGACAGACCCTCTTCCGCATCGCCGAGGTGCACATGGCGAGAAACCGGTTCGCGGACGCCGCGTCCGACTCGGAGCTGGCGCTCTCCCTGCTGACGGGCCCCGGGCGGGCCTGGCATCGCGCCAGGGCACTCATCCTCCTCGGCCGCGCGCTCAATGGAGTCGGGCACACGGACCGGGCCCGCGCCTGCTGGATGGAGGCGCTCACCCTGGTCGACCGGCTGGGTGCGTCGCGGACGGACGAGACCGAGCAGCTGCGCCGACAGGCGGCGGCCCACCTGCAGAGCGCGGACCCGACCCACGACCGGCCATGACCTGCCGCCTCAGCCTCCGCGCGGTGTGGGCACGACCGTCGGCGTACCCGTCACCGGCTCGGTGATACCGACGTTCGGTGCCGCCGAGCCGATGCGGCACCCGTCCACCAGGCCGTCACGTCAGCCAACCCGGAGCACTTTCGACACACACCCTGGAACCGACGCACCTTGCCGCCGTCCAGGGGCCAGAGGTCCTACTTCTCCGGCAACAGATCACGTACGCCCATGCGCAGATGCTCGACATGAAAGAGCGCCTGGTCGAGGAGTTCAGCGACGTGGTTGTCGTAGAGGGCGTAGATGATCGACCGGCCCTGACGTTCCCCGGTCACCAGGCCGAGGTTGCGCAGGAGGCGGAGCTGGTGGGAGCAGGCGGAGGCTTCCATGTCGACGGCGTCCGCCAGCTCACCCACAGGACAAGGGCCCTCCTGCAGGCGGGCGAGGATGCGCAGGCGCGAGGGGGTGGCCAGGGCCTGCAGCGTGGCGGCGACATCGGCGGTGCCGACCGCGTCGAGGCGCTCGCGGGTGGTCCCGCTGCCCGTGGTGTCGCCTCCGTGCCCCATGGGGACATCATACCGATGACACTTGAAGACCTGTTCACATGTTCCGGTATGGTGGACCGGTCCCCGCCTCCTGCCCGTGAAGGGTTCTCCGCCATGCCTTCCGTGCTCGACCACCAGCGACCGGCCTCGGCGTCGGGCGGAACCGCGTCGCCGCCCGAGCGCGGACGCACCCGGCTGCCGGCCCTCGCCGAAGTCCGATGGGCGCTGGCCGCGCTGGTGCTCTTCCTCGTAGCCCTTGCGCTGGATCTTCTCGGTGCGCCGGCCTGGTCGTGGGGAACCCTGTACGGCGCCGTGTACGTGGCCGGCGGCTGGGAGCCGGGCTGGGAGGGCCTCAAAGCGCTACGGGCGAAATCGCTCGACGTGGATCTGCTGATGGTCGTCGCGGCACTCGGCGCCGCGGCCATCGGACAGGTTCTCGACGGCGCGCTGCTGATCGTCATCTTCGCCGCCTCCGGAGCACTGGAGGCCGTCGCCACCGCCCGCACGGCGGACTCGGTCCGCGGGCTGCTCGATCTCGCGCCGAGCACGGCCACACGCCTCCTGCCGGAGGGCGACGAGGAGACGGTGGCCGCCGAACGCCTTCTCGTGGGTGACATCGTCCTGGTACGGCCCGGCGAGCGGGTCGGGGCCGACGGGCGGGTGACGGAGGGCGCGAGCGACGTCGACCAGGCCACCATCACGGGCGAACCGCTCCCGGTGACCAAGCAGTTCGGCGACGAGGTGTTCGCCGGCACGCTGAACGGCACCGGCGCGCTGCGGGTACGCGTGGAGCGCGATCCGTCGGATTCGGTGATCGCCCGGATCGTGGGAATGGTCGACGAGGCGTCCCGGACCAAAGCACCCACCCAATTGTTCATCGAGAAGGTCGAACAGCGGTACAGCCTGGGTATGGTCGCCGCGACCGTCCTGGTCTTCGTCGTGCCGCTCCTGTTCGGGGCCGCGCTGCAGGACGCATTGTTGCGGGCCATGACCTTCATGATCGTCGCCTCCCCCTGCGCCGTGGTCCTGGCGACCATGCCTCCGCTGCTGTCCGCCATGGCCAACGCGGGGCGACACGGTGTACTCATCAAGTCCGCCGTGGTCATGGAGCGGTTGGGTCAGGTCGATGTTGTCGCGGTGGACAAGACAGGCACCCTCACCGAAGGCGTGCCGCGCGTCACCGACGTCCGGGAACTGCCCGGACCGGGGCTCGACGGGGACGAGTTGCTGCGCTGGGCCGGCGCGGCCGAGCACCCCAGCCAACATCCCCTGGCCCACGCCGTGGTCGACGCCGCCCACTCCCGGGAGGTGCCCTTGCCCTCCGCAACGGACTTCGCCTCGACCCCGGGCACCGGCGTGGAGGCAACCGTGGAGGGCAGACGCGTCGCAGTGGGTGCGCCTCGTCGTCTCCTACGCGACCGTGACCACCCGGCGCTGGCCGAGGCCGGCCGCTTGGAGGCGGACGGCCGCACAGCCGTCCTGATCACCCTCGACGGCCGGCCGATCGGCGTACTCGGCCTCGCCGACCGCCCACGCCAGGACGCCGCCTTCGCCATGGCCGCCCTCACCGCGCTGACCGGTGGCGCACCGGTACTGCTGACCGGTGACAACCCGCAGGCCGCCCGGCGCCTGGCCGACGACGTCGGTATCACGGACGTACGCGCGGAACTGCTGCCGCAGGACAAGGCGGCAACCGTCAAGGAATGGGAGCAAGCCGGACGGAAGGTGCTCGTTGTCGGCGACGGCGTCAACGACGCCCCCGCACTGGCCGCGGCACACACGGGAGTCGCCATGGGCCGCGCCGGGTCCGATCTCGCCCTGGACACTGCCGATGCCGTGGTGGTCCGCGACGAACTCGCGGCCATTCCGGCTGCCGTCGCCCTGTCCCGCCGTGCCCGCCGGCTCGTCACCCAGAATCTGATGATCGCCGGGACGTTCATCACCGTTCTGGCCGTCTGGGATCTGGCGGGGACTCTGCCGCTACCGCTGGGTGTGGCCGGGCACGAGGGCTCCACCGTCATCGTCGGGCTGAACGGTCTGCGCCTGTTGACCGACCGCGCTTGGCGCCGGGCTCAGCCCGACGCCGACCGGTGGTCGGCCGGCCAGGAAGGACCGGCCGACCCGGGATTCCAGAGATCTCTGTGATGCCAACGCCTCTCGTCGGCAGTTCACGTCCTCGACAGAGTTGTCGAGTCCGGACTATGTACGTCCCGGCAGGGCGCGTGCGCTCTCTTCGCGCGGGCGGGGCGCGGAAGGCATCGTCAGGCTCTCTTCCAACTCGTCGAGGGCCCTGCGCGCCGCTGCGATACGGGCTCGGACCTCGTCCGCCGGGGGAACTCGGATAAGTGAATCGGGTTGCTGCTCACGGGAATTGGATCTTACGTGCTCGGGCGGACCCGCCGGTTCACGGACAGTGTTGGTCATACGCCCTCTCGCTCGTGCGGTGAGCGCGTCACGCGCGTGCGCGGGGCCCGGCGAACTCGTGATCGGCTCCGAGTCGTCCATGCCGATCAGGCCGAGTCACTCCGACTCCACGACGAGGTGGGTGAGCTGCTCGCGGTCGCGGGGTACGTTGCTGGCCTTGTTGAGCACCCGGATCAGGGGGCGAACCACCTTCACCACGGCCCGGACCGCCATGACGACGGCCCACGCGTCGGCGTGGATACAGTGTTCCCACCCCAGTGAGCAGGAGGAGCAGCGTGCCGGATCCACGTGATCAGCCCCGTCGACGCGCTCAGGGCGAGTTGGAGACCGAGGTCCTGGCCACGTTGCGCGCGGCTGACGGACCTGTCAACGCAGG
Source organism: Streptomyces sp. NPDC050264 (assembly GCF_040655895.1). Classification (NCBI taxonomy): domain Bacteria; kingdom Bacillati; phylum Actinomycetota; class Actinomycetes; order Kitasatosporales; family Streptomycetaceae; genus Streptomyces; species Streptomyces sp. NPDC050264. The sequence goes on from NZ_JBFAKV010000013.1 coordinate 25,265, forward strand.
ATGGGTGCGCGACCGGCTCGGAGGCGATCTCGCCTACACCACGGTGGTGACGATCCTGGCCCGGCTGCACGCGAAGAACGCGGTCGCCCGTAAGCGCGCGGGGCGGTCGTTCGTGTGGACGCCGACATCGGACGAAGCCGGGCTGGCCGCCCGCAAGATGCGCAAGGTGCTGGACGCCGGACCGGACCGAGAAGCGGTCCTGGCCAGTTTCCTCACTTCCCTGCCCGACAGCGACGAGCAGATACTGCGCGACCTGCTGCACCGCGCCGACGAGGAAGCCGCCGGCTGAATCCGTGGGCATCTTCGTCTTCTTGCCGCTGATCCTGCCGCTCACGGCCTGGCCGGTGGCGCGGCTCGCCAGCCACCGGCTCCACCCGCGTACCGCGACCCGCCTCCTGACGTGCGTGGCCGCCGTCATGGGGGTGTGCAGCACCCTGTGTCTGGGGCTCCTGATGGTGGTGGGCACCGCGCAGCTGCCGGGAAATCCCCTGCCGGACGGCTGGTCGGATCCTGAGGTGCGGGCCGCCGTGCCGCAGGACGAGATCGCCGGCAAGGCGGCCATTCCGGCGCTGGTCGCCGTCGTCGCCGTCTGTGCGCGCACGCTGTGGCGGCACTTCGCCCTGCGCCGCCGCGCCCATGAGGCGCTGGCCGGGCTGCCCGACACCGAGGTGGCGGTGCTGCCCGACGCGCAGCCGTACGCGTACGCCCTGCCCGGCGGCCGGCGCGGGAGGATCGTCGTCAGCACCGCGCTGCTCGACCGGCTGCGGCCCGCCGAGCGGCGGGTCGTGTTCGCGCATGAGCGGGCCCACTTGGCAGGCCGGCATCACCGCCACCTGCTGACGGTCCGGCTCGCGGCCCGCGCCAACCCCGCTCTGCGCCCGCTGAGTTCGGCCGTGGCCTACACCGCCGAGCGCTGGGCCGACGAGGAGGCGGCCGCGCGCGTGGGAGACCGCAAGGTCGTCGCTCGGACCATCAGCAAAGTCGCCTTGTCCGCCAAGGCGGTGGATGAGCCTGCCTTCGCCGCTCTCGCCACGCCTGGCCCCGTGCCCCGCCGGGTCGCGGCCCTGCTCGCCCCGCCTCCCTGCGCGCCCGGCCCTGCGGCGGCGTTCACGACCGTGGGGCTCGCCACGTGGACGGCCGGAGCCGGTACAGCGGCCTCCGCCATGTCGTCGGCGAACTCAGCGCTCACCCTGGCGGCCACTCTCCACGCCGCGACGCCGATGTGACCCGGACACCGATGTGACGCCGCCAGCTGTATGACGCAGACACCTATGTGACTCAGACACGGATGTGACCCCGGCGTCAATGCGACACCGAAGGGGCGACAGACCGCGCCGCCCCTCTCGTCCTCGGGGCCGAAAGGCCCTACAGGTCGAACTCGTGCGGTGGCAGACCGAGCATCTGGCAGGCCTCGCGGACGACGCCCTGTTCGGTCTTGTCGAAGTCGCCGTCCGCGCCACCGATGATGATGCCGATCTGGACGACGGCGCGCGCCTCGGCCTCCTTCTTCTTCGCCTTGCCGATCTCCTGCAACACGCTGACCTTGCCGAAGTCGAAGTCGGCCGTCAGCTTGTTCAGGTTGTCGTCGAAGCGGCGCTGCAGGTCGTCCGCCGGGAAGTTCTGCAGCACTTCATTGGAGGCGATCAGCTGAGCGACGCGGCGCCGCTCGGACGGGTCGATGGTGCCGTCGGCAGCCGCGACCAGGGCGCACATGGCCATGGACGCGTCGCGGAAGGCTCCCGACTTCAGGTCGTTCTTCTTTGCCACCAACTGCGTCTGCATCGTCGACGCGGACTCCTTGATGCGGTCCCACAGGGCCACGAGCGTTCCTCCGGTGCGGTGTTGTACCAAGCCGAGCTTTCTTCTACAGCACTGTAGAAACTAGCGGTTCCCGGTAAAAGTTCCGCTCCGGTCCCGCTTTCTGTCCGGAAATCGTCAGGAGACCGCGGGCGCCGCCGGCCCCACGAGTTCGGTCAGGACGTCCTCCATGGTCACGAAGCCGATGACCGTCCCCTTGTCCCCGGTGACGGCGGCCAGATGGCTCCCCTGGCCCCGGAGCGCCGTGAGGGTGTCGTCCAGCGGCGTGTCGATGCGAACCCGGGTGAGCGGGTGCAGCGCCGCACGAGGAAAGGGGCGGTCGCGTTCGGCGATGCCGAGCGTGTCCTTGATGTGGAGATATCCGAGCAGTTCGCCACGGGCTCCGGTGACCGGGAAACGGGAGAAGCCCGCCCCCGCCGCGGTGCGTTCCAGCTCGGCGGGCGTGGTCGCGTCCGGCACTGTACGCATCCGCCGGGCGGGGACGACGATCTCACCGACCGGTCGCGCGCCCAACTCCAGTGCGTCGCGCAACCGTTCACCATCCTGCGGAGAGAGGAGCCCCGCCTCGCTGGAGTCCAGGACCATGCGGGCGAGCTGGTCGTCGGCGAAGACGGACTCGACCTCGTCCTTCGGATCCACCTTCAGCAGCCGCAGCAGGGTGTTGGCGAAGGCGTTGATGCCGAAGACGACAGGCCCGAGCGCTCGCGTGACACCCACGAGGGACGGACCGAGCAGCAGGGCCGTACGCACCGGCGCGGCAAGCGCGATGTTCTTGGGGACCATCTCGCCGAACAGCATGTGCGCGTACGTCGCCACGGTCAGCGCGATGACGAACGAGACCGGGTGCACCAGCCCGTGCGGTACGTGCACCGCTTCGAAGACGGGCTCCAAGAGGTGGGCGATGGCGGGCTCGGCGACCGCGCCGAGGACCAACGACGAGATGGTGATGCCGAGTTGGGCGGTGGCCAACATGGCAGAGATGTGTTCCAGGGCCCACAGCGTGGAGAGCGCTCGCCTACTGCCCCCTTGGGCCCGCGGCTCGATCTGGCTGCGCCGCACGGAGATCAGGGAGAACTCCGCGCCGACGAAGAACGCGTTGGTCAGCAAGGTAAGAGCGCCGATGGCGAGTTGCAGACCGGTCATCGGGCGTCCTCCATCAGATCCGTACCCTCGGTCTTCTCACTCCGCTTGGCCTCGGGTGCGGCGATACGGATCCGGCCCGCCCGGTGGTGCTCGACATCGAGCACGGTCAGGCTCCAGCCGTCCAGGCCGATGACGTCGCCCCGGACGGGGATGCGGGCGAGACGGGTGGCGACGAGCCCGGCCACCGTCTCGTACGGCCCCTCGGGCGCGGTCAGTCCTGTCGCCGCGAGTTGGTCGATACGGACGCCGCCGTCGGCCTCCCAGGCGGCACGGCCGTCCTCGGCAGCGGGCGCGGGCACCAGGTCGGGCGTCTCGACGGGGTCGTGCTCGTCGCGCACCTCGCCCACGACCTCCTCCACGATGTCCTCGACGGTCGCCACCCCGGCCGTGCCGCCGTACTCGTCGATGACGACGGCCATGGTCCGGGTCTCCCGCAGCCGCTCCAGGAGGCGGTCGGCGGGCAGGCTGTCGGGCACCAGCAGTGGCGTGGTCGCCAGCTCCGTGACCGAGGTGAGCTGCCGCTTCCCCGGCTCCAGGGCGAGCACGTCACGGATGTGGACGGTGCCGATGACGTCGTCGAGGCTGTCGCGGTAGACGGGGAAACGGGACAGGCCCGTGGCGTGCGTCAGATTCGCGGCATCGGCGGCCGTGGCGTGCGCCTCCAGTGCCTGTACGTCGACTCGCGGAGTCATGACATTCTCCGCGCTCAGCTCCCCCAAGTGCAGGGTACGGACGAACAGTTCGGCCGAGTCGGCCTCCAGAGCCCCTTCGGCCGCAGAGTGTCTGGCGAGCGCGACGAGTTCCTCCGGGGTGCGGGCGGAGGCCAGCTCCTCGGCGGGCTCCAGGCCGAAGCGGCGCACGAACCGGTTCGCCGTGTTGTTCAGGTGCCGGATGAACGGGCCGAAAGCGGCCGTGAATCCGCGCTGCGGTCCGGCGACGACCTTGGCGACGGCGACCGGACGCGCGATGGCCCAGTTCTTCGGCACCAGTTCACCGACGACCATGAGGATCACCGTGGACAGGGCCACGCCCAGCACGGAGGCGACCGAGGATGCGGCGCCGCCGAGCCCGGCGGCCTCGAGCGGCCCGCGCAGCAGGACGGCGATCGACGGCTCGGCGAGCATGCCGATGACCAACGAGGTGACCGTGATGCCCAGTTGGGCGCCGGACAGCTGGAACGTCAGGCGGCGCACCGCTTTCAGCGCCCCGTCGGCGCCCCGCTCCCCCGCCTGCGCCGCGCGCTCCAGATCGGCACGTTCGACGGTCGTCAGGGAGAACTCGGCCGCCACGAACAGCGCGCAGGCCAGCGTGAGCAGCAGCGCCGGCACCAACAGCAGAACCTCGGTCACGGCCGCCTCACCTCCGCCCCGTGCTCGGCAGCTTGGGCAGTCGTCGGTCGGGGCACGGCACGTGGCCGGCTACTGGGAGGCTCACCCATCGCGGGCTGCAGCTCCTTCATGTTCGAGGGATCGGGCGATCCCGGGTCTGTAGCGGGACGTCCGCCCCACACCGTCCAGGTAAAACCACAGCAAAACCCGCTCGTCAAGCGCCTGCGCGGACGCCGTGGGCGACGCCTTTCGGACTTTCCCGCCGAGCGGGTCCGCACAGGCGCCAAAGCAGCGCCGCCACGCATATGCTTCTACGCGCCTGTAGAACGCGGATGTCCGCCCGGATGTTCCCGGGCGTCCGCGCGGCTTCGTAACCTCGTACGCACATAAGGGAGTGAACGCCTCGATGGTGTTCAAACGACTGCTCGGCTCACTCGGCGTGGGCGGCCCCACGGTCGACACCGTCCTCGCCCCCGGGCCCACAGCCCCTGGCGGCACCCTGTCCGGCCAGGTCCATCTCAAGGGTGGCAGCGGCGACTTCGACATCGAGCACATCACGCTGGAACTCGTCGCTCGCGTCGAGGCCGAACACGAAGACGGAGAAGACCACGGCGTCGTCACCTTCGACCGGTTCGTGGCCGGGGGCGGCTTCCGCCTGGCTCAAGGTGTCGAGCACAGTGTCCCCTTCACGGCGACGCTGCCGTGGGAGACCCCGATCACCGAGCTGTACGGACAAGGCCTCGGCATCGTCCTGGGCGTACGCACCGAGCTGTCGATCGCCGGAGCCAAGGACAAGGGCGACCTCGACCAGCTCACTGTCGGCCCGCTGCCCGTGCAGGAGGCGATCCTCGAAGCTTTCGGCCGGCTCGGCTTCGGCTTCAAGTCCGCGGACCTCGAATACGGCCGCATCGGCGGTACCGGGCAGCAACTCCCCTTCTACCAGGAGCTCGAACTGAGCCCGGCCCCGCAGTACGCCCACGCGGTCAACGAGATCGAGGTGACCTTCCTCGCGACCCCCGGCGGCATGGAGGTGATCCTGGAGGCCGACAAGCGAGGCGGCCTCTTCTCCGGCGGACACGACGCGGTCACCCGGTTCACCGTCGGCCACGACGGCGTCCACCACCAGGACTGGAACTCGCTCGTCGACAGCTGGGTGCGTCAACTGGTCGAGCACCACTCCTCCTACGCCAGCCACACGTCGTACGACTCCGGTTACGGCCACACCGACCACAGCAGCCACCACTACGGGGAACCCCAGCACCACGACGGCGGGCACCACCGCTCGGGCCCCGGCATGGGAACGGTCGTCGCGGCGGGTGCGGCCGGACTGGCGGTGGGCGTCGTCGGCGGCATGGTCGCCGCTGAAGTCATCGACGAGGTCGGCGACTCCTTCGAAGGGGACGACGACGAGGGAGACGAGGACTGACGTGTTCGGCATCAGCGAGATCGGCGTCGTCCTGATCGTGATCGCCCTCCTGCTCTGCGTGAAGAAACTGCCGGAACTGGTCCGTGGCGCAGGCAAGTCGGCCCGCATCCTCAAGGCCGAGGCGAAAGCCCTCAAGGACAACGACGACCAAGGCACGAAGGGGTCCACGCCGCCCCGGGTCATCCCCGGCGAGACCGTCCCCCCGCACGACACCGAGCAAGGTCCGCGCCCCCAGTAACACGGACCGCCCTACCAGGGGCGGGGCCACGGCTGCACCCCCGGCCGAGGCCCCGCCCCTTTCCCCTCTCGCGACAAGGGCCACCCCGAACCAGCCCCTGCCCCGGAGGTTCCGGCCGTCCTGACGGCGGGCAGCAGCGCGCCGAGGACAGCGATGAGCAGGCCGCCGAGAAGCAGGTGACTCCGGTAATCGTCGACAAAAATGTGCGCGAAATCGCTGTGCAGATTGTTAACAATCTACTAGCGTGCACGACGCCTTGACCCTGAGGCATTGGCGAAGCACTCGGTACTCAACGAGGAGACTCCATGCAGCGGCTCTCGGCGTCCCTGGGACGCACCGCTCTTCACCCCATCAGACTTCGGGAAGGGCGCCCTCCGGCCCGCAGGCGCCTCCTGCGAGGTATGGCGATCGTCGGCTCGCTCGCTCTGACAGCGGTCGTGACGCCGGCCTCCTTCGCGGCCGCGTCCACCTCGCACGAGCGGGGCCACATCGTGGATCCGCAGGACGCCGCTCTCGCGTTCGACCAGAGTACGTACACGACGATCACCGTCACGGTCGACGGTCAGCCGGTGAACGTGCGCTGGTACAAGGAGCTCTGCTACGTCGCCGACCCGGTGGCCGCCGCCGCGCAGCAACCCGGGATGGGCGGAAGCACCACCATCGACAACACCCGTTGCGGCTACGAGAGCATGAACGTGTTCGTGCCCGAGAGTGCCTTCGGCGACCAGCAGGCGCCGATCTACTTCGCGGTGAACAACGCGGGCTGGATGGCCAGTTACATCAAGACGAGCGTCAACGCCGGCGCTTCCTACAACAGCTCGACGAGCAACGTGGGTGCGGCGCTGAAGGCCGGTTACGTCTTCGTGGACGTCGCCAACCGCAGCCGCGGGCTCGTGGGCGCGGATGGTTCGTCGCCGGGCAAGGCGCCGGCGGCGGCGGTCGACGCGAAGGCGGCGGTGCGCTATCTGCGTCTCAACGACGCCGCGATGCCGGGCAGTTCCGAGCGGATCGTCGTCAACGGCACCAGCGGTGGCGGCGCGCTCTCCTCCATCCTGGGCGCCTCCGGCAACGACAGCGAGTACGACTCCTACCTCGCGGCGATCGGTGCGGCCGGCATCGATTCCAAGGGTCACAGCACGCTGCGCGACGACGTGTTCGCGGTGAACGCGTACTGCCCGATCACCGATCTCGGCAACGCGGATGTCGCCTACGAGTGGCTCTACAACATCCTCGGCACCCGTGACGCGACGGGCTCGAACGCGCAGGCGGCGGACGCGGCGACGATCGCGGCCAAGTTCCCCGCGTACGAGAAGAGCCTCGGCCTGCGCAACCCGGACGGCTCGAAGCTGACGGCCGCCACCATGCTGGACACCATCAAGAAGGAGGTCATCCGCTCTGCGGAGACGTACCTGACGGCCGATCCGGCCCACACGATCCCGGCGCTGGGCGAGAACTTCGTCATCGTCTCCGGCGGTCCCGGCGGGCCCACCACGAAGTCGTACGTCAACGACTGGCTGGACGTCGACAACGCCGCGGACAAGGTGCGCTCGGTCGACATGACGAAATACCTGAAGTTCGTCGCCACCCAGGCCACGCTGAAGACGACGCCCGCATTCGACGGTGTGGGCGTGTACGGCAACACCACGAGCGGCACCGAGACCAACCTGTTCGGCCCGTACACCCAGAAGTACATGAACTACACCGAGTTCAGCTGGGACAACAACAACGTCGCGGGTGACGGAAGCGGCCTGGACGACACCGGGCTGACCTGGAAGCAGTACACCGCCAAGAAGAGCACTACCGTCGACGACCAGCTCCACCTCATCGACCCGATGGACTTCATCGGCACCAAGGACGCCGACACGGCGCCGAACTGGTACGTCCGCAACGGCACCCGGGACCGCGACACCTCGTTCATCATCGGCCTCAACCTGGACCGCGCGCTGGAGGCGGACCCGCAGGTCGGTGACGTCGACTTCCAACTCGCCTGGAACCAGCCGCACGCCGGCAACTACGACGTTCCGGAGGCCATGGCCTGGATAGCCGAGGTCGTCAAGAAGGCCGGTCCCCCGCTCCCCCTCGGTGACCACAAGTAGACCCGTTCCCCACCGTGGTGAGCTGAGCGCACCGAGAGTGGTGTGGCTACAGGCGCTCGGCCGGTTTCCCCGGCCGAGCGCCTGACTTGTGGCCGCCGCGGTTTCACCGGGCGCGCGCCGCTGGTGATCAACGGCAGGATCTTGCACCGCCTCAGCGACCCCGTCCAGGGAGTTCGCCGCGTGGAGGCCGAACCGATGAGCGTCGAGACCGACCGCCTCTGGACGGTGGGAGGCATTCATGATCGGCTTGGGGCATGAGTTCTCTGATACGCCACGTCACCGTCGACGCCGCCGACCCGTTCGTTCTTGCGGGCTTCTGGGCCCAGGCCCTGGACGGCTCGCTGGCTGATGACGACTTTCCCGGGGACCCGGAAGCCTCGGTCACGACGGCGGCCGCCGCCTTGCTGTTCGTCCAGGTCGCTGACCGCAAGGCGGTGAAGAACCGCGTGCATCTGGACCTCCGGCCCCAGGACCGCACCCGGGACGAGGAGGTCGAGCGCCTGCTCTCGCTCGGCGCCACGCTTCAGGGGGACCACCGACGGCCCGACGGAAGCGGGTGGGTGACGCTGCACGACCCCGAGGGCAACGAATTCTGTGTGGAACGCAGCGCGGCGGAGCGGGCGAACGGTTGATGCCCTGTCGCCTGATCAGCCGGATCGGCCGGAACCGGCAGCCGCAGCGGCGCTCCCGCTAACTGCCGACGGCGGCCGGGGCCAGGAGTGATTCCAGGGAGGCGACGTCTCCGGTGCGGGCGGCCGTGACGAAGACGTCCAGCAGTCGCCGGTGCTCCAGTACGTCCACGCTCGCCCGCTGCTCGTCGGCGAGATGCCTGCGGGCCCGGCTCGCGATCTTGCGGACGTTGACGACGCTGAGGTGGAGCATGTCGGCGATGTCCGCGTAGGTGTATTCGAAGGCCTCGCGCAGGATGTACACGGCCCGCTCCGTGGGTGTCAGCTTCTCCAGGACGAGGAGCAGCGCCAGTTCCAGCTCCTCCGCCTGCTGCACGCCGGCCTCGGGGTCGCCGCTGGTGTCGATGGGTTCGGGCAGCCAGGGGCCGATGTAGGTCTGGCGGCGGGAGCGGGCGGACTGGGCCACGTTGATGGCGAGCCGGGTGGTGGCGCGCGACAGGAAGGCGACGGGGCTGACCACTACCGCGCGGTCGGTCCGCTGCCAGCGCAGCCACACGTCCTGGACGACGTCCTCGGCCTCGACCGCGCTCCCCAGCATCCGGTACGCGATGCCGAAGAGGCGTGGCCGCAGCCCCTCGAAGACGGACACGGCCTCGTCGAGGGTGCTGTCCCCGGGGAACGGCTGGGGATCTGTACGCGACTCCGACAGGTTCATGGACACGGTCACCACGGCTCCGTTTCACCCACGGCATCCGTCGATGCCCCTGTGAAGACGCTCCCGCCGAGACCCCCTCCGTGACGCCCCGGGGAGTGCATGGTCCGCACCCTGGTGCCCCGCCGGGGACGCCAGGGGACGACCTCAGGCGGTGACGGCGGTTCCTTCGAGGAGGGCGCCGCTGAGCTGCTTGCGGGACGCGACGCCGAGCTTCGCGTACACCTTGCGCAGATGCCATTCGACCGTGTGCGGGCTGATGAACAACTGGGCCCCGATCTCGGGGTTCGTCATCCCGCCCCCGGCCAGGCGGGCGATCTGCGCTTCCTGGGCGGTGAGCGCGGTACGCGACTCGGCGGTGCGTCTGGGCGCCGTCGCGCCGGTGGCGCGCAGTTCGTGCCAGGCACGCTCGGCGAATCCCTCGACGCCGATCCGGCTCAGAGTCCGGTACGCGATGCCCAGGTGCTCGCGGGCGTCGACGCGGCGGTTCTCGCGGCGCAGCCATTCGCCGTAGAGCAGGTGGGAGCGGGCGTACGTGATCTGGACGTCGGTACGGCCCAGGCGCTCGATCGCCTCCTGGTAGAGGGCCTCGGCGGCCGGCCCCTCGTGCACCTGGGCGCGGACCATGGCCGAGGTGCCGAGCGCCCAGTCGGTTCCGCTGGCCTGTGCCATGTCGGCGAGTCGGTGGGCGGCTTCGGCGGCGCGGGCGGGCCTGCCGCTGCGAGCGGCGGCCTCGACGAGTTCGACCATCGACCTGATCGCGAGGCCCAGTTCCCGGAGGTTCCGGGCCCCTCGTTCGGCCGCGGCGCAGGCCTCCTCGTAGCGGCCGAGTCCGTTGTAGAGCACCGCCTTCGCCCACTCGCTCGCACTGAGGATGTTGCCCGGTCCTCCCTGGTGGAGGGCGGCGTCCCGGGTCATGGCGTCGATCGCCTTGAGCATCTCGGCTTCCCGGCCTTTCCACGGCTCGGTCACCAGGGACACGTAGTGGGCGAGGTAGCGGCTTCCGGTGGCCTCGCCGATCGCCTGCGCCTCGGCGATCAGGGTGTCCGCGTGGTCGAGTTCGCCGGCCAGTACGCGGTTCGACACCAGTTGCAGGAGGGCCGACGGCAGCACGGACAGTGCGCCCGTCGTGCGGGCCAGCTCGACCAGTCGTGTGGAGAGGACCGTGTTGCTGTCGAAGTCCCAGACGTTGAAAGCCATGCGGGCGGCGAGGGGGAACCAGCCCAGGCCTTCCTCCTTGGAGACCTCTTCGGTGCACAGGGCGCCCAGTGCCCGCAGCACCACGGGCGCCCCCGCCCGGTAACCGTCGACGGTCATCACGGCGAGGCCCCGCAGGAGCAGGCCGTTGCGTTCCGGCGGCGGCCCGGGCGGTGCGGCGAGCGCGGCCCGGGCGATGTCCTGCAGTTGGACGCCGCTCGGCAGCCGGTCGATGATGAGCGCGGCGTTCAACGCGTCGCGGTAGGTCTGCTGGGCCAGCCCCGCGTCCAGCCGCTCCAGCCGTTCGGCCGCTCTCACGAGCATCGGCAGGGCGCTGCCGGCGCTCTTGGAGGCGAACACGATCTGGCCGCGCAGGAGTTCCGCCTGGGCGAGCTGGTGCTCGTTCATCGGGCCGAGGGACGCGGCGTCCAGCAGTTCGCGCGCGGTGTCGTACCCGCCGGCCTGGTATTTGGCCCGCGCCGCCGCGAGTGCCCTGGCACCCCGTACGGCCGGGTCGGGGGTGAGTTCGGCCGCGCGCTCCAGGAACGCGGCCGCCGCCGCGACCCCGCCGCGGGCCTGTGCCCGGCCGGCGGAGCGTTCCAGCTCGGCGGCCACCGTCTCGTCGGACCCGGCGGCGGCGTTGGCGAGATGCCAGGCCCGGCGGTCGGGGTCCACGTCCGGGTCGGTCGCGTCGGCCAGCGCCCGGTGCACCTGCTGGCGGGCCTCCGCGGTCGCGATGCGATAGGCCGCCGAGCGCACCACGGGGTGCCGGAACCGCACCCGGGTCCCGATGGTGATCAGCCCGGCCGTTTCGGCGGCCGACACGGCGGACTCCTCGATCCCCAGCAGGGCAGCCGCTTTGGCCAGCAGGTTCACGTCTCCTACGGGCTCGGCCGCGGCGATGAGCAGCAGTTGCCGCGTCTCGTGCGGCAGGGCCTGGACCCGGCGCAGGAAGCTCTGCTCGATCTGGCCGGCCAGAGGCCGCGCGTCGGGGCGTCCGAATCCGCCCGCCAGCTCAGCGGGGCTCAGCCCGCGCGGCAGTTCGAGCAGAGCCAGTGGGTTGCCCTGTGTTTCGGCGACGATGCGGTTGCGGACCCGTTCGTCGAGCCGGCCCGGGATCACGGAGTGCAGCAGGGCACGGGCATCGCTGTCGCTCAACCGACCCACCGCGAGCTGAGGCAGCCCCGTGAACTCGGATTCGAGGGTCGGTTCGCGCACGGCGAGAACCAGTCCGACCGGTTCGGCCAGCAGACGCCGTGCGACGAAGGCCAGTGTCTGCGCGGAGACCTTGTCCAGCCACTGGGCGTCATCGACCACGCAGATCAGCGGCTCCTGCTCGGCGGCGTCGGCGAGCAGACTGAGTACCGCGAGCCCGACGAGGAAGCGGTCCGGCGGGGCCCCCGCGGTCAGGCCGAACGCCGTGCCCAGGGCGTCGCGTTGCGGTGCCGGCAGGCTGCCGATGCGGTCCACGAACGGGGCGCACAGCTGGTGCAGGCCTCCGAAGGCCAGCTCCATCTCGGACTCGATGCCCACCGCCCTGGCGAGCCGGCAGCCGTCCGCGCCGGCGCGTACGTGGTCGAGCAGCGCGGTCTTCCCGATCCCCACCTCGCCGCGCAGGACGAGGACTGCGCTGTGACCGGCCTGGACCGTCGCCACGAACTGGTCCAGCGTCTCGCACTCGGCCTGCCGCCCGCGCAGGCGTGCCCCGGGCCTTCCGCTTGCCATGGGAACCGCCTCGTCGCATCGATGTGCCCATTGACTGCCGATTTCCGAATGAATGACAAGGGTTCCGGGTCCCGCGGCCCGGAGCAACGGGCTTCCCGGCCTTGTCCGTTCACAGGTGCTTGCGGGACGTGACGCCGAGCTTGCCGAAGATCTTCCGCAGGTGCCATTCGACGGTACGAGGGCTGAGGAAGAGCCGCGCGCCGATCTCGGGGTTGGTGAGCCCTTCACGTGCCAGCCTGACGATCTGCAGTTCTTTTGAGGTCAGGTCGCTCTGCGCGCTGTCGGAGTTCTTCGTGACCGTTTCCCCGAGGGCCGCCAGTTCGAGCGCGGCGCGCTGCGCGAACCCCTGCATGCCCATGGTGTCGAACAGGCCGTGGGCGGTGCGCAGTTGGGCCCGGGCGTCCTGATGGCGTCCGTTCCTGCTCAGCCACTCGCCGTGGACGAGGTGGGCGCGGGCGGACTCCCCGCGCAGCCGGGTACGGCTGAGCGCGTGGAGTGCCTGGTGATAGTGGCGTTCGGCCTGCGCTCCCTCGGTGAGCAGCGCACGCGAACGGGCTTCGATGCCCGACGCCCAGTCGCTGCCGCTCGCTCGGGTCAGCTCGGTGAGGCGGTCCAGCGCGTCGGCCGCTTCTCCGGGGGCTCCGGTCCGGGCGGTGGCCTCGATGTACTCGGCGAGCGCCCATACCGGGATGCCCATCTCCAGTTGGCTGTACTCGCGGGTGGCCATGTCGGCCGCCCGTGCCGCTTCCTCGTACCGCCCGAGACCGTTGTAGAGCAGGGCCCGCGCCCACCGGTCGACCACCGGTCCGACGCCTTCGCCGCGGAGTTCCAGTCCTTCGTCGGCCCGTCGGCTCAGTTCGACGCACTCCGTCTCCCGACCCCGCCACGCGGCGACGAAGAGCGCGCCGTAGATCGGGGCGGCCGTGCCGACGGCCTCGGCGACGGTCTGCACCTCCTCCGCCAGCGAGGCGGCCTCGTCGAGTTCGCCGTCGAGGACGTGCACGACACACCGCATCGTCAGCGCGAAGGGAAGGGCTGTCGCCTGCCCGGCGTCCCGTGCGAGCTTGAGGTGGCGGGCGCTCAGCAAGGACATCGTCTCGTGGTCCCACAGCCCCACGGCGGTCACGCAGATCAGCCACAGCCAGCGCAGCCCCTCCTGCGGGGAGAGGCCCGGCTCGGCGAAGGCGCGCAGTGCGCGCCGCAGGCCGGGAACCGCGGCCGTGTGACCGTCGATGATGCGTACCGCGAGGCCGTCGAGCAGCAGGTCGGTGGGGCGCGGCGGTTGCGGCGCGGGGATCGCGCGGGCCGCGCTGGCCGCTTCGTACTGGCCGTCGTCGTACGCCTGGGGGCCGGCGAAGATCGCCGCGTTGATGACCTCCAGGTAGGTGTCCCGGGCGAGTGCGACATCGTGCGCGGCCAGCCGGCCGCCGGCCCGGAGCAGGAGGCCGGGGGCTTCGCCGCCCCGGTCCGAGGTGAAGGCGATGCGGGCGCGGGCCAGATCCACTTCGCCGCGCCGGCGTTCGTCGAGGGAGCCGTCCTCGGCGAGGGACAGCAGCTTCAGGGCGAGGTCGGGGTTGCCCGATTCGTGGGTCGCCCGTGCGGCGGCCAGTGCCCGGTCGCGGCGGCGGGCGGGGTCGGGGGTCAGCTCCACCGCACGGGCCAGGAGCGCGGCCGTCGCGGCGACTCCGCCCCGCGTCTCCGCCCGTCCTGCCGAGCGTTCGAGTTCGGCCGCGACGTGTTCGTCGGGTCCGGCGGCTCCGTGTGCGGCGTGCCAGGCCCGGCGGTCGGGGTCGGCGGCGGGGTCCGTCACGTCCGCCAACGCGCGGTGCGTGCTGCGCCGTTCGTCGGGCGAGGCCGCCCAGTAGACGGCCGAGCGGACCATGGGGTGGAAGAACCTGACCCGGTCGCCGAGCCTGACGAGGCCGGCTGCCACGGCCTCCCGCGCGGCTTCGGTGCCGAGGCCGAGGCGGTCCACGGCGCGCCAGAGCAACGCCGGGTCGCCGGTGGGTTCCACCGCCGCGGCCAGCAGGAACTCCCGGGCCCTGTTGGGCAGTCCGCCGACTCTGCGTACGTAGGCCCGCTCGATGCGGTCCTCCAGGGGCTGGGCGCTCGGCAGACCGAAGCCGCCGGCCTGGTCGACCGACGCCGCCGTGGTGGGAAGTTCCAGCAGCGCAAGGGGGTTGCCCCGTGATTCGGCGATGATCCGCCCGATCACGCGCTCGTCCCACAGACCGGGGAGCACGGAGCGCAACAAGGTCCGTGCGGCGCGCTCGGACAGCCCCTTGACGAGGAGTTCCGGGAGGCCGACGGGTTCGGTGCCGCCCGGCGGGTCCTCGTCCGGCACGCGGGTCGCGAAGACGAGGGCCACCGACTCGGCGAGCAGCCGCCGCGCAGTGAACGCCAAGGTCTGCATCGAGGCGCGGTCCATCCATTGCGCGTCGTCCACGACACACAACAGGGGCTGGTCACGGGCGACTTCGGAGAGCAGGCCCAGGGCGCCGAGGGAGACCAGGAAGCCGTTGGGAGTGTGTGCCGAGCCCAGTCCCAGAGCTCCGTTGACGGCATCGCGCTGCCCGGGCGGAAGCCGGTCGAGCCGGTCCGTCATGGGTGCGCAGAGCTGATGCAGCCCGGCGTACGGGAGTTCCATCTCCGACTGGACACTGGTGACGCGGGCCACCCGGAATCCTCGCGCCCGGGCCACCGCGTATTCGAGCAGCCGGGTCTTTCCCACTCCCGGTTCGCCGCGGAGCACCAGCACACGGCTCTCCCCGCCGCGCACGGCGTCGAGCAGTCCGTCCAACGTCTCGCATTCACGGCTTCGCCCCGGAACCGGCTCCTGCGTCATCAGCTGGCCGACCCTTCCTTCGGTCCCCACCGCCCGATGGCTACGGCCTGACGGGCGGTCGCTCCGCGCGTGAACCCGATTCAGCGCTCAGGGGCGCTCCGTCCACGCTGGGCACCAGTTGGTGCCGCGGTGCACACACTGCCGCCCGGGTCCTCCGCACGGCGCCCGAGGAACCCCCGGTCCACCCCCGGGTATCACCGGGCGGCCTGGCGTCCCGGGCCGTCAGGCGCCGGACAGCGCGGCGCGCAGCTTGTTCCGCGACTTCACGTCGAGCTTGGTGAACACCTTGCCCAAGTGCCATTCGACCGTGCGAGGGCTGAGGAACAGCTCGGCGCCGATCTCGGAGTTCGTCATTCCGTCGGCGGCGAGCCGGGCGATCTGCCCTTCCTGGGCGGTGAGGGCCTCGCGGTTCAGGTCGGGCAGAGGGCCCGAGCGGGGCCGCACCGTCTCGCCGGTGGCGAGGAGTTCGCGTCGGGCGCGCTCGGCGAAGGCGCTCGCTCCGAAACCCCGCAGCAGGTCGTGAGCGGTGCGCAGATGCTCGCGCGCGTCGACGCGCCGGTTCTCGCGGCGGAGCCACTCGCCGTACACCAGGTGCGTACGGGCGAGGTGGACGGCTATCCGGCTGCGTCCGAGGTGCTCGATGGCCTCGCGGTACAGCCGGTCGGCCGCCGGGCCGTCGCACAGCAGCGCTCTCGACCGGGCCAGGACGCCGAGTGCCCAGTCCGTGCCGCTCGCGCCGGCCCGCTCCTCCAGCCGGCCCAGGGCTGCCGCTGCCGTCTCGGGGGCACCGCTGCGGACGGCCGCCTCGACGAGTTCAGCGAGGGCGAATCCGACGACCGACAAGTCCTCGTGCTCCACGGCCTGTTCGGCGTGGGTCAGCGCGTCCTGGTACTGGCCGAGGCCGTTGTGGAGGACCGTGAGCAAGTAGTGCCCCAGGCCGATCGCCCGCCCCTCGCCCCATGAGATCGCGTCCCCGGCGGCGCTCCGCATCACCTCCGCCGCCTGCTCGTCCTCACCGCGCCAGGCCATGAGCAGCAGCGAGGGGTACGCCATCGGCGAGTGGCCGGTCACCTCCGTGATCGTGGCGGCCTCGTCGATGAGCGTGGAGGCGAGGTCGAAGTCACCGGCGTGCACGGACAGGGCGGCGCGGTAACCGAGCGCCAGGGGAAGGAAGTTGAGGGCGCCGGCCTCGCGGGCCGACCGGACCGCGTGCGTGGTCAGCTCGTGCCACGTCTCGTCGTCCCACATGTCGCCGGCGACCAGCCACGTCAGCCAGAGCCAGCGCATGGCGTCGCCTCCGTCGAGTGCGGCGGCTCGCCTGAACGCCCGCAGCGCGGACCGCAGCAGCGGTGCTCCTTCGACGAAGCCGTCGGCGAACCAGGTCACCAGGCCGTCGAGAAGAAGATCCGTCGGCCGCGGAGGCTGCGCCCCGGGCGGTGCCGTGCGGGCGGCCTCGGCGACCTCCCGCACGCCTGTACGTTCGTGGAGGCGCCCGGCGAACACGGCCGATCCCAGGGCGTCGAGGTAGGCCTCACGCGCCTGGGTCCCGTCGACCCGCGTCAGCCGGCCGGCCGCGTCGAGCAGCAGGGGCAGCGCTTCACCGCCGCGTCTGCGCGCGAACACGATCTGGGCACGCAGCCAGACCAGCCGGGCCTGCTGCACCTCGTCCAGGGGGCTCAGCTGCGCGGCGGCGAGGAGTTCGAGCGCGGCGTCGGGCGACCCCGCCTCGAACGCGGCCTGCGCCGCGGCCGCGGCCCGCGTTCCGCGGCGGGCGGAGTCGGGGGTCAGCTCGGTCGCACGTCTCAGGAACGCGGCCGCCGCCGCGATCCCGCCGCGGGCCTGGGCACGGCCGGCCGACCGCTCCAGTTCGCCCGCGAGCGCCTCGTCGGGGTCGACCGCCGCGTGGGCCCGGTGCCACGCCTGGCGGTCCGAGTCGAAGTCGGGATCGGTCGCCTCGGCCAGCGCGCGGTGCACATCGCGGCGCACCGTCGGGTCGGCCGCGCGATAGGCCGCCGAGCGCACCAGCGGATGGCGGAACCGCACCCTCGTGCCGAACTCGATCAGTCCGGCCGCCTCCACGGCCCCTGCCGCGTCCGCGTCGATGTCGAGCCGTTCGGCCACCCGCCTCAGCAACGGCACATCGCCGACCGGCTCCGAGGCCGCCGCCAGAAGCAGCCGCTGCGCCGCGGCGGGCAGCGACCCGATGCGGCGCAGGTAGCTCTCCTCGATCTGGCTGGCCAGCGGCCGCGCGTCCGGCCGCCCGAACCCGCCGGCCAGCTCCGCCGCGCTCAGCCCTCGCGTCAGCTCCAGCAGCGCCAGCGGGTTGCCGCGGGTCTCGGCGACGATCCGGTCCCGGACGCGTTCGTCCAGCCGCCCCGGGACCACGGATTCCAGCAGCGCCCGCGCATCGTCGTCGTGCAATCCCCGGACCGCGATCTCGGGCAGCGCCCCGAACGCGTCACCGCCCGCGGCAGGCGTCGACGACGTACGCACCGCGAACACCAACGCCACCCGCTCCGCGAGGACTCGGCGCGCGACGAAGGCCAATGTCTGGGCGGAGACCTGGTCGAGCCACTGGGCGTCGTCCACCACGCAGACGAGCGGCTGCTCCTCCGCCGCCTCGGCCAGCAGGCTGAGCACCGCCAGGCCGACCAGGAAGCGATCCGGGGCGCTCCCCGCGCTCAGCCCGAACGCCACGGACAGGGCGGTGCGTTGAGGGCTCGGAATGCGGTCGAGCTTCCCCATCAGGGGCACACACAGCTGGTGCAGCCCGGCGAACGCCAGCTCCATCTCGGACTCGACGCCGACGGCCCGCAGGATCTGACATCCTGCCGCGCTCCCCACGAGGTACTCCACCAACGCGGACTTGCCGACTCCGGCCTCGCCGCGCAGTACACGTACCTGGCCCCGGCCTGTCCGGGCGCCGGCGATCACCTGGTCCAGCGCTCCGCACTCGCCGCGCCGGCCACGCAGCCCGCGCCGAGGAGCGCTGCTCGCCATCCCCCACCACCATGCAGTTCACGGTTCAGACCCTGATCAGCTCGGGCAGTCCCCATCATGCATCAGTATGTGTGGGCTGAACAAACATTCAACGGGCAGCCTCTGACCGTCCTGCTACTGCCGCTCGCCCGACGCCTTCCAGTGTGTCTCGATGGCCACGGCGACCTCGGCGGGCCTTTGCAGCAGCGGCCAATGGTTGCAGTCGAGCCGCACGACGCCGGGGGCGCGCAGGGAGACGGCGAGCTTCTCGCCGAACTCGATCTGACAGGCGGGATCGAGGGCTCCCCAGAACACGAGGCTCGGCGCGCTCACGCGTGCCAGCCCCGGCTCCCACTCCTCGCCCATGGTCACAGCTGAGCGGTAGAGCCTCAGGACGCTGTCCTTCATGGTCTCGTCCACGCGGCTGGCCATCTCCCTGGCGAGGTCGACAGGAACATCGAAGCCGGCCGCCACGTCGTCGGCGAACGCGCCGGGTTCCAGTTCACTCATGAAGCGGTCGCCGTCTGCGGGGTGTTGCCAGGTCTTCGCGAGCGGGTGCCACACATATCCGGCGTTCACCGGCCCGTTGCCACCGGCCCAGGTGCGGACCAGCTCGGGCCGCAGGGAGGCGACGCGCGCCGTGAGGATGCAGCCCCAGTCGTGGCCGACCAGGTCGACCGGTTCACCGACGCGCTCCAGCCGGTCGACGAGCCAGTCGACGTACTCCTCCTTGGCCGACGTGAAGCCCTCCGGCCGTGGCGCGCCGAACCCTGGCAGGTCCCAGGCTTCCACGTCGGTCCGGTGCAGATGGCGGCGTACGCCGTCCCACACGTGGTGGGTGTCGGGGACGCCGTGGATCAGGATCGCGGGCATGAGTCGGGGCCCTTCGTCGGTAGAGGTCGCGCGCAGGGAAGCCGGGCAGGACCACTCCTCCGCGTTCGGCGCCGGGTCCGCTCGGGCTCGCGCACCACATCGTGCCATCGTGTGAACAGTGTGACCACGAGCGCGCACTGCCTGTCCATGTGATGCAGGACACGCGCCTTGCGGTGTCACAAACCGCGGCGCGTCCCGGTCATCAGTGTGAATCAGCACTGGTGGATCAGCACTGCGGCGAGGAGAACACACCATGGACGCACGTCTCGACTACTTCGGCTCTGCGCTCGGGGCCAAGGTTCTGAAGCACATCAATTCGGCGAACAAGGTGCTGTCGGACTCGACGCTGCCGCACACCACGCAGGAACTGGTGAAGATCCGCGCGAGCCAGATCAACGGCTGCGGGTTCTGCACCGACATGCACACCAAGGACGCCGCCCACGCGGGAGAGACCCCGCAGCGCCTCCACCTGGTGGCCGCCTGGCGGGAGGCCACGGTCTTCACCGACGCCGAACGGGCCGCCCTGGAACTGGCGGAGCAGGGCACCCGCATCTCCGACGCCGCCGGCGGGGTCGGCGACGAGGTCTGGGCGAACGCGGCCAAGCACTTCGACGAGGACCAACTGGCCGCGCTGGTCTCCCTGATCGCTGTCATCAACGCCTACAACCGCATCAACGCCATCAACCGGACACCGGCCGGCGGCTACCGGCCCGGCCAGTTCGGCTGAGCCTCCCGCGACCGCCCGTGCAGGCTGCCCCCTTCCGAAGGAACATCATGTCCAGCTTCACAACATTGCATTTCTCCGACCGCGTCGCCGTCGTCACGGGCGCGGGATCCGGCATCGGCCGGGCCACGGCCATCGCCCTCGCGGAGTCGGGCGCGTACGTCCTCGGCGTGGGACGGCGGCAGGGTGCCCTGAAGGAGACCGCCGGCGCCCACCCCAACATCGCGGTCCTGTCGGCCGACGTGTGCGAAGAGGGCGCCGCCCAGAGGATCGTCTCCACCGCCGTGGAACGGTGGGGCCGGCTGGACCTGCTGGTGAACAACGCCGGCGTGGCCGCCCTGATGCCCCTGGCGGAGACGGACCGCACGACGATCACCAACCTGCTCGAACTCCACGTGACAGCACCGAGCCTGCTCGCCCACGCGGCGCTGCCGCACCTGCGGGACACCGCCGGTTCCATCGTCAACATCTCCAGCACCTACGGTCACCGGCCCCTGGCCGGCGGAGCGCACTATGCCGCCGCCAAGAGCGCCCTGGAGCAGCTGACCCGCAGCTGGGCCCTGGAACTCGCCCCCGAGGGGATCCGGGTGAACGCCATCGCCCCCGGCCCCACCGAGACCGACGTCCTGTCCGCGGCGGGTCTCCCCGCGGACACCGTCACCGAGATCCGGACCGGCGAACGCGAGCGCATCCCCACGGGCCGGCTCGGCGACCCCAAGGACATCGCGGACTGGATCCTGCGCGTCTCCGACCCGGGGGGCGCGTACGTCACCGGGCAGATCCTCACCATCGACGGCGGGCTCGAACTCTCCTGACCCGGACGCTGAAAGGACCTGCTCATGCCGTACGTTCTGGACGCCGGCCCGTCGGACGGGGTGGACCCCGACGAATTCGTCCGGGCCGCCGTGCACTGGCACTTCGACCCCGCGACCGGCCGGAGCCCGTGACGGACGGGTCCGGCACCGAGGTGGCGCGGCTCAGCCTCGTGCCGCCGGTCTACGTAAGCAGGGCGTTGGCCGCACTGCGCCGCGCCGAGCCGCCCTCCGAAGCCCACATCGACGTCCAACTCGCCGCGGCAGCAGAGGAGTTCGAGTCCGGCACGGTCAGCGGCCTGGGAGTGCGCGCGTACGAGCATCTGGTCAGCCGTACGTCGGGGACTCCCCTGCGCGTGGTGCGCGCCGCCACCCGGGACACGGCGCGGTTCGTCGCGTCGGCCCGCGCCTCGGCCGACCGGGGCAGACCGCGAGGCGCGGCGTCGGGGCTGCGGGACGGGCCGCACCCTCTCCCGCAGGGCAGCTCGGTAGCGGCGGCCTCATGGGTTGTCCGACACTGTTGAGCAGCTCGTAAGTCGCCGCGTGGATGGGCGGGGCGCGCCTCCCCGCCCCCTCGGCAGAGTTGACCGGACACCATGCCGACCTGTGACACGTGCGGAGGCCGGCGGGAGCAACCGTGAGGTGGTGTCACCACGACGGCGGTCTGCCGGGGCGAACTGCGCCCGCACGGCTTCGTCCCGTTCCGCCGGTTTGTAGCATGGGGACGATCACGCCGGAAGGGGCGACCATGCACGCTGAGGGCGACGCCGACTCTCTCGACCGGGCGACGAAGGACTTCCTCGCCGTACGCCCACAGCTGTTCGGCATCGTCTATCGCGTGCTCGGCAGCGCCGTGGAGGCCGAGGACATCGTCCAGGACGTCTGGCTGCGGTGGCAGAAGACCAACCGTGCGGACGTCCTCGAACCGTCCGCGTTCCTGACGACGATCGCCACACGTCTGGCGATCAACTTCTCCCGGTCCGCTCGGGTACGGCGTGAGTCGTACGTGGGGCCGTGGCTGCCCGAGCCGGTCAACACCACCGTGGACCCGCAGGTGGGCGCGGAGCGGGCCGAGGCCATGGAACTGGCCGTCCTGCTGCTCCTGGAGAAGCTCAACCCGGTGGAACGGGCCGCGTATGTCCTGCGCGAGGCCTTCGAGTATCCCTACCGCAGGATCGCGGAGGTCCTGGAGACCACGGAGGCCAACACACGCCAGCTGGTGAGCCGTGCCCGCAAGCACCTGACCGCGCAGCGCAAGGAACGTGTCGCTCCCGCCGACCACCAGCGTCTGTTGGAGGTGTTCCTGGACGCCGCGCGCAACGGGAACCTGGCGGTGCTCGAACAGGTCCTCGCGACGGACGTCGTCAGCTACTCCGACGGCGGCGGGGCGCGCGGCGCCTCGAAGATCCCGGTCATCGGACGCACGCACGTCTCCCGGTACCTCGTGGCGTTCGCGCCGCGCTTCTGGCCCGAGGCGCAGGTGCGGTGGACGGAGGCCAACGGCCGACCGGCCGTGCTCATCTCCACCGCGGGCACTGCCGTGGCCCTGCTGTCCGTGGACGTTTCCGCGGAGGGCATCGAGCGCATCATGTGGGTCATGAATCCGGCCAAGTTGGCGCCCTACGTCGCTTCGCTGGAGGCCTGAAGCCCCGTAGGTGTCACACGAGCGGGTACTTGTCGGTCAACCAGTCGTCCGGTATCCGGAGTTCGCGTACGAGTGCCGGGCGTCAGCCGGAGCACGTACCACGACAACGCCGGAGTCCACCTGTGACCGAGCGGATCCCGTTGCCCGACCTGTCCACGCAGAAGGACTACGCGGGCACGGCCTTCTCCCCCATCTACACGACCACCGTGACCGTGAACGGCGGGGCCGCCTCGCACGGGCGTGTCTCCGGCAGGGCACGGTCGTCCGACGGGGCCCTCGACATCGACCTGCGCATACCCGGTGAGCTCGGCGGGGAGGGCCGGGCGACCAACCCGGAGCAACTGTTCGCCGCGGGCTTCGCGGCCTGCTTCCACGGCGCGCTGAGCCTGGTGGCGCGGCAGGAGGAATTCGATCCCGCCGACATCTCCGTGGACGCGACCGTCGCCTTCGGCCGCGATCCGGACGACGGCGGCTATCTGCTGCGCGTCGACCTGGTGGTGAACTGGCCGGGGGTGGATCCGGAGATCGCCCCTGCGCTGCTGGAGCAGGCGGACGCGTTGTGTCCGTACGCCAGGATGGCGTGGCGCGGCACCCCGACGACCATCACGTTGGCTCCGTAGGCGCACCCACGACCACTCGTCCGCCGGGACCGGCGCCCGGTCAGGACGGGGGCCACCGGTGCGGATGGCGAACACGGCGATGTCCGGTCGGGCGTAGGTCACCTTCCTCTCCTTCGGCGTCGGCCGGCCGTATGACCACGCACGTGGTGAAGGTGTGACACCACCATGTTTCCGGGTGGCGACGACACCGTCCTCCGCTCGTCCGGAGCGGGGTGTCACAAACCTGCCGGGGACCTGGTCGGAGTCGGTGACGAACCGATCGATCGGAGCAATCGTGGCTGCCACCGAGAAACGGCTGTCCACCATGGTGTGGGTGATCGGCACCGGCGGAGCCGGCCTGCGGGCGGCGATCGAGCCGGCCGAGGCCGGTGTCGACGTCCTCGCCGTCGGCAAGCGCCCCAAGGAGGACGCCCACACCTCGCTCGCGGCGGGCGGCGTCGACGACCTGGAGCGGTTCGGCATGGCCTTCGCCCGCGAGGAGGACGGCCGGTCGGCTGTCACAACCCTCACGACAACTCGGTCTTTATCTAGTGCGGACCGAAACGCGAATCTCCCGAGAGGATTCTCATCATGAAGGTTGTAGTCATCGGCGGTACCGGCCTCATCGGCTCGAAGCTGGTCGCCAAGCTCAACGAGCACGGCCACGAGGCGGTGCCGGCCGCGCCCAACACCGGCGTCAACACGCTCACCGGCGAGGGCCTCGCCGAGGTGCTCGAAGGCGCCGAGGTCGTCGTCGACGTGTCCAACTCCCCCTCGTTCGCGGACGACGACGTGATGGAGTTCTTCCGCACCTCGACGGCCAACCTCCTCAGGGCCGAGGCCGACGCCGGTGTCACCCACCACGTCGCCCTGTCGGTGGTCGGCACCGAGCGTCTGCAGGGGAGCGGCTACTTCCGCGCCAAGCAGGCGCAGGAGGAGCTGATCAAGGCGTCCGGAATCCCCTACTCCATCGTGCACGCCACGCAGTTCTTCGAGTTCATGAAGGGCATCGCCGCCGAGGCCACCGACGGTGACACCGTGCGTCTGGCGCCCGTCAGGATCCGGCCCGTCTACTCGGGCGACGTCGCCGCCGCCGTGGGCCGCACGGCCGTCGGCGCCCCCGTCAAGGGCGTGGTCGAGGTGGCCGGTCCCGACACCTTCCAGCTGGACGAGCTGATCCGGAGGGGTCTCGCCGCGAAGAACGACCCGCGCACCGTGGTGGCCGACCCGCACGCGACGTACTTCGGCACCGAGTTGCGGGAGACCACGCTTCTGCCCGGCCCCGACGCGCACATCGCCGGCACCGGCTTCGCCGACTGGCTCGCCCAGCAGCAGGCGTGAGCTTTCCGCGGCGGCCCTGTGCGCGGGGCCGCCCGGCACGGCCGCTTTCCCTTTCGCCGCACGGAACCCGAACGCCGCGCAATTCCCGGACCTGCCCCGTCCGGAATTCCCTCTCATTCGCCACCCTCCGCACGAGGAAAGCGGCTCACCATGCCCAGAATCAGCCACTCGCATGCGGCTTCTGCCTCCGAATCGCCGCTCGCCGCCGCGCAGTCCCTGGCCGCGGAGGCTGTCGCGCTCCAGGCCCGCATCACCGAACTGCGGGACGCCCTCGCTCTGGTCGACCTGCAGATGTGGTCCGTGACCGACTCCTTGCGCCGGCTCCGGGGCATCGGCGCCGAGTACGTGCCCGCGCGCCCCTCCCCCGGTCCCTGAGCGCCCGTCACGAGCCCGCGTCCAGGCAGCTCTGTGGTCCCGCCCGATCGGTTCGATCGGGCGGGACCACTTCGTTCCATGGCCCCTGGCCCTGCCGGCCGGTCAGCGGACCGCGTGCGCGGCCTCCTCGATGATGCGGGTGACGTCGTGCGGCCGGGAGACGCTCACGGCATGCGACGCCCGGACCTCGGTGGTGTGGGCGTGCGCGCGTTCGGCCATGAAGACCTGGGCCTTCGGCGGGATGTTGAGGTCCTCGGTGGTCACGAGCACCCACGACGGAATGGTCTTCCAGGCCGGCTCGGACGCGCCCTCCTCCAGTGCGGCGCTGGTGACCGGCCGCTGCGTGACGGCCATGACGTCGGTGGTGCTCCTGGACACGTCGGCCGCGAACTGGTGGTGGAACTTGGCCTGTTCGATGTAGAGGTCGGTGCCCTGAGTGCCGTCGGGCAGCGTCGCCGGGACGGGACGGAGGGCTTCGCCGAGGGTGCTGCCGGGGAACTTGCCCGACAGCTCGACCGCGCTCTCGCCCTTGTCCGGCAGGAACGCGGCGATGTAGACCAGCGCCTTGACGTTCGCGGCTCCCTGGGCGGCATCGCTGATGACGGACCCGCCGTAGGAGTGCCCGGCCAGCACCACGGGCCCGTCGATGCCGGCCAGGACGTCCTTCAGGTAGGCGGCGTCGCCGCCGAGCCCGCGCAGCGGGTTGGCCGCGGCCACCACCGGATAGCCCTCCCGCCGCAGCTGTTTCACCACTCCGTTCCAGCTGCTGGAGTCGGCGAACGCGCCATGGACGAGAACGACCGTGGGTTTGTGACCGGGCGGCGGAGAGTCCTTGCCCGCGCTCGCCGGTGCGACCGACGTGGCGAGCAGGGCCGCGGCGACGCCCGCCGTCGCGAGAAGGGAGAGGCGGCCACCGGTGCGTCGGGGCAGCGAGGGTCGATTCATGACAGGTGCCTTTCGGATCAGAGTTCGGGTGCGGCCCGGACAGGGCGGACCGCAGGGCGGGGAATCCCGGGCGGCGCCCGGGTCCGTGCCACGGGCGCCGACGGGGTCTCAGCCCTCGTGCAGAACGGTGCGCAGGGTGTGAACGGCCTGCCGCACCGCGGCCTCGGTGGCCCGGGTGCTCCGCACGGGGTTGAGCATCATGAAGTCGTGCAGGCTGCCGTTGTAGCGAATGCTGGTGGTCGGCACGGCGGCCTGGATCAGCTTGCGGGCGTACGCCTCGCCCTCGTCGCGCAGGACGTCGTTGTCGTCGACGAGCACGAGCGCGGGCGGCAGCCCCCGCAGGTCCTCGACGCGGGCGCGCAACGGTGACGCGGTGATCTCCGCGCGCTGTGCCGGGTCGGTGGTGTAGCAGTCCCAGAACCAGGCCATCGCCTTCGCGGTGAGGTAGGGGCCGTCCGCGAACTCCCGGTAGCTCGCGGTGTCCTGGCCGGCGTCCGTGACGGGGTAGTAGAGCGACTGGTGGACGAAGGTGACGTCGCCTCGTTGCTTGGCCATGAGGGTCAGCGCGGCGGTCATGTTGCCGCCGACGGAGTCGCCGGCCACCGCGAGGCGGGACGCGTCGAGACCTTCCTGGGCCCCCTTCTCCGTGATCCACCGGGCGGTCGCGTACGCCTGCTCGATCGCGACCGGGTACACGGCCTCCGGGGACCGGTCGTACTCGACGAAGACCACGGCGGCCCGTGCGCCGACGGCGAGTTCGCGCACTAGGCGGTCATGGGTTCCGGCGTTGCCGATGACCCAGCCGCCGCCGTGGATGTAGAGCACGACCGGCAGGATGTCCCCGGCGTCGAGCGGCTTGACGATGCGGACCCGGACGTCGCCGGCCTCTGCGGGCACCGTGATCCACTTGTCCTGCACGTCGGGCTTCTCGACGGGGGCGGCCTGCAGGTCGTCGAGGACCTTCCGGGCGCCCTCCGGGCCGAGTTCGTACAGGAAGGGCGGGGTGGCCGTGGCGTCGGCGATCTCCTGGGCGGCGGGTTCGAGGACGGGACGGTTCATGGCGTTGCTCCTCTTCTCAGCTGGATGGTGGGCCGCGTTCACTGTCATGA
Source organism: Streptomyces sp. NPDC050264 (assembly GCF_040655895.1). Classification (NCBI taxonomy): domain Bacteria; kingdom Bacillati; phylum Actinomycetota; class Actinomycetes; order Kitasatosporales; family Streptomycetaceae; genus Streptomyces; species Streptomyces sp. NPDC050264. Next base: position 51,824 of record NZ_JBFAKV010000013.1, read on the forward strand.
CAGGTGAGCCCTTGAAGGTGTGACATCAAGGGGAGACAGTGTGTTCAGTGCCGCCGCAGGCGGGCCCGCGGCACTGCCGCGACACCGTTCGAGTACCGCGAAGCTGCTGCTGTTGCCGACCGGAAGCGGTGGCCAAAACCCCGCTCCGCCGAGAACCGGCTCCAGAACCGCAACGCCCCGGCGCGGCCAACCGGATGTCACAAGAGCTGTGGCTGTCCGGTCTCGTCTGTCGAGCGGACGAACAACGAGAAGACGCCGCGCGCAGGGCCGGCGGGTGCTGTGTCAGAAGGAGGCAGGAAATGGAGTTCGCCGATGAGGCGGTGCCGATCGGGGAGTTGGTCGACGAACGCCGGCACCTGCTCGACGTGGCCTTCTGGATGCTGGGCAGCACCGGTGAGGCCGACGGGGTGGTGGATGAGGCGTACCAACGGTGGTACGCGCTGCCGGGATCGGAGCATGGGGCGATCGACGCGCCACGGGCGTGGCTGTCCCGCGTGGTGGGCGGGATCTGTCTGGAGCGGTTGGCGCGGCCGGGGCGAAGGCGGCGCGGCGGCTGCGCCCCCGAACCGGCCGACGCTGCCGGGGAACGGCGGCGGATGCTGGAACGGGAGGTGAGCGAGGTGCTGTTGGGGGCGCTGGACGCGTTGTCCCCGGCTGAGCGGGCCGCGTTCGTCCTCAACGATGTGTTCGGGATGACACCGCGTACGGTGGCCGCCATCGTGGGCCGGTCCGAGTCGGAGTGTGCGGAGCTGGCGGAGCGGGCGCGGCGGTGTCTGCGGGCCCGGCAGGGGCGGACCGCGACGTCGCTGGAGCAGGATGCGGCGGTGCACGGGGTGCGCGAGGCGTGCGCGGCGCAGGACGCGGAGCGGCTCGTGGTGCTGCTGGCGTCGGATGCGACGGCGTTCTTCGACGGGGGTGGCAAGGTGCGGGCACAGATCCGGCCGGTGCACGGCCCGGACCGGGTGGCCCGGAGTCTGCTGACGCTGCTGGCCCCGCGTGCGCGCACGACGGTGGACCCGCATTCCGTCAACGGCCGGACCGGGCTGGTCGTGCGGTACGACCGGCGGGTCGCGGCGGTCATCAGTCTCGACATCGCCGACCGGTGCGTCGTGCAGGTCTGGGTCGTCGTCAACCCCGACAAACTGCGTCCCTGGAACCGTGCCGCACCCGGCTCCCCCGATGATGCCGGCCACGGCTCAGCGCCGTGACTGGAAGCGCTCCCATCAGGCTCGGAGCCCGGTCTCGTACCGCGAGGGCGAGTTGAGGAACGCGGCGATCTTGCTCGGGTTGAACACCCACATGACCTGGTGAACGCCCCGGCGAGAGGCGGCAATCGTCATGAACACCGAGGGTCGGCCGTCCCGGTGGAGCAGCACGGCGCCGCGCCCGTTCGCGTGGACGGGACGCACCTCCACCCGGCCCCAGAACCGCGGAAACGCGGTCGACAGGTTCGCCACCCGTTCACGTCCCAGCACCGGGACGCGAGCGGCGCCGCGGAGGCCGTTGCCGTCGGACAGGCTGACGGCTTCCGGTGTGAGCATCGCTTCCAAGGAGGCGATGTCCCCCCGCTGTGCGGCCGCGACGAACGCATCGAGCAGCCGCCGGTGCTCGACCGCGTCGACGCTCTCGCGCTGCTCTGCCGTGAGGTGCTTGCGGGCCCGGCTCACGACCTTCCGGACGTTGATGACCGTGAGGTGGAGCATGTCAGCGATCTCGGCGTAGGCGTAGTCGAACGCCTCCCTCAGGACGTACGCGGCCCGCTCCGTCGGGGTCAGCTTCTCCAGGACGAGCAGGAGCGCGAGCTCCAGTGCCTCCGCTCGCTCGGCGCCCACTTCGGGGTCACTGCTCGTGTCGATCGGCTCGGGCAGCCACGGGCCGATGTAGGTCTCCCGCCGCAGCCGCGCGGACTGTGCGACGTTGATCGCCAGCCGGGTGGTGGCGCTCGACAGAAAGGCGACAGGGCTCACCACGGCCGAGCGGTCGGTCTTCTGCCAGCGCAGCCACGCTTCCTGCACCACGTCCTCGGCCTCCACGGCGCTTCCCAGGACGCGGTAGGCGATGCCGAAGAGCCGTGGACGGAGTTCGAGGAAGACAGAAACGGCCTCGTCCAGGACACCTTCCGCGGGGATCGTTTCGGGATGCATGATCCGTCTGTCTCCGTTCCTACGGGTAACCAGCACTGAATCGCGTCTGCTTCATTGACAAGGGGCATCCCTGTTTTGTGACAGCTCCGCTCGTGCGGGGCGGACCCCTGGTCGGCACGGCCCGCGCGCGGAACACCGTGTTGTCGCGAGCAGTGTGAGTCCCCCCGGAGTCCCCCCTCTCGGCCGGTACCCGGGCGGCCGGAATCACACCTTGTTAATTGGCATCTCAGACTCCAATTAACTACTCTGCCGCTGTGCGTCACCCGCACGCATGTCGCAGGAACGCGATAGGAGTCGTCTTGCTCTCCACACAGTCAGCACCGATCGTCCGCGCCACGCTTCCGGCGGTCGGGGCCTCCCTCGGCACCATCACCGAACTCTTCTACCGCCACATGTTCGAGGAACGTCCGGACCTGCTGCGCGGCCTCTTCAACAGGGCGAACCAGGCCAACGGCGCCCAACGCGAGGCGCTCGCGGGGGCGGTGGCCGCCTTCGCCACGGCACTCGTGGAACACCCGGACAAGCGTCCCGACGCCGTGCTCGGCCGCATCGCCAACAAACACGCCTCGCTGGGCATCACCCCCGACCAGTACGTCCTCGTAGGCCGGCATCTGCTGGGTGCCGTCAAGGAGGTCCTCGGCGACGCCGTCACTCCCGCCGTGGCAGCCGCGTGGGACGAGGTGTACTGGCTGATGGCCAACGCCCTCATCGCCATGGAAGCCCGGCTGTACGCCGAAGCCGGCGTGGAGAACGGCGTCGTCTGGCACGACATGGAGATCGACGAGCGCACCGAGGAGTCCCCCGACACCGCTTCCTTCGTGCTGCGCCGCCGCGACGGACTGCCCACCGAGCCCTTCCTGCCCGGCCAGTACGTCAGCGTCCAGGTCGAACTCCCCGACGGAGCACAACAGATACGCCAGTACAGCCTGTCCGCCGCTCCCGGCCACAAGACCTGGCGCATCACCGTCAAACGCGAACGCTCCACCGACGACCTCGTCCCCGAGGGAGAGGTGTCCTCCTGGCTGCACGCCCACGCCCGAGCCGGTCAGACCCTCAAGGTCTCCCTGCCCTTCGGCGACCTCGTGCTCCCCGACGGCGACGGCCCCCTGCTCCTCGCCTCCGCGGGCATCGGCATCACCCCCATGCTCTCCATGCTCGATCACCTGGCCACCGTCTCGCCCGACCGGCCCGTCACCGTCATCCACGCCGACCGCTCCCCCGCCCAGCACGCCCACCGCCTGGAGCTGGCCGAACTCGTGCACCAGCTGCCCCGCGCCTCGTTGCACCTGTGGTACGAGACCGTCGCCGGTGCACCGGGCGAGCCGGAGGCCCAGGCGGCGCACGTGCGCGAAGGCAGGGCGGACATCACCGGCCTGACGGTGTCCCAGGACACGACCGCGTTCCTGTGCGGCCCTCTCCCCTTCATGCGGGCGGTCCGCGGCGACCTGCTCACCCACGGGCTCAGCCCCGCGGCCGTGCACTACGAGCTGTTCGGCCCCGACCTCTGGCTCAGCAAGTAGCACGACCCCGGCGGGGCGGGCACAAGCCCACCCCACCTCCGACCGGCCCGCGCCGGGTGCGCCGTCGGGCTTCAGCGGGCCTGGTCGGTCGGCCGGATCAGGATCTCGTTGACCGCGACGTGTTCGGGCTGGGTGACCGCGTAGACGACCGCGGCGGCGATGTCCTCGGGCCGGAGCGTCCGCATCGACTCGGCCATGCTCTTGGCCATGGTCCGGATGGCGGGGTCCGTGATGTGGCCGGCGAGTTCGGTCGCGACGAATCCGGGCTCGATGACGACGACGCGCACGCCCAGTTCCGTGACCTCCTGCCGCAGCGCCTCCGCGAACGCGTTGATGCCGGACTTCGTGGCCGCGTACACACCGCTCGTGGCGGAAGCCGCCCGTCCCGACGTCGAGGAGACCTGCACCACCGCGCCCTTCGACGCGAGGAGATGGGGCAGCGCCGCGTGGACCATGTACATCGAGCCGAGCAGGTTGGTCTCGACCATCCGCGTCCACTCCGCGGTGTCCGCTCCGAGGACCGGGCTGCTGAGCATGACGCCCGCGTTGTTCACGAGGATGTCGAGGGTTCCGAAGCGGGCGACGGTCGCCTCGACCGCGTCGTTCACCGACCGGCGGTCGGTGACGTCCAGTTCGAGCGGCAGCATCCCGCCACCGGCCTCCTCCGTCAGGGCCTTCAGCCGGTCCACCCGCCGGGCCCCCACGGCAACCCTGGCCCCCTCCCTCGACAGGGCGAGCGCGGTGGCCCGGCCGATGCCCGATGAGGCTCCGGTGACGAGAACGACCTTTCCTTCAAGGGTGTTGCTCACGTTTTCCCTCCCGGGGATTCCATGGTTCGCGGTGCGAGCCGTCGGCCTCCTCAGGAGCAGGCGACGACCGGCGACAGCAGAAGATGACCGCTGGGTCATCTTGAGCGTAACACCTAAGCTGACCCGTGGGTCATGTTGTGCTACGGTGCAGGTCAGCTAGGAGGCACTGATGACGGCAGCGACAGGCACCCCCGGCCCGAGGGCGGACATGGTGCGTAACCGGCGCCTGCTGCTCGACGCCGCGACCGCGACCTTCGCCGAGCAGGGCCTCGACGCGTCGATGAACGAGATCGCCCAGCGCGCGGGCCTCGCCAAGGGCACCGTGTTCCGGCACTTCCCCACCAAGGAGGACCTGCTGTCCGCGATCATGCTCCGCCTGCTGGACGGGCTCGCCGGAGCGGCGCGGGAACTCCTCGAAGCAGCGGACGCGGCCGCGGCGCTCCGGGAGTTCATGACCGCCGGCGTCGAGACCCTCGCCGCCGACCGCGCCTTCTGCGAAGTGATCGGACGCCCGTCGTTGCAGCAGTCCGAGGTACGGGACGCGATCGCCGACCTCTGCGTCGCGGTCGAGGCACTGACCGCACGCGCACGCGAACAAGGTGTCATCCGCGGGGACGTCACGGGAACGGACATCGTGCTGCTGCTCGGCGGGATCCACCAGACGGCGGCGCCACTCCTCGACACGCAGCCACAAGCCTGGCGCCGCTACCTCGAACTGGCCCTGGACGCTCTGCGCACCCCCCGGCCGAGCCGGCTCCCGGAGGAGCCTCCGGGCCGCCCGCGGGTTTCAGCCCCCTGAGCAGGGTGTAACGGGCGGGGACGCGGGACGGCCGGCGCGACCCGAGGGGTGAAGCCGGGCGCTCACTCTCGAAGTGGGGTGCTCCAAGGTGAGTGACCAGCCCCCGGCAGCCGAAGCGGATCCACGCTTCACCCGCTCGCGACGGGCGATCGCGGACGCACTGGCCGACCTCATGCAGCGGACGTCCTCCAGTCCTTCGGTCTCCGCCCTGGCGGAAGCCGCGGTGTATGTGATCGCCGACGATTTCCGCGCTCTCCACGACGTGAACACCAGCGAGCGGCGGCAGGGCGCGGACCCAACTGCCGTGGCAGTGGCAACGCTGAACTCCATGCTGGACTCGCTTCGGCAGCGCAAGAGCCTTTTCCTGCTGGCTTCCACCTGGCAGTCGCCGAGCGGGCTGATCGGCATCGGCGACCTTCCACCTCTCATGGACCGACCGATCCGGGGGTCGCACGCTCCGGGACTCCGTGCCCATCGTCCCCGCGCGCTCACCCTGTCGGCGGTACGCAAAGCTGGCTCACGTTCCTCACCGGGTACGGATGGCGGGCACGCCCGCTTCCCTTTGTCCCTTTCTGTGAGGAGTCCAAGCGTGGAGACCCCCGACGGACCGTACGGCCGCCCTGTCCCTCCGCCCCACGACCCGTCGTACACCCCGGCGACGTACTACTCGTCCGATCCCGGCCGGCTCGCGCCGACCTCGCGGGTCGACGCCGGGCGGCTCTGGGCCGGCGGGGCGGTGACGGCGCTGGTCGCCGCTCTGACCGCGGCCGTCGCGCTTCTCTTCGTACGAGGCATCCTCGGCATCCCCGTCTTCGCGCCGGAGGGCGACGGCGCCATGGGCGACGCCACCACCGGTGTGCTCGCCGGGGGCGCGGCCGTCGCCGCTCTCGCGGCGACGGCGCTGCTGCACGTCCTGATCGTCCTGACGCCGCAGCCGGGCCGGTTCTTCACCTGGATCGTCGCCCTCGCCACCGCGGTCATGGTGCTGCTGCCGTTCACGACGGGTGCGGACCTCTGGCCGAAGATCGCGACGGCCGCGGTCTACCTCGTCATCGGCGCGGCCATCGGTTCCCTGCTCTCCGCGGTGGGACGCAGCGCCTACCGGCGAGGCTGACCGGAGTGAGCCGCCGCCGGGCCGCGGCTCACTCCACTGATCGCGGGACGCGGGGCTACTTCACCGAGCTCGGGCGCCGCGTCAGCCGCACCGCCTCATCCACCTCCGTGATCAACCGCAGCCGGTACGTATAGGCGTAGTCCCGGTCGGCGAGCAGCTTGTACGCGTCGTGCGTGTGCGCGCCCCAGCTGTTGTCGCCGCCGATGCCCATCTGGCGGTGGTTGACGCGCAGGACCACCTCGTCGCGCGGGGTGAGCTGGTAGTCGTGGCGGGCGCCGACCGACAGGTCTTCGGGGGTGAAGTGGGAGGCGTTGACCTCCAGGAGTTCGTCGCCCCATACAAGGAGGCCGTGTCCGCGCCGGTCGGTGAGGGCCGCCCAGCGCACGTCGGTCTTGTTGCCGTTCTCCTGCGGCCGGATGTACGGGGTCCACTGGTCGCGCACGGTGGAGGACCACCGGCCCACGTCGGTGCCGTCGTTGCGGTCCCAGTGGTTCTCCTCGGGCCCGCGGCCGTAGTAGTGCAGTTGCTCGAAGGCCGCGGGGAGGTGCAGGAGGGTGCCGACCTCGGGGAGGTAGGGGAGGTTCGAGGCGCCCGGGTGGAGGGTGTTGTCGACCTTGATCTCCCCGTTGCCGAAGACGGTGCAGGTCGTGCTGTACGTCGAGGTGGTGGTCGTCGGCAGGGTGCCCTTGACCGTGATCTCGACTGCCCGGCCGTCGAGTTCGCGCACCGTAACGCCTGTGACCGCGCGGCGCGCGCCCGCGTCCCGCCAGGTCTGGTTGCGGGTGTGCTGGCTGTTGCCGCGGTCGTTGTCGGTCGGGGCGCGCCAGAAGTTGGGGACCGCACCCGAGACGAGGAGTTTCGTGCCGCCCGCCTCGAACGTCGTGATGAGCCCGGTCGACTTGTCGATGACGACCTTGAGGCGGTCGCCGGTGACGGTGACGTTCGCGTCGCCGTCCTTGTACGACAGCTTCGGCACCTGCGCGAGCGGTACGGGTACGACCTCGGGGCTTCCCGCGTCGAGGGGCAACTGCACGCGCGCCACCTCGAAACCGGTGTCCGCCCACGGGGTGCGCTCCTTGGTCGTGAAGGAGAGCTGCAGGAAGTACTCGGCACCGGGCGCCGGGTTGCTCGGCAGCTTCACCGGCAGCGTGATGTCCTTGCTGCTGAGCGGGGCCACGTCGAGCTGTGCGCGGCTGAGCCTGCCGCGCCGCTCCACGCGGCCGTCGACGGCCAGCTCCCATGTCCCGTCCCAGGCACGGAGGTTGGTGAAGAGGTTCTCGTTGGTGAGGGTGATCTCGCCGGGGGCGCCGCCTGCCTTGGGCGCCGCGCCGATCGCCTGGTAGATCCGCTTGACCTCGGCCGCCTTGCCGGTGTGGCCGCGGTCGGGCAGGACGATGCCGTCGCCGCTGAACGCGCCGTCGTTGGGGTTGTCGCCCCAGTCGCCGCCGTACGCCGGGAAGGTCTTGACCCCGGCTTTCTTCGCCTTGTGTCCGACCGTGGCCGCGTCGAACCAGAAGCGCACGCCGTCGCCGTCCGGGCCCCGCCCGCTGTCGGCGAGTTCGCCCGCGCTGAGGGCGCGGGCGTAGACCCTGGCCCGGCGGATCGTGCCGCTGAACTCCCTTGTGGAGTTGTCGACTTCGCCCGCGAGGGACAGCGGCGCGGTGTTGCCGGTCGGCTTTCGGGTGGTGGCCTTGGTCGCCTTCGCCGCGCCGTCGACGTAGAGGGTCAGCGTCCCCGCGTCCGCGTCGAAGACGCCCGCGACGTGGTGTTCGTTCCCCGTCCAGCCGTCGTCCGGGGTGGTCCAGGACGCCGTGATCCACTGGCCGTCCGCGTAGATGAAGAACTCGAGCGTCTTGCCGGACTGCTTCAGGGCGTAGTGGGTGTCGCCCTTCGTCAGGAGCGGCTGGTCGGAATAGCGGACATGCGGCGTCACCCAGGCCTCGAGGGTGAGCGAGCTCCGCAGGTCGAGCCGGTCGTCGCGGGCGAAGACGGTCGCCCCACCGATCCCCTTCTCGCGGCTGAACGAGCCCGAAGGGTTGATGACTTCGCCCGTCAGTCCCACGGGGCCGGTCTCGGTCAGCAGGGTGCGCGCCGGGGCCGGCCAGTTCAGCGCCTGGTCGACGAAGTCCCAGATCCAGCCGCCCTGCAGGACGTCGTGGCGGCGGACGACGTCCCAGTACTCCTTGAAGTTGCCGGTCGAGTTCCCCATCGAGTGGGCGTACTCGACCATCACGTACGGGCGGGTGTCGGTGGTGTCCTTCGCGCGGGCCTCCACCGCGGTCGGCGACTCGTACATCTTGGAGCGGATGTCGCTGACCCCGGGCCGGTCGTCCCCTTCGTAGTGGATGACGCGGGTCGGGTCGTACGCGTGGATCCAGTCGTACATGGCGCTGAAGGCGGAGCCGCCGCCGGCCTCGTTGCCGAGCGACCAGATGACGGCGCAGGCGTGGTTCTTGTCGCGGTGGACCATGTTCTGCGCGCGGGCCACGCACGCGGTGGTCCAGTCGGCGTGGCTGGTCGGGTACTCGTCCCGGACGCCGTGGGTCTCCAGGTTGGTCTCGCCGACGAGGTAGAGGCCGTACTCGTCGGCGAGTTCGAGCCAGAGCGGGTTGTTGGGGTAGTGCGAGGTGCGGACGGAGTTGATGTTCAGCCGCTTGATGATCCTGATGTCCTCGACCAGGTCGGCGCGGGTGAGGGCGGAGCCGTGGTCCGGGTGCATCTCGTGGCGGTTGGTGCCGCGCAGGGAGACGGGCTGCCCGTTGATGCGCATCAGCCCGTCCCTGAGGGCGAACTCACGCAGGCCGACGCGGTGCGAGAGCGTCTCGACGACCTTGCCCGAGGGGTCACGGAGCCGCAGGACGGCGGTGTAGAGGTAGGGGTCCTCGGCGGACCAGAGGCGCGGCGAGGGAACGGACTTGGCGGCCTCGACGCTCACCTCGGTCTCCGTGAGGGAGGCGGAGCGCGTCAGTGGGCGGGCCCAGACGGCGTGCCCTCCGGCGTCGTAGAGCTGCGTCTCGACCGTGTACGTCTTTCCTCCGGCATCGCCCGCGTAGTCCCGCACGCTCGCCGTGACCGACAGCTCCGCCGAGGTGTGGCCGTCACCGAGCGGCGTCTCGATCTTGAAGTCGCGCAGGTGGACGGTGGGCGTCGAATACAGGTACACGGACCGGAAGATGCCGCTCAGCCGGATCATGTCCTGGTCCTGGAGCCAGTCGCCGTCCGAGTAGCGGTAGACCTCTACGGCGACCTGGTTGGTGCCGTCCTTGAGATACGGGGTGATGTCGTACTCGGCGGGCGTGTACGAGTCCTCGTGGTATCCGGCCAACTGCCCGTTGACCCAGACGTAGTGGGCCGCCTTGACACCTTCGAAGTGCAGGAAGGTACGCCGGTCCGCCCAGCCCTCCGGCACGGTGAAGGTCCGCCGGTACTGGCCGACGGGGTTGTACCGGGTCGGCGCCGCGGGCGGCTGGGCCTCCTCGCCGAGCCCGTTGGGCCCCCACCACGGATAGGTGATGTTGATGTAGATCGGGGCGTCGTGGCCGTGCAGCTGCCAGGCCGACGGGACCGGGGTGGTCTCCCAGCCGGAGTCGTCGAGGTCGGTGCGGTAGAAGTCGTCGAGCTTGTCGGCCGGCCGGTCCACGTACGCGAACTTCCAGTCGCCGTCGAGACTCCGCCGGAACGGGGATCTGGTGCGGTCGGCGGCAAGCGCCTGGCCGACGGTGTCGTACGGCATGAGGGTGGTGTGGGCGGGCTCGGTGCCGATCCGGAAGAGGTCGATCTGCCCGTTCCACTCGTCGCCGCCTGCGGTGACGTCTCTCGTGGCGCCGAGCGCCCGGGCCGCGGGCAGCACGCCGGGCAGGGCGAGCGCGCCGAGCACGGCCGCCCCCGCTTCCATGAGGCGACGACGGCTTACGTACACACTGTGCGGGTGCGGCATGGATGTGCCTTTCCTCAGGTGCAGGGACATGCAACTGGTGAGGCCAGGAAAGCTGTTGAGCCGCGCCCACCCTAGAAAGAGAACACAACCGAGACAATATCAACGTCATTTTCTGTTGCTTCCTGAGCGCCGACGCCCACACCGCGTCCCGCCCGGACGGCCGCGCGCGTCAGCTCCAGGCCTGGCCGAGCACCACGTGGTACGGCGACCGCCCGGCCCGCGCCGCGGCGACCGCTTCCTCGACCGGGGTCCGCGCGTCGTCCCAGTCGCTCGCCGACCAGTCGTCCCCCGTGGCGAGGATCTCGCTGCCGCCCCCGGCGTCGATGTGCACGAACGTGCCGGTGACCACGGCGGCCACCAGCTCGTCGACCACCTCCAGCAGGTTGGCGGAGCCGTCGTCGCAGGCGTCGCAGCCGCAGTCGGGCAGCACCCCCAGCGTCGTGGCCGGCTCCCCCGCCGCCACGACGAGCAGCGTTCGGGGCACCTCGTCGATGGCGGAGAGACCGAACACCAGCGGTACGGCGTCCGCGCGCACCGGGCGCAGCCGCACCGCGCTGCCGACACCGGCTTCGGGGGCCCGCCGCCACAGCGCCGCGGGATCCGCGGCCGGCTCCGCCGCGGCGAGGCCGAGCCCGCACAGCGCCTGCGTCCACGCCTCCGCGCGAGCGGCGAGGATGCGGTACTTCTCCGGCCGCAGGCACCGCGAGTACTCCTCGTCGCGCACCTCGGCGTCGGCATGCGGATCGGGCCAGGGCGGAGTGTCCGCCCCGGTGACGGTGAAGGCCTCTTCGACGGCCCTGCGGAGTTCGATCCGATCCATACCGGGGACTTTACGCACTCCAGGGGTGCTGCCCGGGGGCTGCCCGGCCGACGATCACGGCGTAGTCTTCGACCTGATCCGGTGCCGTACACGGCGGCGTGCAGGGGGAGATACGTGATGACGGACTCGGCGCAGCCGTGGGAATCGAAGCTCACGTCGGTGGTGGTGTACGCGCGGGGAGCGGTGTGCCGAAGGCTGGCCCGGGGCGTCGTACCGTCCGACGGCCGGGTGCGGGTCCCGGGCCTGCCGCGGTCGCTGGACCCGGAGTCGCTGCGCGCCACGGTCGTGGACGCGCCCGGCGTGCGGGTCACCGAGGCCCGGATCGGCGTCGAGGCCGAACCCCTCCCGCCGGACGCACCCCAGGAACTGCTCCGTGAGGTGGAGCGGCTGAGCGAGGCGCGGCGCAGGGCCGAGGCCCGCCGGGACCGGCAGGCCCGGCGGATCGAGGAGGTGGCGGCGCTGCGACCGGTGCCGCCCGTACGCAAGCGCGAGGACCCGCACCGGCGCACGCCCGTCGAGGCGTGGCTCGAACTCGCGGACTTCGTCGACGGGCGACTGGTGACCCTGCACGCCGGGCTCGACGAGCTGGACGAGGAACTCCGCCGGCTCGCGCACGAACTCGATGTCGCCACCGACCGGCTGGAGAACGCGCCTACGGACACGCCGTCGACGCCGGTGCGGACCTCGGTGTCGGCCGTCCTGACGCTGGACAGCGCCGATGGCCATGCCGACGCCGAGGTCGTCGAAGTCGAGGTCGAGTACCGCGTGCCGGGTGCGGTCTGGGTACCCTCCTATCGGCTGACGTACCGTCAAGAGGACGACGAGGGAAGGTTGTTGCTGCGTGCCTCGGTCGCGCAGCGCACCGGCGAGGACTGGAGCGGCGTACGTGTCGGCCTGTCCACCGCGGATCTGCGGCGTCCCACCGGCGTGCCGAGACTCCGCTCGACGCGGATCGGTCGCCGCCAGCCCGCCCCCGCGCCGTCCGGCTGGCGCGAACCTCCGGCGGGGCTCGACGGCCTGTTCGCCGGATACGACGCGGCGGGGCCGCGCCCGTTCGAGCCGCGCCACGGGGCGCCGGTCGCGGCCGCCGGCTTCGCTGAGGAGTGGCCGGCGGGAGCCGCTCCCGCCGCCCCGTCCATGGCCGTTCCCCGTGCGGCCGGCAGGTCGAAGGCGCGTGCGCCGCAGAGCCCCGGGGCGGCCGGCCCGCCGCTCGCCTTCGCGGCGCCCCCGCCACCCGGCATCGCCCCCGCACCGCCACCGCCACCGCCACAGCTCGGGCCGCCGCACCCCAGCGACGCCGAACTCGACTACGCCGGACTGGTCCTGGGCGGTCCCGACGCGCACGGCGGCCACCGAGGCCTCCTCGCGCCCGGGACCCCCACCGACCCGGTGGCCGCCGAGTACCGTCGCCGCGCCGCATCGGTGGACACCCTGCCGTTGCCCGGGTATGCGGTGCGGCCGCGCGACTCGGCCGGCTCCTTCGACCACCGGTACGACGCCGAGGGCCCCGCCGACATCCCCTCCGACGGCACCTGGCACACGATCACCGTCACGGAGCTGCCGGTCGGCCTGCGCACCGAGTACCTCTGCGTGCCGTCGGTCGAGGAGACCGTGTACGCGACCCTCGTGCTCGGCAACGAAACCGACCGGGCGCTCCTCGCGGGCCCCGTGGACGTCACGGTCGACGGCGACCAGCTGCCGACAACGGCCCTGCCCACCCTCGCCCCCGGCGGCACCGGGCGCGTGGGACTCGGCCCCGCCGAGGCGGTCCGGGTCAGCCGCCGCACCGAGCTGCGCGAATCCACCGCGGGGCTGCGCGGCTCGACCACCGTGCTCGATCACCGGGTCCACGTGGAGCTGGCCAACCGCCTCTCCGCGCCGGTCACCGTCGAGGTCCGCGAGCGCGTGCCCGTGACCTCCGAAAGCGACATCCGCATCGACGAACGGGCCGACTGGACCGCTCCGCAGGACGGCGGCGACGGGCCCGATCGGCTCGTACCCGGCACACGCCTGTGGCGGGTGGCCGTGCCCCCGGGCGGCACCGTCGCGTTCGACGGCGGCTACGAGATCCGCATCCCGGCCGCCAAGGCCCTCACCGGCGGCAACCGGAGGAGCTGACACCCGCCATGCCGACACCCCCGACATCCGCTGTCCCCGAGCCGGTCCCCCTGCCCGTCACCGCGGTGACCTGCCTGGAGGACCGTGCCCACATCGAGCGGACCGCCACCCTTCAACTGGAGCCCGGCGTACACCGGTTGCTGCTCGGACCGGTCAGCGCGCTCGCCGTCGACCGCAGCCTGCACGCCGAACTCGGCGGCGGCGCCGACGCCACCGTGCTCGACGTACGCCTGGTGCGGGCCTGGACACCGCGCGGGCCCCGGCCACCCGGCGACGAGGACTCCGCGCTGCGGCGGCACGCGCACGCCCTCGAAGAGGAGCAGCGGGCCCTGGAGCAGCGCCGCGACCGGCTGCGGGCCCGCCTCGACCTGCTGGGCAGGCTGGCCTCCGATCTACTGCGGGAGATCGGCGAGGGCGCCGGGTTCGGGGAGCCCGAATCGCCGCGCTGGGAAGCCGAGTTGGACCGCATCGATGCCGAGCGCGATACACACGAGGACGATCTCGGCACCGTAGAGGCACGGTTGCGCGCGTTGTCAGCCGAACTCGCGCAGGCACAGCAGGCGTTGCAGCTCGCCGAGGAGGATCCGTCCGAGCTGACCGCGCACGTCGAACTCGCGGTGCGGGCAGCTGCCGCGGGCACCGCGGAACTGTGCCTGAGCCACCTCACGCCCTGCGCGTTGTGGCGCCCCGCCTACCGCGCCACGCTCGACGCCGGCCAACTCGCCCTGCAGACGGACGCGGTGGTGTGGCAGCGCACCGGCGAGGACTGGTCCGGCGTACGCCTGACGCTCTCGACGGCCCGGTCGGGCTCGGCCACCGTGCCGCCGCGGCTCGTCGAGGACCGGCTCACCCTCCGGGACCGGTCTTCCACCGAACGCCGGTCCGTCGAGATCGAGTTGCGCGAGGAGGAGATCACCGATCCGGGTCCGTCCCCGGCCCCCGGGCTGCCGGGCGTGGACGACGGCGGCGAGGTCCGTGTCCTGCACGCCCCCGCGCCGGCCTCGGTACCCGGCGACGGACGCGCCCATCGTGTGCCGCTCACCACCAGCAGCGGTGCGGCCCACAGTGCGTACGTCTGCGCGCCCGAACTCTCCCCGCTGGTCACGCAGGTGGTGCGGTTCACCAACACCTCCGGTCACGCGCTGCTCGCCGGGCCCGTGGAGCTGGTCCGCGACAGCGGCTTCGCCGGCCGCGGCACCCTGGACTTCACCGCTCCCGGCGCCCCCGCCGAGCTGGCGTTCGGCAGCTCGGACAGCCACCGGGTGCTGCGGGAGACCGAGGAGTCCCGGGACACCACCGGCCTCACCCAGCGGACCGTGATCACCCGCACGGTCCGGCTGCACCTGTCCCGGTTCTCCGCCCCCGGCGAGAGCGACGACCGGGTCATCACGCTGCGCGAGCGGCTCCCGGTCTCCGAGGTGTCGGACGTCGAGGTCCGCCTGCGCGAGGAGGCCTGCTCCCCCGCCCCGGACACGCTCGACACCGAGGGCGTCGCCCGCTGGGACGTCTCCCTGCCGCCGGGGGGCCGCCGGACGGTGACGCTGGTCTACGAGCTGTCGGCGAGCGCGAAGGTCACGGGGCTGTAGGCGTTCCGGTGCTGAGACGCTCCGTGCGGTGCCCGCCCTTTCCGTGAAGGTGGGTCATGCCCAGGTGAGCGACGCGCATCGCAGTGAGCGGGTCGTGCCGGGCTCCGCGGCGGCGCTCCGCGTGACTCATTCGCCGATCCCGCCGAGCCGCGCATGGCCCTTGAGGAGGTTGCGGGCGATCGTGCGCTTCTGGATCTCGTCGGTGCCCTCGAAGATCCGCAGCAGCCGCAGCTCGCGGTACCAGCGCTCGATGGGCAGTTCCTTGGTGTAACCCATGCCGCCGTGGATCTGCAGCACGCGGTCGACGACCTGGTTGGCCATCACGGCTCCGTTGAGCTTGGCGATGGAGGAGGCGTGCCGGGCGTCGAGGCCCTGCTGCACCCGCCAGGCCGCGTACAGGGTGAGCCACTTCGCCGACTCGATCTCCACCTGGGAGTCGGCTATGTGCCACTGGATTGCCTGGTAGTCCGCGATGGGCCGCCCCATGGAGTGCCGCGCCCGGGCGTAGTCGACCGCCATCTGCAGCATCCGCTCGGCGGATCCGATGGCGCGGGCCGGGATGAGGTAGCGGCCCTGGCCGATCCACTGCATGGCGAGTTCGAACCCCTTGCCGACCTCGCCGAGGACGTTGCGCCCCGGGACACGTACCTCGTCGAAGACGAGAGCGGCAGGACCCCACTGGCCCATGGTCGCGATCGGCTCGGACTTCCAGCCCATGTCGCGGTCGACGAGGAAGCAGGTGACGCCCCCGTCGGCACCCTTGTCCGGGTCGGTGACCGCGAACACCATCACGAAGTCGGCCTCGTTACCGCCGGTGATGAAGGTCTTCTCGCCGGTGATCAGCCAGTCGTCGCCGTCGCGCACGGCGCGGCTGCGGATGTTGCGGGCGTCGGAGCCGGCGCCGGGCTCGGTGATCGCGAAGCAGGAACGGCGCTCCCCCTCGATGGTGGGCAGGAGGTACTGCCGCTTCTGCTCGTCGTCGCAGGCGTAGAGGATGTTGTCGGCGCTGCCGCCGAAGCTGAAGGGGACGAAGGTCCGGCCGGTCTCCATGGCGATGATCGCCGACATCACCGCGCCGAGGTCCATCCCTCCGTACTCCTGCGGGGTGTTGACGCCCCAGAAGCCGGATTCGCGCGCCTTGGCGCGGAGTTCGGCGATGACCTGCGCGGAGATGCCGGGCAGGCCCGCGCGCTCGTTGCGCAGGACCTCTTGTTCCAGCGGCATCACCTCCTTGGTGACGAACGCCCGGACGGTGTCCCGGATCTGCCGTTCTTCGGTGGACAGCGAGAAGTCGACCATCGCAGTGCCCCTTCCGCAGCTGCCGCGATTTCTGGAGCATTCCTGGAACGGGAATCCAGGAATGTGTTCAACGTGCCCCTGGTGAAGCAGGCGGTCAAGAGGTCGGAGGAACTTCAACCGCGCTTCTGGCGGATCGAGTTGGGGGATCTTAGAATGCGATTCGGTTTGGCGTGAGACCCGGCCGAGGGGTGGCGACACGCATGACACGCAAGGCAGTGCGGACCACCGCCAGGGACAGCGCGTGGCAGTGGAACCGCTCGGAGCAGACGCGGCGGGCCCTCCTCGACGCGGCACGCGAGATCTTCTGCGAGCAGGGGTTCACCGACTCGGCGATCGTCGCGGTGGTGCGCCGGGCCGGGTCCAGCGTCGGCAGCCTCTACCACCACTTCGGCGGCAAGACGGAGCTGTTCGTCGCCCTGTGGGAGGACTACGAGGATGCCCGTGAACGCGACGCCTCCGAAGCGGTGGCACAGGCCAAGGAGGCCGGCGAGACGGACCCCCTGGAGCTCTTCCTGGTCGGCACCCGGAGTTTCCTCGACGGCTGCTGGCGCAGGCGGGACCTGGTGCGCCTGTGGATGGACGGCGACGGGCCGCCCGGCTTCGAGCTGATGCGCCGCGGGCGCGGCCGCGAATGGATCCGGCGGAACGCCGTACTTCTCGGGGCCGGCGGCGAACCCGTGGACCGGCTCGTCGTCGGGGTCCTCACCTCGGTCATCGGCGAGGCCGGCCGGGAGATCGGTACCTGTTCCCGCAAGCGGGACGCCGACGCGATCAGGGACGCGACCGTCGTCCTCATCCGCAGACTCGACCCGCTCCATGTCCGCTGACCGACGCTGAACAGCACGGAAAAGGAACACTCGTGGCCCAGACCGAGGACGAGGCGTCCTACTTCACCCTCCGCGACGGCGCTTTCGTCCCCGGGCCGCACGCCCGCGGCTGGTGGACACCCGACACCGTGCACGGGCGTCTCCTCGGCGGCCTCGCCGCGCGGGCGCTGGAGCGTGAACACGGGGCCGACGGGATGCACTTCGCCCGGCTCACGGTCGACCTGTTCCGCAGCGCCCCCTTCGCCCCCGTCCGGGTCCGGACCGAGCAGGTCCGCGACGGGCGGCGCATCCGCGTCGCCGACGCGGTCGTGCTCAGCGGTGACGGTGTGCCGCTGGCGCGGGCCGGCGCGGTGCTGCTGCGTACCGGCACACCGCCGCCCGGACACATTCCCGGCACGGGGCCGTGGGACGCGCCGCCGCCGGAGAAACTCCCCGCGCCGCACGGCTCGCGCACGCTGTGGCGGTTCGACGAGGAGCTGCGGCCGGTGCGGGAGTGGTCCGGCGACCAGCGGCGCCGGGCCTGGCTGCGGGAGCCCCGCGCCCTGGTCGCCGGGGAGTCCCTCTCGCCCTTCGTCCGCGTGGCGCTGGCCGCCGACGCCGCCAGCCCGATCGCCCACGCGAGCGACGAGGGCCTGCACTACATCAACGCGGACTACACCCTGTGCCTGAGCCGGCTTCCGCTCAGCGACGAGATCGGCTTCGAGGCCGGGGCGCACACCGCCGAGGACGGCATCGCGGTCGGCCACTGCACGCTGTACGACAGGTCGGGTCCCCTCGGGTACTGCGCCACCACGGCCATCGCCAATCCGGCACCGCCCCGGTGACGGATCAGCGGGGCGGCCCGGTGCCCGTGACCCGGGCGACCAGGTCGATCCAGCCCGCTTCCAGCCGCTCCAGCGGCATCTCGCACTTCTTCGTCAAGTAGTGGATCAGGGCGGGGTCGAGGTAGCCCATCAGCGCCTGTGCCTGCAGCGCGCAGTCGGCCTCCGGCACCAGTTCCCGCAGGAGGATCGTGACGTGGGTGGCGAGCACCCGGTGCGAGGGGTGCGCGAGCCGGCGCTCCGGCTCCGGCTGCGCGGCCAGGTGCAGGTCCAGCTGCTCGGCCGACCAGCGCAGGACCGCGACGCCGAAGGCCCTCAGCCGCTCCTGCGCGGGTGCGCCGGGGCCGAGGGGCGGCGGCCCGCTGAGCAGGTCGGCCTGCAGCTGCTTCGTGGTGTGGTCCAGGAGTGCCGTCAGCAGGCCGGTGCGGTCGCCGAAGCGGCGGAAGACGGTGCCCTTGCCGACGGACGCCGCGACGGCCACGGCTTCCATCGTGACTCCTGCCGCGCCGTGCTCGGCGACCAGCCGCCCGGCGGCCTCCAGCAGCCGGGCGCGGTTGCGCGCGGCGTCGGCGCGCAGGCACGGTTCGTCGTCCGCAGCGAAGCCGATCTCGAGCAACTGGGGTGCGCCTGCGGGGTCGGGCGACGCCGGGAGGTGCGGCAGGCTGCTGGGCATGAACACAGCGTAAAGCATTCCGGGCAGAACTGGACCGCGGTCCGCTTAGGGTGATAGACCTGTAAACGGACCTCGGTCCGGATCGTAGAGAGCTTGTCCCAGCACCCTGGAGCCCCCATGTCTGTTCGTATCCTTGCGCTCGTCGGCAGCCTGCGCGCCGGTTCGCACAACCGCCAGCTCGCCGAGGCGGCCGTCAAGCTGGCCCCGGAGGGCGCCGAGGTCGAGCTGTTCGAGGGCCTGGGCGACCTCCCCTTCTACAACGAGGACATCGACGTCGAGGGCAGCGTCCCGGCCGCCGCGGCCACGCTCCGTGCGGCCGCGCAGAGCGCCGACGCGTTCCTCATCTTCTCCCCGGAGTACAACGGCACGATCCCGGCCGTCCTGAAGAACGCCATCGACTGGCTGTCCCGCCCGTACGGTGCCGGCGCCTTCGGCGGCAAGCCCGTCGTCGTGGCCGGTACCGCCTTCGGCCAGTACGGCGGCGTGTGGGCGCAGGACGAGGTCCGCAAGTCCGTGGGCATCGCCGGCGGCAAGGTGCTCGAGGACGTCAAGCTCTCCATTCCGGGCTCCCTGACCCGCTTCGCCGAGACGCACCCGTCCGACGACACCGAGGTCGCCGCGCAGCTCACCGAGCTCCTCTCCCGGCTGCACGGCCACGCGGGCGAGACCGTGGCCGCCTGATCCGCCGCACCTGCGCAACGGCCCGAGCCCTTCCGGCTCGGGCCGTTTCGCGCGCGACCACAGGTCCTCACGATTCCCGCAGCTTGGGCAGCAGTTGGTCGCCGACACGGCTGGTCTCCTGCCGGTACGGGGTGTCGGACAGCACGAAGTGCGTGACGCCGAGCTTGCGGTAGTTGTCCAGTGCCGTGGCCACGTCGTCGGGCGAGCCGACGAGCCAGGTGGTCGCCGCTCCCCCGCCGCCGAACTTGCCGGGCGTGGTGTACAGGCAGGTGTCGAGCACCTCACCGCGCTCGACGAGATCGAGCAGCCGCCGCTGTCCGACGGCCGCCCTGCGGTTTCCGGTCCAGGTCGACTCGCCGTCGTCCGCGGCCATCTTGGCGACCTTCTCCTCCGCCGCGCGCCAGGCCTCCTCGGTGGTGTCGCGCACCACCGTCGTGATCCGCAGCCCGAACTCCAGCGGCTTGTGGCGGCGCTCCACCTGAGCGCTCAACTCCTTGAGCCGGTCAATGCGTTCGGCGATTCCGTCGAGCGGTTCACCCCAGAAGAGCTGCACATCCGCCTCGGCCGCCGACACCCGCTCCGCCGCCGGGGACGCGCCGCCGAAGTAGAGCGTCGGGTGGGCCCGTTCCTCCGTCGCGAAGGGGCTCGGCGACACCGTCGAGTCGGTGACCTGGAAGTGCTCGCCGTGGAAGGTGACCCGCTCCTCGGTCCACAGACGCCGCACCAGATGCAGGAACTCCTGTGTGCGGGCGTAGCGCTGGGCGGGATCGACGTTCGTGTCGCCGTACGCGGCCGGGTTGTCCAGGCCGCTGACGATGTTGACCAGGACCCGGCCGCGGCTGAGCTGGTCGAGCGTGGCGGCCGCGGAGGCGAAGTTCGCGGGCTGCCAGTACCCGGGCCGGACGGCGATCAGCGGCTTGAACGTCGTGGTGCGCGCGGCCAGCGCGGTGGCGACGGTGAACGTGTCGGGGCGGCCCCAGCCGGTGCCGAGCAGGGCGCCGCCCCAACCGTGCGCCTCCGCCGTGCGGGCGAGCTCCGTCGAGTACTCGATGGATCCCCATCCGGTGGTCGTGTCGTCGCCGCGGTGACCCGGCTCGATGGTGTTGGGGATGTACCAGAGGAATTCCGCGCTCATCAGGCTTCCGATCGCTGTTCGGTCCGTACCGGCGCGGCAGGGAGCCGGCCGGCGGAGGTGTCGGTGGGGCAAGTGGCCCTGCCTCGCGCGGCGTTCACGTCGTCCGCGGCCGCGGCTCCCCGCAGCCGTGACAGCACCAGAGCCACCGCGAGCAGTCCGGCGCAGACACCCGAAGCGAGTGCGTACGCGGCCCGGGGTCCACTGCCGCCCGGGGCCGTGGGCGCCGCGTGCAGGTACACGGCCGGGACCGCGCTGAGGCAGATCGCCGCGGCGATGCGCTGTGCCATCTGCAGGACGGCGCCGCCCACTCCCGCCGCCTCGGCCGGTGCGTGCCGCAGGACCTGCGTCTGGTGGGGCGAGACCGTGAGCCCCGCGGCGGCGCCGGTCAGCAACTGCACCGCTGCGCATGCCACCGGGAGCAGCGCCGACGGCACGGTCAGGACGACCGCCGCTCCGGACAGCGCGGCGCCGATGCCCAGGGCGAGTCCGAGGGTCACCGTGCGCGTCCCGATGCGGCGCACCAGCCGCCATGCGAGCGCGGAGCTGACGCCCATCGCGAGCGCCGAGGGAAGGGCGACGGCCGCCGTGAGCAGGGCGGAGAGGCCGAGTCCTTCCTGGAGGAAGACGGTGAGCACCAGCGACGAGGCGAGGGACGCGCCGAACTGGGCCATGGCGATGCCTGTGCCCAGCATGTACGGCTTGGAGGAGCTGAGCGCGGGGTGCAGCAGGGGCCGGCGCCCTCGTCGTAGCCGCAGTCGCTGGTGCACGGTCAGGGCGGCTGCCTGCGCGCCCACCGCGGCCGCCCACAGGAGTGCCTCTTCCCAGCTGCCCGGGGTGCGGATGAACGGCACCATCAGGGTCACCGTGCAGCCGCAGGCCAGGGCGAGGCCGATGAGGTCGAGCCGGGCGTCGCGGGTGGTGCGCCGGGGCGGCGGCAGCCGGCGTGCCGCGAGCGCGAGGGTGAGGAGTGCGCACGGCACGTTCAGCAGGAGGCAGCCGCGCCAGCCGAGTTCGGGGCCGACGCCGGCGACCAGTGCGCCGCCCAGCGGGGGGCCCAGCGCCGTGGCCACTCCGGCCGTCACCGCGTAGAGGCCGAGGGCGCGGCCGCGGTCGAGGCCGTGGAAGACGTCCTGCAAGGTGCCGATCACCTGGGAGTTGACGAGTCCCGCCGCCGCTCCCTGCACCAGCCGGGCCGCGATCAGGGTGCCGGGCCCACCGCCGGTCGCGGCCGCCACCCCCGCGAGGAGGAAGGCGGCCACGCCGGCGAGGAGGAACCGCTTGCGCCCGTACAGATCGCCGAGACTGCCGCCGGGGACGAGCGCGAGACCGAAGGCCAGGGAGTAACCGGCCACGATCCACCGCACGTCCGCGGCGTCGGCTCCGAGCGCGTGGCGCATGCTCGGCACGGCGATGTTCAGCACTGCCTGGTCGAGCAGGGTCGTCGCACCCGCTGCCATGCAGACCAGCAGTACGCGCCGGGCGGCGCGGTCCTTTCCGGGGAGCATTCAGGCGTGCCGCTCCGCGCCCGGCACACCGGAGCCGACGCCGGTCTCCGGTTCCACGCCGATGACCTTGCGGTAGACGCGCGCGCCCTCGCCGTAGTCGTCGACGGCGTAGTGCCAGGTGGCGCGGTTGTCCCAGAGGACGAAGTCGCCGGGCTTCCAGCCGAAGCGGATGGTGTAGTTCGGCGAGGAGGCGTGCCGCAGGAGGAAGTCGAGCAGCACCTTGCTCTCGGCCGGGGTCACGCCCGTGAGTCCGGTCGCGGAGGTGCTGATGAACAGGCCCTTGCGGCCGGTGGTGGGGTGGGTGAGGACGACCGGGTGCTCGATGGTCTCGCCGGTGGCGGTCTTCTTGCTGCCCTGTGCGTAGTTCTCCGCGTTGCCGTCGTACACCGCGCCCACGGACTCGAGCAGCGTCTTCAGCGGCTGCGACAGGTCGTCGTACGCCGCCTGCAGATCCGCCCACAGCGTGTGCCCGCCCAGCTCGGGCACCACCTCGTAGGTGAGCGACTCGATCGCGAAGACGGGGGCGCGCCACAGCCCGCCGATGTGCCACGTGCTGGCCTTGCCTGTCTGGTGCACGTTGTACGGGTAGACCAGCGGGTTGTCCGGGTCCTTCGCGGCGGTCGGGTGGTCGAAGGGCCGCGCGAAGAGGCGTACGGCGGCGACGTGCTGATCGGGTGTGAGGTGCTGACCGCGGAGGACGAGCACCTTGTGGTCGCGGAACGCCTGCCGCAGCGCGTCGGCGGTGGTCTCGTCGACGGGCCCGGTCAGGTCGACGCCGGTGATCTCGGCGCCGAAGCGCGGACCTGCCCTGAGGATGTGGAAAGGGGCGACGGTGGTGGTCATGGTCGTCTTCTCCTCTTTGTGCGGTGTCCTTGTGCGGTGTCCTTGTGCGGTGCGGGTCGTGGCTGAGAGGGAAGTGCGGGGCGGTGCGGCCGGTCAGGCCGCGTCGTCCTCCGCGGCGGTCTCCACGCCGAGGCGTACGAGCAGTCGGTCGCGCAGGGCCGCGTACTCCGGGCTGCCGTTGCGGCGCGGTGCGGGGAGCTCCACGGGGATGTCGACCCCGATCCGGCCCTCGTCGAGTACGGCCACCCGGTCGGCCAGCGCGATCGCCTCGTCCACGTCGTGGGTGACCAGCAGGACGGCGGGCCTGTGCCGCTCGCACAGCTGCCGCAGCAGGGTGTGCATCCGGATACGGGTGAGGGCGTCGAGCGCTCCGAACGGCTCGTCGGCGAGCAGGAGCCGGGGTTCGCGGACGAGGGAGCGGGCGAGCGAGACGCGCTGCTGCTCGCCGCCGGACAGCTCGATCGGCCACGCCTGCTCGCGGCCTTCGAGTCCGACCTCGGCGAGGGCGGTGCGGCCACGCTGGACGGCGTCGGGTCCGCTCAGGCCCAGGACGACGTTGTCGAGGAGACGCTTCCACGGCAGCAGCCGCGCGTCCTGGAAGACCACCGACACATCATCGGGGGCGACGAGTTCACCGCTGCCCGGCACGTCGTGGTCGAGCCGGGCGAGGGCTCGCAGCAAGGTGCTCTTGCCGGATCCGCTGCGGCCGAGGAGCGCCACGAACTCGCCCGGGGCGATGGCGAGTTCGAGGCCGTCGAGGACGTGGCGGCCGCCGAGGGTGCGCACCAGATTCTCGATGCGGACCGTGGGGTGATCCGTCCCGTCCCCGGTCCGGGGCCCGGTCGCGGTCAGCCCGCCAGTGTCCGTCGCCATGACAGGGTCCTCCTCTCCACGAGCCGTACCAGGGCGTCGGAGACGAGCCCGAGGAGTCCGTACACGACGAGACCGACGATGATGACGTCCGTCTGTCCGTAGGTCCGCGCGAGTTCCATCATGTAGCCGATGCCGCTGGTGGCGTTGACCTGCTCGACGACGACCAACGCCAGCCAGGCGGCGGTCACACCGAAGCGCAGCCCCAGCAGGAATCCGGGCAGGGCGCCCGGCAGGACGACATGGCGGACGAACTGGAGCCTGCCGAGGCGTACCGTCTCGGCGAGTTCGGCATAGCGGTTGTCGATCGTGCGCAGCCCGTTGTGGGTGTGGATGTAGATCGGGACGAAGACGCCGAGCGCGATCGTGATGACCTTCATCGTCTCGCCGATGCCGAACCAGAGGACGAGGAGCGGGATCAGCGCGAGCGAGGGGATCGCCCGCTTGATCTGCACCGGCCCGTCGACGATCCCTTCGCCGAGGCGGCTCAGACCGGAGACGAGGGCGAGCAGCAGTCCCGCCGCGGTGCCGAACACCAGGCCCAGCAGCGCGCGTTGGGCGGAGGTCGCGAAGTTGGACTGCAGCCGGCCGTCGGCGATGAGGTCGCGCGCCGTTCCGGCGATGGTCCAGGGGGCGGGCAGGCTGCGCGCGTCGATGAGTCCGGCGCCCGAGCCGGCCGCCCACACCACGAGCAGCAGCAGCGGGCCGATCGCCCAGCCGTACGGGACGGGGCGGCCGGGTCCCAGTCTCCTGCGCCTGCGCGCCGGCGGGCGGGAAGGGGCGGCCCCGCCCGTCGGCGCCGCGGTCGCCGCCCGCTGTTCAAGGGCCGTGGTGCTCATGGAGTTTTCCTTTCACCGGCCGTGGCATCGGCGGCGACGCGCTCGTACCGGCGGTCGAAGAGGATTCCCGCGTCGAACGTCTTGTGCTTCTGCTCTTTCGCCAGCAGGTCGACGGTCTGCTGCTGCCGCTTGATGGCTGCGGTCCAGTCGGCCGGGAAATCAGGTTGGCCGGACCTCTTGACGAGGTACTCGCCGTCCTCACGGCTCAGCCCTTGATTCTTGACGTAATATCCGTCGATCCATTGCTTCGGGTGCCCGTCGATCCAGATCTGCGCGCGTGCCCAGAATTTGATGAGTTCTCGGACCGCAGCGGATTTCTGTGCGTCGCCGACGGAATCGGTGAGCGCCCACAAGTGCCCCGGATCGTCACGGAGCCCGTGTTTGATGGTGATGCCGCCGTCCCTGCCGTACTTCGTCAGATAGCGCTTGACATTGACGTCGGCGATGGGTGCGGCGTCCACCTGCCGGTTTCCCAGGGCTGTGGGATAGACGTCGCCGGTACTGGCGAGTTCGACGAGGTGGACGTCCCGCTGAGTGAGATGGGCCTTCTTCAATATCCTCAGCACGAGCGCCCCTTGCGCCTGTCCCGGGCTGTAGGCGATCTTCTTTCCGCGCAGGTCGGCGAGCGACTTTATGTGCGCACCCGGGGCGATCCCCAGCTCGTAGATCGGGTCCGCGATCGGATCCTTGCGGAACTTCACCGCCACGAGCTTGGTGTCCAGGCCGGTCCAGTGGGCATTGATCGACGGGATCTCCGCGGCCGAGCAGATGTCCAGCGCGTCGGCGCGGAATGCCTCGGAGCATTGCGGACCGCCGCTGATGTTGGCCCACTTCACTTTGAAGGGCAACTTGTCGATCTGTCCGGAGAGTTCCAGGGCGACCTTGAGGTCGGGCGCTCCGACGGTGAGGGAGGTATCGGCGGACAGCTTGGCCGGAATCTTCTTCGCCGCGACATTCGCACTGGCCGCCGTGGACCGGTCATTGCTCACGCACGCGGTCAGCAGAAAGGACGCGGCGACGGCGGCCAGTGCGCCGACGCGCAGGGACATGGGCATGCAGGTACGTGGAATCATTCGTGCCTTCACGGGACGAGGGGCACGCCTTCACACGGGGTCGAAAGGGCCGGAAAGGCGCGTAAAGGGAAACGGGGCGATCTCGATATGACTCGGCGCGACTCAACGCGGCTCGACTGACCTCGGCGCGAGAAAGTCAGGACGGAGGTCAGCTACACACCGCGGTGGCGACGCGCATCAGATCGATGGCCCGTCGTTTCCGGAACCGCCGGCAGATCCACATGCCGTCGAAGCTATCCACGGGCCAATTCCCGGTCAAGACAATGGGGTTGACTGGCATCCGGCTGCAACGAACCCTTCATGGACCTGCCATACGCACGGGTCGGGCGGCCGGGTCGGCCGGAAGCGACCGAACCCACCAGGCGGGACCGAGGCAGCCGGAACCGTCACGCAGCACCGGAAAGCGCCGGGGAGGACCGGAGCGGCCGACGCCGGAGACGACGAGCCCGGCCGCGCCCACCGGAGACATCGGACCCGGCCGCGGGGCCAGGCGCGCCGGTCGTCAACAGCCCTGCATGGCCGCCCTGTCGCAACCTTGTGCGGCGCGACCCGGCCCCGCCCCCGTCACCCGGCGTCGGGGTGGTCGAGGCCGAGGTGGTCGCGCAGGGTGGGGCCCTCGTACTCGGTGCGGAAGACTCCCCGTTCCTGGAGGAGCGGGACGACCTGGTCGGCGAAGGTGTCGAGGCCGCCGGGGGTGATGTGCGGGACGAGGATGAAGCCGTCGCTGGCGTCGGCCTGGACGAGTTCGTTGATGGCGTGGGCGACGGTGGCCGGGGTACCGACGAAGTTCTGCCGGTTGCCGGTGTGGATGACCAGGTCGCGGATGGACCACTTGTTGGCGGCGGCGAGTTCGCGCCACTCGCGGGCGGTGGCAGGCGGGTCGCGGTACATACGGACCTGGGCCCGCCCCTTGGCGATGTGCTGCTCGCTGACGTCCGGGTCGATGTCGGGGAGCGGCCCTTCCGGGTCGTACGAGGTCAGGTCGCGGTTCCAGACGAATTCGAGGTGCTTGATCGCGGTGGCTCCGCTGACCTGCCGGCGCCGCACGTCGCGGGCGAGTTCCTCGGCCTCCGCGTCGGTGTCACCGAGTACGAAGGTCGCGGCGGGCAGGATCTTCAGTTCGTCGGGGCGGCGGCCGTACGCGGCGAGGCGGCTCTTGACGTCCGTGTAGAAGGCCTGGCCCTCCTTGAGGGTGGCGTACCGGCTGAAGATCGCGTCGGCGCTCGACGCGGCGAACTCGCGCCCCTCTTCGGAGTCGCCGGCCTGGAAGATCACCGGGCGTCCCTGAGGGGATCGCGGGACGTTGAACTGGCCCTGGATGTCGAAGTGGTGGCCGGTGTGGACGAAGGAGCCCGCTTTGACATCGTTCAGGAAGATGCCGGCGGCCTGGTCGGCGAGGATCTCGTCGCCACGCCAGGAGTCGAAGAGTTCACCGGTCGTGGCCAGGAACTCCTTCGCCCTGGAATAGCGCTCGTCCTGGGGGAGGAATCCGCCGCGGCGGAAATTCTCGCCGGTGAAGGCGTCCCAGGAGGTGACGACGTTCCAGGCGGCGCGGCCGTCGGAGAGGTGGTCGAGGCTGGCGAACTGGCGGGCCACCTCGTAGGGCTCGTTGAACGTGGAGTTGATGGTCCCGGTCAGTCCGAGGTGTTCGGTGACGGCGGCGAGCGCGGCCAGGACGGTGAACGTGTCGGGTCGGCCGACGACGTCCAAGTCGTATATCTGGCCGCCCTGTTCACGCAGGCGCAGGCCTTCGGCGAGGAAGAGGAAGTCGAACTTGGCGCGCTCGGCGGTCCGTGCGAAGTGCGCGAACGAGCTGAACTCGATGTGGCTGCCGGCCTTCGGGTCGCTCCAGACGGTCGTGTTGTTGACCCCGGGGAAGTGGGCGGCCAGATGGATCTGCTTCAGCGGCTTGCTCATGTCGTACGTTCTCCGTCCGGCTCAGGCGGTCGCGGTCGCGGCGTAGCGGTTGGCGGGGCGGGCGAGCCCGAGCAGACCGCGCAGGGTGTCGGCCTCGTAGGCGCGGCGGAAGGCGCCCCGGCGCTGGAGTTCGGGGACGAGGCCGCGGGTGATCGCCGGCAGGTCGTGGCCGAGCACGGCGGGCCGCAGCCGGAAACCGGTCAGCCCTGCCGACTGCAACTCCTGCAAGAGATCGGCGAGTTGGGCCGGTGATCCCGCGAAGATGCGCGCGTCGCTGGTGTACGCGGTTCCGGCGACGGCGTCGAGACGCTCACGGCGCGCGTGCGCGGCGGCGGGATCGTCGTCGAGGAGGACGACGAGGTCACCGAAGACGTGCAGCGGCTGCTCCGCGCGGCCCGCCGCCTGCTGCTCGGCGCGGATCTCGGCGACGATGGCGCGGGCCTCGTCGGCGTCGTGCGGGGTGACGTAGCCGATGTCGCCCTGGCGGGCCACCAGCCGGTACGGGACGCTCTGGTGGGCGAGGGCGCTGACGACGGGCTGGTCCTGGGGCGGCCGGGGAGTGATGGAGGGGCCCTTCACGCTGAAGTGACGGCCATGGAAGTCGATGTAATGCAGCTTGTCGCGGTCGACGAAGCGGCCGGTGGCCTCGTCCCTGATCTCGGCGCCGTCCTCCCAGCTGTCCCAGAGGCGGCGGACGACCTCCACATAGTCGGCGGCCTCGTCGAAGAGGTCGGACGCCAACTCCCCCGCGTCCTTGATGTCCTGGGCGTCGAGCAGCGGGATCGCGCGGCGGCCGAAGTGGGCGGCCTCGTTCGGGCGGGCGGAGACCTGGACCCGCAGCCCCGCGCGTCCGGTGCTCACGTAGTCGAGGGTGGCGATGGCCTTGGAGATGTGGAACGGCTCCGTGTGCGTGACCACCGTGGTCGGCACCAGGCCTATGTGCCGGGTGAGCGGTGCGATGCGCGCGGCGAGCAGCACGGCGTCGAGGCGGCCGCGGACCTGGTCGCTGCGGCCGTCGAGGGCGAAGCGCTGGGAGGACTGCAGGCCGAGCCCGTCCTCGAAGGTGACGAAGTCGAGCAGGCCGCGCTCGGCCTCGGCGACCAGGTCCGCCCAGTACCCGGCGGTGAACAGGTCGCGGGGCCGGGCCACCGGCTCGCGCCAGGAGGCCGGGTGCCAGCCGGTGCCGTCGAGGGCGGCGGCGAGGTGCAGCGGAGGAGTGGATGCTGAGGACACAGCTGTGCCTTCCTGAAGGGTCCGTACGAGACCGCCCGGCCCGGCGCGTGACGAGCGCGGGGCGCGGCGGCGGGGAGCAGCGCCGTGGGACGGGGCCGCGGTCGGCGGCCGTTGGAGCGTCGCTCAGGGGCGACAGAGCGCGGCGGCCACGCGCTGCAGATCGATGTACGGCCGGGTGTGAAGGCGCACGCGGCGACGCGGGTTCACGACGTGCGGGCAGGGCTCGCGTCGCATGCCCCGCCTCCGTCCGCCGTGCCGGGCGCAACCTGCCCGGCGCATCTCCTCGTTCACAACGGCCGCGTCCCGCTGTCTGTTCCTGGCGATGTTCTCGGCGATGTGCCCGGCGTGCGCACGTGCAGGATGCGGGTACGGGTGCGCAGGCTGAAGCCGATCGACTCGTAGAGCCGGATCGCCGTCCTGTTGGCCGCCGCCGCGTGCAGGAAGGGCGTCTCCCCGCGTGCCTTGATGCCCGCGGCGACCGCGCGGACCAGCCGGGTCGCCAGGCCTCGTCCTCGGTGGGCCGGGTCGGTGCAGACCGCGCTGATCTCGGTCCAGCCGGGCAGGCGCAGGCGTTCGCCGGCCATCGCGATCAGTCGCCCGTGCTGCCTGATGCCGAGGTAGGTGCCGAGTTCCACGGTCCGCGCGAGAAAGGGGCCCGGCCGGGTGCGGGCGACCAGTTCCAGGATCTCCGGTACGTCGCCGAGGCCGAGCGGCACCGCTTCGGGGGCGGGTCCGGTTCGCAGGGAGACGTCGACCAGTTGGACGCCGCGGCCGCCGCCGATCACTTCCCACCCGGCGGGCACCCGGTCGATTCCCTTGACCCGTACGGCCGTTGACGGGCCGACGAGTGCGTGCAGGTCCGCCCACGCGGCCGGGTCCGCGGGGTCGGCGAGCGCGGCGAACCCGTACACGTCCGAGGGGTAGCGGGCGGCGCGGCCCAGCCGTTGGGCGAAGTGCTGGTGCGGGCCGGTGAGGGCGGCCCAGACGGCGTTGTCGAGAGCTGGGGGGTGCGCCACGGAACGGGGAGGACTCACCTGACCATGTCTAGCAGGCAGATGGACGTCGGATCATTGCGGACGCATGAAATCTGTCCCTGACCAGGGACAGTCGACGGAACGCATACGCAGTGCGCCCCCGATGACCGGGGGCGCCCGGGGTTACTTCGTGGTGCTACGCCAGCGGCGTGGCCCGGATCGCGGAGATGTCGAACTGCAGCCGGACCTTCTCGCTCACCATGGCGCCGCCCGTCTCCAGGCGCTGGTTGTAGACCAGGCCCCAGTCGGTGCGGTCGATGGTGGTGGTGCCGTCGAAGCCGGCCCTCTCGAAGCCGAACGGGTCGAGGACCGAGCCGAGGTAGTCGAGTTGCAGATCGACGGGCCGGGTGACGCCACGGATGGTCAGATCGCCCGCCATGCGGAAGGTCTCGCCGCCCTCGTGGACCGTGGAGGTGCTGCGGAACACCATTTCCGGGTGGCGCTGCGCGTCGAAGAAGTCCTTGCCGATGAGGTGCGCGTCCCGCTGTTCCACACCCGTGTCGACACTGGCCACCTTGATGACGAGTTCGGCCCGCGACTCGGCGGGCCGGGCGCCGTCGAAGTACAGCGCGCTCTCGTACTCGGCGAAGGCGCCGCGCACCGTCGTGACCATCGCGTGCCGCACGGAGAACCCGATGCGGCTGTGCGGGCGGTCGACGGTCCACTGCCCGGTCAGGGCGCGCAGCGCCGGGTCGAGCGCGGCACCGGCGGCCGCGGACGCCGGGAACGGCGTATCGGGGCCGACAGCCTGCGCCGGTTCGAGGGTCGCGGTCGGGCGACGACTGAAGATACCCATGATGTCGACGTCTCCTTCGAGTCTGATCACTCCGTGCTATCACGCGGGCGGCCGGTGCCCGGAGCGAGATGGGAGGCCTCGTCCGGGTTCCATGGAGCAGCCTGCAAAGATGCACAGGATCAGCACGACGTGGATGCACGGTCGGGTGGCCGTGCGTGACGCACGGTCATTGGAGAGCGGTCGAAGGTCACGGCCTCAGATCGGCTCCGCGTCGTAGTGCCTGCCCGCCGCGACCACGGCCGCGACGGATCGCAGCGCGCCGAGGTCGGCGAGCGGGTCCCCGTCGACCACGAGCAGGTCGGCGCTGAAACCGGGCGTGAGCTGCCCTGTTTCGTCTCCGACTCCCAGGGCGTGTGCGGCTTCCGTGGTGGCCATCGCGAGGACGCGTTCGGCGGGCAGGCCCAGGTGCTCGTAGAACGTGAGGCTGCCCGGCAGGCCGTCGAAGCCCGCTCGCTGCACCCCGGCGTCGGTGCCCGCGATGAGCCGTACCCCGGCCCCGGCCATCTGCCGTACGGCGTCGAACATGGCCTCGGCGCGTTCGGCGCCGAAGATCTGCGGCAGCATCCGCCAGTGCGGGCTGACCGTCGGGCACACGTGGATGCCCTGCTCGACGATCCGGGCGAGCACGTCCGCACGGACGTCGATCCCGGTGGGCGTCATCCAGGTGCAGTGCTCGATCGTGTCGACGCCGGCCTCGACCGCCGCGGCGATGCCCTCGGCGCCGTGCGCGTGTGCGGCGACCGGCAGTCCCGCGTGGTGCGCTTCGCCGACGAGCGCCGTCAACTCGTCCTGGGTGAACTGCGATTCCCAGCTCTGTGCTCCCCCCTTCGTGAGGCCGCCGCCGGTCTCCATGACCTTGATGACCTCGGCGCCGGCCTCGATGTTGCGCCGTACGAGGCGGCGTACCTCGTCGCTGCCCGTGGCCTCGCCGCCGAGGAACCAGCAGTGGCCGCCGGGCGGCGTGACGGGCGTCGCCGCGGAGACGATCCGGGGGCCGGGGTCCTCTCCCGCGGTGACGGACGCGGCGAGGCGCACGGCGAGGCCGCCCCGGTCGCCGAGGTCGCGGACGGTGGTGACGCCGGCGCTCAGCAACTGCCGCGCGCGGGCCTTCATCGCGGTGAACAGCGCCTCGTCGTCCTGCTGTTGGAGTGTGGCGACCGGGTCGGTGCCGCCGTCGAAACAGAGGTGGACGTGGGCGTCGATCAGGCCGGGCAGCAGGGTGCCGGCGGGGTGGGCCAGCCGGGGTTCGCCGGGCCGGGTGAGGCGCTCGACCTCCTCGCGCGGTCCGACGGCGGCGATGGTGCCCTCGCGGACGAGTACTGCTCCGTCGGCGAGGGGGTGGCGGTCGGCCCCGGCCAGGACGTGAGCGGCGGTGAGGAGCATGGGGGCTCTCTTTCGCTGGTACGGAAGGGAAAGAAACGTACCGTTCGACCGCGCCGTCCCGGGGCGCTCCGCGCACGCGCCTCCCGCGTGATCAACCAGGGGCGCCACAGGCCCCGTTGGCGAACTCGGTGAACGCCAGGTGTGCGTCGGATGGTGGACTCGCGGAGACCGTCAGCCGGGCGCGGCGCGCACAACCGTTCCGGGTGGCATGGGCGTCCTTGGCGGAACATGGCATATCGGGACTCGTTTCTCTCGATGCGCGTACGTCGGCCCCCACGCGTCGTGGCGACGGGACTGGTTGCACATCCGGCGTACGCGCATCGCCCCGGCGCGTTCCTCGAACCAACGCGCCGGGGCGCATCACGTCAGGCGCTCGCCGTGGCGAAGTAGTGCCCTTTGTCGAGGTCGTCGAGGAGGCCGGGCTGCGTCGGCCGCCAGCCCAGGAGCTCGCGCGTGTACGCGCTGGAGGCGGGGCTGTCCAGGCCGAGGAACGTGGCCAGCCAGGTGAAGTGACCGGCCGCGTCCTCCGGAGAGACCGAGGTGACCGGCAGGTCCAGGTGGCGCCCGATCACCTCGGCCACGGACCGGATCGGCACGCCCTCGTCGGCGACCGCGTGCAGGGTGGAGCCCGCGGGCGCGTTCTCCAGCGCCAGACGGAAGAGGTGCGCGGCGTCCGAACGGTGTACGGCGGGCCAGCGGTTGGCGCCGTCCCCGATGTAGGCGGAGACGCCCTTCTCGCGCGCGGCGGCGACCACGGCGGAGAGGAAGCCGTGGTCCCCGTCGCCGTGGACGGTGGGAGGGAGACGGAGCACGGACGAGCGGATGCCGCGGTCCGCGAGGGCGGCCGCCGCGTGCGCGTTGGCCATCCGCTTGGCAGGGCCGCTCGGGTGGGCGCCGGGCGAGGCCCCCGCCCGGCCGTCCTGTTCGGTGGCGATCCGCCCGGGCGTCAGTCCGAGCAGCCCGGAGGCGAGGACGAAGGGGCGGTCGGAGCCGGCCAGCGCCTCGCCGAACGTGTCGATGGCGCGCCGGTCCGCGTCCGCGGCGGCATCGAAGCCGCCACTGAACGCGATGTCGTGCTTGAAGGCCAGGTGGATCACGCCGTCGGACTCGGCGGCGGCGCCGCGCAAGGTGTCGAGATCGTCGAGCGTGCCGCGGACCACCTCGGCGCCGGCCTCGGTGAGGGCCCCGGCCGAGGCGTCCGAGCGGGCGAGTCCGACCACCTGATGACCTGCGCCGATGAGCTCCGGAACCACGGCCGAACCGATCCAGCCGGACGCACCGGTGACGAATACACGCATGAGAAGACCCCTCAAAGGACCTATCGATGTCAGTGACTGTCATAGACCCTAGCACTGATGTCAGTCACCGTCATCACATAGGATCGGGGCCATGAGCCGATGGGAACCGAACGCGCGCGGCCGCCTGGAGCAGGCGGCCCTCGACCTCTACAGCGAGCGCGGGTTCGAGCAGACCACCGCCGCGCAGATCGCCGAGCGCGCGGGCCTCAGCGAGCGGACGTTCTTCCGGCACTACGCCGACAAGCGCGAGGTGCTGTTCGGGGGCGCGCCGATCCTCGAGAAGCTGTTCGTGGACACCCTCGCCGGTACCGAGGACACGGTCGCGCCCATCGACGCGGTCGCCTCGACCCTGGACGCCGTCGGCGCCGTCTTCCTGGACCGCTACGAGCACGCCCGGCAGCGCCAGGCCGTCATCGCGGCCAGTCCGGAACTGCGCGAACGCGAGCTGATCAAGCTCGCGTCCCTGTCCGCCGCGCTCGCCACCACGCTGCGCGGGCGCGGCGTCGAGGAGCCGGCCGCGAGCCTCGCCGCCGAGGCGGGTGTCGCCGTCTTCAAGGTCGGGTTCGAGCGCTGGATCGGCGGTGACGGGGAGCGGCCGCTCGCGGAGTTCCTGCGGGAGTCGCTGGACCAGCTCAGAACGGTGGCCTCGGGCGGGTGACCACACGCGTGAAGAGGGCGCCCCCTGCATGTGCAGGGGGCGCCCTCTTCACGCGCGATCCGCCGACGGGGAGCGGCCCGCGCCTACCGGCCCTCGGCCCTGGTCTTGGCCTGGAGGACTTCGTCGATGTTCTCCTCGCGCCAGCGGCGCAGCAGGTCGTGGAAGGCGACGGCGCCGTGCGGGTAGGCGGTGGGACCGTTCGGGCGGCCGCGGCCCTCGCGGTTGTAGTAGCCGGGGGTGCATTCGGCGTGGAACCACGCGTGGTCGGGGGCGTCCCGCGCGCAGACGTCGATCCAGGCGTCCTCGGCCTCGGGGGCCGGCTCCAGGAGGGCGTCCTTCTCCTCGGCTGCGACGACCAGGGCGGCGGCGTGCACGGCCTGCTCGTCCAGGATGTGGGAGAAGTTCACGCTGCTGGCGTTCTGCATCGAGCCCAGCTGGATCAGGTTCGGGAACCCGTTTTTGGTGAAACCGTGCAGGGTGCGCGGGCCCCGCTCCGCCAGCACCTGCAAGAGCTGGACGCCGTCGCGGCCGGCGACGGGCAGCTTCCCCGAGGTGACACCGGAGACGCCGACGGAGAACCCGGTGGCGAACACCAGGCAGTCGACCTCGTACTCCACGCCGCCCACGACGACGCCGCGCTCGGTCATGCGCTCGATGCCGTGGGTCCCGGCGGTGTCCACGAGAACGACGTTGTCCCGGTTGAACGCGGGCAGGTACTTGTCGGAGAACGTGGGGCGCTTGCACGCGTACCGGTACCAGGGCTGGAGGGCCGCGGCGGTCGCGGGATCGGTCACCTCGGCGGTCACCCGGGCGCGGATCCGGTTCATGGTGGCGTGGTCGGCGGCTTCGTAGGCGGCCTCGAAGTCCGGTTCGCCGTCGCGGCGGAAGCTGGGCAGCAGCTTCTCCAGCAGGCCGGCCGACTCCGTCCAGCGATCGGTGACGAGGTCCTCCTCGGCCTCCTCCCCGGAGACGATGCGCAGGAAGTTCTCGCGGCGTGCGGCCGCCCAGCCCGGCCGGTCGGCGTCGACCTCCCGCGGTGTCATGCGCCGTTGACCGCGTACGTCCACGGCGGAGGGGGTGCGCTGGAAGACGTACAGGCGCATCGCGTCCTCGGCCAGCATCGGGATGACCTGCACGCCGGTGGCGCCGGTACCGACGACGCCGACCCGCTTGCCCGCGAGGCCCGTCAGACCGCCTTCGGGGCTGCCGCCGGTGTACCCGTAGTCCCAGCGCGAGGTGTGGAAGGTGTGGCCCTTGTAGTCCTCGATCCCGGGGATGCCGGGCAGCTTGGGCTCCGAGAGCGTACCGGTGGCGGTGATCACGTAGGTGGCGCGGAACGTGTCGCCGCGGTCGGTGGCGACCACCCACTGATGCGCGGTCTCGTCCCAGGTCAGCGAGGTGACGGCGGTGGAGAACAGAGCATCCTCGTACAGGCCGGACTGCTCGGCGATGCGCACCGCGTGCCGCCGGATCTCCTCGCCCGGGGAGTACTTCCACTCGGGTACGTATCCGGTCTCGTCCAGCATCGGCAGGTAGATGTGCGACTCGATGTCGCAGTGGATGCCCGGGTACCGGTTCCAGTACCAGGTGCCGCCGAAGTCGCCGCCCTTCTCGACCACGCGCACCTTCGCCACGCCCTGCCGGCGCAGGCGCGCACCGGCCAGGATCCCACCGAAGCCGCCGCCGACTATCGCGACGTCCACCACGTCGTGCAGCGGCTCGCGCTCCGCTGCCTCACCGATGTACGGGTCGGTGGCGAAGTAGCCGAACTCGGCGGTGGTGGCCCGGTACTGGCCCGGACCCTCGGGACGCACCCGGCGGTCCCGCTCGACGCGGTAGCGCTCACGCAGCGCCGCCGTCTCCTGCGGGGTGGGCGGGGAGTCGCAGTGCGGCAGGGTCATCGGCCGGGTTCCTCTCGTGGGGGGACGAACGTCGGGCGCCGCACGGGTGTGGGCGGCGCCCGCCCTGGGCGTCCCGCACGGCCCCCGGTACCGTAACCCAACAACCGGACACCGTTGTCCGGTAGCGATGAGGTCGCGCCACACGGCCGCACCCGCGCCACGAGTCGACTCGACACGAAAGGCCCCCGATGTCGGACGTCACCCCCACCTCCCCGCTGCGCGACTGGCTGGCGGATCCCGCCGCCGGACAGATCCTGCGCGGGATGCTGGCCTCCCAGGGCCAGAGCGAGCAGGCCCTCTCCCCCGCCCTAGGCCTGCCGCTGGAGCAGCTCGTGAAGATGTCCGGCGGGAAGTTCCCGCCGGAACTCGTGGACGTCCTGGTCACCGCCGCCAGGACCGGCGTGATTCCGGAGGGCCTGCCCACCGCTCCCCCGGCCGCCGCCGACTCGGCGGCGGAGCCCGCCCCGGGCGTCGAGATCGGCGCCCCCGAACCGTGGTCGGAGCAGGTCACGCCCGGCCGTTTCGACGGCCAGACCGTCGTCGTCACGGGTGCCGCCTCCGGCATCGGCAGGGCCGTCGCCTCCCGCATCGTGCGCGAGGGGGGCCGCGTGATCGCCGTCGACATCTCCGAAAATGTCGCGGCCCTCGCCGCCGACCTGGGCGAGGCGGTCGTCCCCGTCACCGCGGACATCACCGCGCCCGCGTCCGCCGACGCCGTCCTGGCCGCCGCGGGCGGCCGCGTGGACGGTCTGGCGAACGTCGCGGGCGTGATGGACGACGACGCCGCCGTCCACGAGGTCGACGACAAGGTCTGGGACCGTGTCATGCGCGTCAACGTCGACGGCCCCATGCGTCTGATGCGCGCCGTCGTGCCCGGCATGCTCGCCGCGGGCGGCGGCCGGATCGTCAACATCGTCTCCGAGGCCGCGCTGCGCGGCTCGGCGGCCGGCGCCGCCTACACGGCTTCCAAGCACGCCCTGGTCGGCCTCACGAAGTCGTCGGCCTACCAGTACGCGGGCACCGGTGTACGGGTCAACGCCGTCGCCCCGGGTGCGGTGGCCACCGGCATCCCGGTCCCCGCCCCCGCCCCGTACGGCTCGGCGCGCACCGCGAAGATGCGGGTCGCGATCCCCGGCCTGGCCATGGCCGAGGAGCTGGCGGCCTCGATCACGTTCCTGCTGAGCAAGGACGCGGTGAACATCAATGGCGCGATCCTGCCGTCCGACGGCGGCTGGTCGGCCGCCTGAGCGGCCCGCGCCCCGGGCCCGCACCCCGCGCCCTCAGCACTTCCTCCCGCACGCCACACCGTCCGGCCTCGCCGGGCGACAGGAAGGAGCACACCTCCGCATGACCACGTACCGCGCGCCGCGCACCCTGGCGGGTCTGGCCGCCGCCGGTCTCCTCGCGCTGACCGGTTGCGGCACCGAGTCCACCGGCGCCCCGGCCGGGAGCCCCGCACCGTCCGGTGAGGGCAGGAGCATCCGGGCCACCCAGGTCTCGCACGTGACCGACGTGCACGAGGCCACCGGCATGACCCTGCTGGAGGGCCCGGTCCTGGACGGGCACGGCGATCTGCACGTCGTGGACGTCACCGCGCCCGCCGGCGAGCCCAAGGTCATCTCCGTCGACGTGGCCACCGGCAAGCACCGGGGTGTCTACACCGACAAGACCGGCGCTTACACCTCCGCGCAGGTCAGCCCGTACGACCACCGCATGTATCTGACGGACTTCGCCACCGGTTCCGTCGTCAGTATCGCGCCGGACGGCTCGGACCCCCGCACCTTCTTCTCCGGCAAGGTCGGCGGCTCCACCATGACGCCCGACGACATCGCCTTCGACGACGACGGCAACCTGTACGTCAGCGACGCGCACGGCACGGAACCGGACGAGACCGACGGCCGGATCGTGCGCATCGACCGCGACGGGAAGAAGACCACCGTCCTGGCCGACGGACTCGCCCAGCCCAACGGAGTCATGTTCGACCCCGGGCTGCACGGCCTGTGGATCAGCGAACTCGCCAAGGACACCATCTCCTACCTGCTGCTCGACGCCGGCAGGACGACGGTGACGTCCCGGCACGAAGCCATTCACGTCGACGGCGGCCTGGCCCAGACCGACTCCATCGCCGTGGACGCCGACGGCAACCTCTACCAAGCGCTGCACGGCCGCCCCGCCATGGCCGTCTACAGCAAGTACGGCGCGCGGCTTGCCACCGTCGAGATTCCGGCCAAGGAGGCCGAGGGGCTGCGGTCGGCCACCAACGTCGCGATCGCGCCGGGGCGGACGGCGGCGTACATGACCGTCAGCGGCCCCGCCGGCGGGTACGTCTACAAGTTCGCCGCTCTGGCCGAGGGCATCCGCCAGTCCAACGGCGGCTGACCCTCACTCCTCGACCGCGGCCTCGAAGGGCCGCACCGGCCCCACCTCGACGCCGAGCAGCCGCCAGGCCTTCAGGGCGATGCGCTCCCGCTCGGCCAGGGTGGGGCCGGCGACGGCTCCCGAGACCATCGCGACCGCGAGCATGAGGTCGTCGGCGGAGAGGCTGTGGCCGACGGGCAGGCAATGAGCCAGGACGCCGTGGACACGCCCGGCCAGCGCGCGGGCTTCCTCGCCGTCGCCGCGCACACGCAGCAGATCGACGAAGGCCGTCGAACGTGTCATGTGCCAAGTGACCACGCCCAGCACGCTCTTGAGGTTCGCGCCGGGCTCGGCACCGGCCTGCTCGATGTGCTGGACGTTCTCGTCCAGGACGGCGGAGGCCAGCGCGATCCGGTCGGCGAAGTGCCGGTAGAGACTGCCCTGCCCGACGCCCGCGCGGCGTGCGACGGCGGACAGCGGGGCGTTCAGGCCCTGCTCGGCGAAGACCTCGCGCGCGGCGGTGATGAGGGCGGCCCGGTTGCGGGCCGCGACCCGCCGTCCCTGGTTGGCCGGCCGGCCGGCCCGCACGGCGTCCGTGTCCAGTGCGGCCGGCTCGGATTCCTGGTGCTCGGCGGGGGTCGTCACCTGGGCAGCGTAGTACGGGCGCCCTGCGCACCGGCCCGGCAGCACGCCGTCGGCACGCGGTCACGGGGACCCGCTCGGCCGGGCGGGGACGCGGGCAGGAGAGCGCCGCTCACGCCACGCGGGGTCCCCCGAGGTACTTCCCGTGGCTGTCGTACGGCCAGGTGTTGGCGCGGCAGCCGCGCAGCCCGTCGATCTGCTGCATCATCGCCGGCGCGGGGAGGCCGGGCCCCGGGCAGGTCTCGTGGCCGTGGCCGATGCGGTGTCCGACCTCGTGGTTGATGATCAGGGCCCGGTACTCGTGCAGGGGTCCGGAGAACTGCGGTGAGCCCGTGTTCCAGCACTTGAGGTTCACGATGACCTGGTCGCCGACATCGCAGTTGACCTCCCCGCGGGTGTGCGGCCCGGCCGCACCGCAGATCCGGTCCACCGTGTCCGGCGTGGCGCTCTTCACCTCGAAGTCGTACGGGCCGGAGGCGACCAGCCGGAAGCCGTCCCGGCCATTGGCGGTCCAGCCGCGCCGGTCGCCCAGGATGCCGTGGATCTCCGCGGCGGCGCTGTTCACCGAGACACCCGTGCCGACCTCCACCTCCACTTTGTAGCGCCGGATGGTGCCCGTGCCGACCGCTTCACCGGAGGCCGTGGCGGTGACGAACGATCCCGGTCCGCTCTCCGCGGTGGGGGGAGCGGAGGGGGAAGGAGCCACGTCGTCCGGCGGCTGCGACGCGGCCTGCTCCGGAGTCTCCTGGGCCTCCCGGGTCTTCCGGGGCTGGGTGCCCGGCCCCGCGGCCGACCGGGCGGCGCCGTCGTTGCCGCACACCACCAGCAGGGTCAGCACCGCCACGAGCGCGAACGCGGTCAGCCAGAGCAGGCGCATCCGGCGGGCGGGCGGCAGGCACGGGGCGGGGCGGGGCGGGGCGGCCGCCCGAAGTCGCGAACGGAGCGGTCCCCGAGGGGCGTTGGGCGGAGGGCGTCCTGGCATGGCGCATGGCTTCAGGCTGGGAAGCCCCTGTGATGGGACGAGCCGCACAAGGTCACGTACGCATAACGAACGGGCCTGCAAGGCCACGCGCGGCACACCGCGGGCGGGCGGATCACGACGGAGAGCTCCGCTGTCCGGCGCAGGCGACGGGCGAGGCGCAACCGGCCCGGGACCCGGTCGAGGTCCGGGTCACCGACCGGCACGCGGCCGCGAAGGGGAACCCGGGTGACGGCTGGGTGGTCACCGTCACGAACAGCGCGTGCCCCTCATAGGGCCCTCGGCAGGACCCTCAGGCGGAGATTGGCCGCCGCACCCCGTCGGTGGACTCCCGGACGCGCAGCCAATGCGGCGCGACGTACACCTCGAAGGGCAAGGGCTCCTCCGCGACGATGCGTGCGGCCAGACACTTCACCGCCATGGAGGCGATGGCCGACATGTCGGGGACGAGGGACGTGAGGGGCGGAGTGCTGTACAGGCCCTCTTCCGAACCGTCGATCCCGGCGACAGCCACGTCGTCGGGTGCTCTCAACCCCGCCTCGTGCAACGCTTGTTGAGCGCCGACGGCCAGCATGTCACTGAAGCAGAAGACCGCGTCCGGGCGCGATCCGGGGGGCAGCGACACGAGCACGCGCATGGCGAGCAGCCCGTTGCGGCGGTCGAACTCCCTGATGCCGGGAGCGAGTCGCGGGTCGTACGTCAACCCAGCCTCATGCAGCGCGAGTTGGAAGCCCTCCAGCCTCTGCCGACTGGTCGCCGAGGCGTGCTGGTCCACGCCGATCGCGGCGATCCTGGTGCGGCCGAGACCGGCGAGATGTGCGGTGACCTCGCGCGCCGCGGCCACGTTGTCGATCAGCACATGGTCGGCCACGATGCGATCGCGCTCGTAGTTCCGCTCCCCCAGCAGGACCAGGGGGAACGTGTCGGCGACCCGGGCGAGTTCGTCCAGCGACACGCGCAGCGGTGACAGGATCACGCCGTCGAGCAGGGACGCGCCGACGCCCGTCGCGAGCCGCAGCTCCTCGGTCGCGTCGCCCAGGGTCTCCTCGATGAGGACGGTGAGTCCCAGCGCGGCGGCTTCCGCCCTGACGTGGTGGGCGAGTTCGGCGAAGTAGGGCGTGGCCAGGTCCGGGACCGCGAGACCGATCAGTCCGCTGCGCCCGGTCCGCAGCTGTCGCGCCGACGCGTTCGGCCGGTAGCCGAGTTCGCGCACGGCGCTCATCACGCGGGCCCGCGTCGCTTCGGACACCCGCGGGGCATCACGTACAACGTTGGACACCGTCTTGATCGACACACCGGCGCGCTCCGCCACGTCCTTGAGCGTCACAGCCGCCACCGACCAGCCCCTATCACCAGAGTTTTCCCAGATTATGCACGAAGGCAGGCCAGTTGAAGGAGCTGGGGCGGATTCCATTTCGTTCGCGACGATGGGTTGACCCCACGGAGACACGACGGTTACAACGTTGGAACAGGTGGCAAGCGCTTGCTGTCGCTGTCCTCTCCGGGGGCATGTGCGCAAGCCGGTGCTGCCCGCTGCCGCTGCCCGCAGCACCGCATCCGTCCCACTCCTGAGAGGGTCCGCATGTCTCCGCTCCGCTCGAACACCCCACTGCGCGCGGCCGTGGTCGGCACGGGAGGCATCGCGCGCTCCAGTCATCTGCCGGCGCTCCACGAGCTGGCCGCCGAGGGCGAGGTGGACGTCGTCGCCGCGGTCGACGTCGACGCGGGCGCGGTGCGCGC
The DNA here is from genome assembly GCF_040655895.1 of Streptomyces sp. NPDC050264. Classification (NCBI taxonomy): domain Bacteria; kingdom Bacillati; phylum Actinomycetota; class Actinomycetes; order Kitasatosporales; family Streptomycetaceae; genus Streptomyces; species Streptomyces sp. NPDC050264. Next base: position 93,176 of record NZ_JBFAKV010000013.1, read on the forward strand.
GTTCGCCGACGGGGCGGGAATCCCGTACGCCGCGACCGACCTCGACGCCATGCTGGCCGAAGTGCGCCCGGATCTCGTGGTGTTGTGCACGCCGCCCGCCGTGCACCGGGAGCAGTCCGTGGCCGCGCTGCGGGCAGGGGCCTGGGTGTGGTGCGAGAAGCCGCCCTGCCCGTCGCTGGCCGACCTCGACGCCGTCCGGGCGGCCGAGCCGGGCGGTGACGCGGACCCGTACGCGTCCATCGTCTTCCAGCACCGCTTCGGATCCGGCGCGCGCCATGTCGGCCGGCTGCTGCGGTCCGGCGCGTTCGGCCGCCCGCTGGTGGCCCACTGCCAGACCACCTGGTACCGCGATGCCGCCTACTACTCGGTGCCGTGGCGCGGCCGTTGGGCCACGGAGGGCGGCGGCCCCGCCATGGGGCACGGAATCCACCAGACGGATCTGCTGCTCGATCTGATGGGCCCCTGGAGCGAGGTGCGGGGCATGGCCGCGCGGCTCGTGCACGATGTGGAGACCGAGGACGTGTCGACCGCGCAGGTGCGCTTCGCCAACGGCGCCCTGGGCACCGTCGTCAACAGTGTGCTGAGCCCGGACGAGGTCAGCCGCATCCGGATCGACTGCGAGCACGCCACGATCGAGCTCACGCATCTGTACGGCTACCGCAACGCGGACTGGCGCATCACCCCGGCCCCCGGCGTCCCCGAGGAGACCGTGACCGCCTGGCGGGACTTCGGCGCCGACGAGCCCAGTTCGCACCTGGCCCAACTCCGCTTCCTTGTCGCCGACATCAACGCGGGCCGCCGCCACGCCACCAGCGGTGACGGCGCCCGGCGGACGCTGGAGTTCATCACGGCCCTGTACAAGTCCGCCTTCACCGACACCCCCGTCCACGCCGGTGACATCGGCCCCGGCGACCCCTTCTACACCGACCTGCACGGCGGCGCCCCCGGCTGGGCGCCCGTTACCCCCGGCAAGGAAGAGACCCCCGCATGACGCTCGCACTCACCCACGCCCACGGTGACCGCATCACCGTGACCCACGAGGCCACAGGAACCGAGCTGTTCGCCTACGTGTACCGGCCCGAGGCCGCATGGGAGGCGCCGAAGCCCTACCTCCACCCGATCAGGACCCTGTCGGGCGCGCTCGTCACGGACTACCGCCCCAACGACCACCGGTGGCACAAGGGCCTGCAGATGACGGCCTCGCACCTGTCGGGCCAGAACCTGTGGGGCGGCAACACCTACGTGCACGGTGACGGGTACCTCGCCCTGCCCGAGAAGGTGGGCTCGATGGCGCACGTCGCCTTCGAGGAGGTCTCCGCGGCGGGCGACGGCGCCGTGCTCGCCGAGCGCCTGACCTGGCACCCGTACGACGGTGGGCTATGGGCCGAGGAGGAGCGTCGCATCGAGGTGCGCGACCTCGACGCGCAGGCCGGCAGCTGGTCGTTCACCTGGACCTCGGCGGTGACCAACCGGCGCGACGAGCCGCTGCGTTTCGGCAGCCCCACCACCCATGGCAGGCCGGCCGCCGGGTACACCGGACTGTTCTGGCGCGGCCCGCGCGCCTTCCGCGACGGCCGGGTCTTCACCGCGGAGGCGGACGGCGGCGACCTGATGGGCAGTCAGGCGCCCTGGCTCGCGTATGTCGGAGAGCACGACGGGCGCGACGGCCACGCCACGGTCGTCTTCGAGCACGCCACGGCCAACGACCACGCGGGCGAGAAGGGGACGCACCCGGCGCACTGGTTCGTGCGCAGCGACCCGTTCGCCGCGGTCGCGCCGTCCTGGGCGTTCCACGAGGAGCTCGTCCTCGACCCTGGCGACACCCTCTCCCGCGCCTACCGGGTGACCGTCGCCGACGCCGCCTGGGACCGCGCGCAGGTCACCGCCCACCTCGCGGGGCACGCGTGGTGAGCGCGCCGCACGACAGCACCCCGGCGACGTATCCCGGTTTCCCCGCCGCGGTCGGTGTGTCCCGGCTGCGGGTCTACGACTGGCCGACGGTCGACGGCCGGCCCGGCGGCGGCACCCCGCACCTGCACCTCGCGTGCAGCGAGGGGTACGTGGTCACGGCGGGCCGGGGCGCCGTGCAGACACTGACCGTCTCCGGCTACCGGGAGACGCCCCTGGAGCCCGGCACCGTGGCCTGGTTCACGCCCGGCACGATCCACCGCCTCGTCGACGAAGGCGGCCTGGAGATCACCGTCGTCATGCAGAACAGCGGGCTGCCCGAGGCGGGTGACGCGGTGCTCACCCTGCCGCCCGGCCTGCTCACCGACGCCGGGACCTACGCGGACGCCGTCCGTATCCCCGCCGACGTTCCCGAGGCGGAGCAGGTGGCGGTCGCCCGCGCCCGCCGCGACCTGGCGACCCGCCGGTTCGTGGAGCTGCGCGACGCCACCGAGGGCGGCGACCCGGGTCCACTGGCGGAGTTCCAGCGGGCCGCAGCCGCTCTGGTGCGCCCCCGCCTCGATGCCTGGGAGCAGCGCTGGCGGGACGGCGCCCTGGCCGCCGCGACGGCCACCGGAGCCCAACTCGCCGCCCTGCGCGGCAAGGACGAGCGGCACCTGGCCGAGGCCCGGGTCGCCGCGACCGGCCCCACGGCCCGCGGACGCTTCGGCATGTGCGGCCGCCTTGACGTCTACCCCGGTATCTGACATCCCCCCGAACCGACCCCGTCCACACACCCGTCACCCCTGGAAGGTCCTCATGCCCGAGCCCCCGAGCGGCCTGCGCCGACCGGCCTCCCGCCGCGCCTTCCTGGCCGCGGCCGCCGCCGGCCTCAGTACGGCCCTGACCTCCACGCTCTCCGCGTGCTCCACCGCGAGCGGCAGCGCCTCGGGCGGCGTCACCCTCCGGTTCTCCTGGTGGGGCAACGACGACCGCGCCGCGCGCACCGAGCAGGCGGTGCGGCTCTTCGAGAAGGAACATCCCGGTGTCACCGTCCGCACCTCGAACGGGGAGTTCGGCTCGTACCTGCAGAAACTGGCCACCCAGGCCGCGGGCGGCGGCGTACCCGACGTGGTCCAGCTCGACTACCGGCAGGTCTCCCAGTACGCGGGCGGCGAGGCGCTGTTGCCGCTGGACGACGCCATCAAGGACGCGACGATCCGCACCGCCGAGATGGACAGGGACTTCCTGCGCACGGGCACGTACAAGGGCGGGCAGTACGCCCTGCCCATGGGGCGCGGCATCACCGGTTACGCCTACGACGCGTCCGTCTACAAGAAGGCCGGCATCCCCACTCCGCAGCCGAGCTGGACGTGGGAGGAGTGGGCGCGGACCAACCGGAGGATCGCGGCCCTGGGGTTGAAGTCCCCGGACGGGCGGCCCTTCACGGGTGCCAACGACGGCGGCGGCAACGAGGACGTGTTCGAGGACTGGCTGCGCGGCCGCGGCGGGGCCCTCTACAAGAACCAGACCGAACTCGGCTTCACCGAGGACGACTTGGCCGCCTTCTGGTCGTTCTTCAGCAAGCTCCGCGACGAGGGTGCCATCGCTCAGGCCAGGGACAGCACGCAGGCCATCAGCACGGAGACCTGCCCGATGGGCCGGGGCCTCGCGGCCGCCGACTTCACCTGGGACGCGCCGTTCCCCGGCTACCCGGCGCTGCTCGGCGACGACGTCCACTTCGCCCCGGTCCCCACGACGGACGGCCGCCAGGGCGTGTACTTCAAGCCGAGCATGCTCCTGGGAATCGGCGCGCACAGCGAACACCCCGAGGAATCGGCCCAGTTGATCGACTTCCTCCTCAACGACACGCGGGCGGGCGACATCCTCGGCTTCTCCCGGTCCACCCCGCCCAACCGGACGATCGCCGCCCGCGTCGCCAAGACGCTCAAGGGCCCGGAGCGGGAGATCTACGACTACGCGCAGCGGCTGGAGAAGTACGGCGTGGACATCCCGCCGACCGCGCCGCCCCGCGGTGACCTGGCGATCCAGTCGGGCTTCGGCCGCGCCTACGAGCGCGTGATGTTCGGTCTTGCGACGCCCCGGCAGGGTGCACGCGAACTCATCGACGTGGCGAACCGGGAGCTGAGGTCATGAGCACGGTCTCGACGAGGGCGCCCGCGCGCGCCGACAGCGGGAGCGACCCGCGCCCGCCGGCCCGCAAACGGCGCCAGGTGCGTGAACGGCAGTGGCCCGCCTACGTGTTCCTCTCGCCCTGGATGATCGGCGCGGTCGTGCTGACCCTGGTGCCGATGGCGGTGTCCCTGTACCTGTCGTTCACGGACTACAACCTGTTCGACCCGCCGCACTGGGTGGGCCTGCGCAACTACACCGAGATGCTCACCGAGGATCCCCGGTACTGGCGGTCGGTCGGCACCACGATGCTGTACGTCGTCGTGGCCGTCCCGCTGAAGCTGGGCCTCGCCCTCGGTGTGGCGATGCTCCTGAAGAACCTCGGCCGGGGCCGCGCCTTCTACCGCTCCGCGTTCTACGCGCCCTCCCTGCTCGGGGCGAGCATGTCCATCGCGCTGGTGTGGCGGGCGATGTTCAACGACGGCGGCACAATCTCCGGCGTCCTGGACTCGCTGGGCATCCACGGCGGCGGCTGGGTCGGCAACCCGGATCTCGCGGTGTACGTCGTCGTCCTGCTGACGGTGTGGCAGTTCGGGGCGCCCATGGTGATCTTCCTGGCGGGGCTGCAGCAGATCTCGCCCGACCTGTACGAGGCCGCGGCGCTCGACGGGGCGGGCCGCCGACGGCAGTTCCTCTCCATCACCGTGCCGATGCTGTCACCGGTGGTCTTCTTCAACCTGGTACTGGAGATCATCAACTCCTTCCAGGTCTTCACCCCGGCCTTCGCCGTCAGCGGCGGCAAGGGCGGCCCCGCCGACTCCACGATGTTCTACACGCTCTACCTGTACGAGCGCGGCTTCACGGCCTCGCACATGGGCTACGCGGCGGCGATGGCCTGGATACTGCTGATCGCCATCGGCGCGATCACCCTGATCCTCTTCCGGACGTCCCGGTCCTGGGTCTTCTACGCGGACGAGGAGGGCCGATGAACATCACCATGAAGCGGTGGCTGCCGCACACCGCGGCGGCGGTGTGCCTGCTCGTCCTGCTGTACCCGCTGGCCTGGCTGCTCGCCACCTCGCTCAAGCCGGCCGACGAGGTCGTGACCAGCCTCGACCTGTGGCCCAGCCACCTGGAGTGGTCGAACTACACGACCGCCCTGGACGGAGTCTCCGGCATCAGCGTCACGCGCCTGCTCGGCAACTCACTGCTCATCGCGGTGGGCGCCGTCGTCGGCAACGTGCTGTCCTGTTCCCTGGCCGCCTACGCCTTCGCCCGGCTGCGCTTCCGGATGAGCAAGGTGATGTTCGCCTTCATGGTGGCGACGCTGATGCTGCCGCACCACGTCGTCCTGATCCCGCAGTACATCATCTTCAACCGGCTCGGTCTGGTGGACACGTACTGGCCGCTCATCCTGCCCAAGTTCCTTGCCACGGAGGCGTTCTTCGTCTTCCTCATCGTCCAGTTCATGCGCGGACTGCCGCGCGAACTGGAGGAGTCCGCCCGGATCGACGGCTGCGGCCCCTTCCGCACGTACTGGTCGATCACGCTGCCGCTGACCCGGCCCGCGCTGATCACCACGGCGATCTTCACGTTCATCTGGACGTGGAACGACTTCTTCACGCAGATGATCTATCTGTTCGCGCCGGAGAAGTACACCATCACGCTCGCGCTGCGCAGCTTCGTCGACCAGTCCAGCACCTCCGCGTACGGGCCCATGTTCGCGATGTCGGTGATCTCCGTGCTGCCGATCGTGCTGTTCTTCTTCGTCTTCCAGCGCTACCTGGTGCAGGGCATGGCCACCTCCGGACTGAAGGGCTGAGCCGCCATGACCCACGCACCCGCTCCACCGCGCGAGCGCCGGGAACCCGGAGAGGTCTTCGGTTCCGGCTTCGCCCTCTTCGCCGACATGCTGCTCGTCGGGCTGCTCACCAGCCTCGCCGCGCTGCCCGTCCTCACGCTCCCGGCCGCCTTCCGCGCCGCCACCGCAACTCTCAGGGGTACCGCCCGTACCGGCGTGCAGATCAGTGCGCGCGCCTACGTCGGACAGCTGCGGGCGCACCTCACCGCACGCGGCCTGGCCGCCGGTCTGCTCCCCCCGCTGCTGCTCGCGGTCCTGCTGGTCGACGCCGCGCTGGTGCGCGGCGCGCTGCCCGGCGCGGGCCTGATGGGACCCGCCCTGGCCCTGCTCGCGCTGGGCGCCGCGGTCGTGGGGCTGCGCTCCACCGCGCGAAGCGCCCCGCACCGACTGTCCCCGCGTGCGGCGCTGCTGCGCTCGGCCGCCGACCCGCGCGGCACTCTCCTCCTGGCCGGCGCCGTGGTCCTGGCCGCACTCCTCGCCTGGTCGATGCCGCTTCTCGTGCCGCTGCTGCCGGGCCCGCTGGCGTTCGCCGCGACCGTGGTGGAGCTCCGCGCCGAGCGGGACAGCGAGCAAACCTGAGCAGCTGCCGCCGCGCACCCGCCCTGAACATGGACGACACCATCGGAGTCTTCGCATGCCCCACACCCACCTGGACGTCGCCGGACACCCGAGGCCGCAGCTGGTCCGCGATCCCGACTGGCGCGATCTGAGCGGCAGTTGGCAGTTCGCCCACGACGACGAGGAGCTGGGCCGGGCCGCCCGCTGGATGGACCCCGACGTCACCGCCCCCTTCACCCGTACCGTCACCGTCCCCTGTCCGCCCGAGTCCGAGGCCTCCGGCATACGGGACACCGGCTTCCACCCCGTGCTGTGGTACCGGCGCACGATCGACGTGCCCCGCCCAGCGGAGGGCCGCCGTCTCCTGCTGCACTTCGGTGCCGTCGACTACCGGGCCGAGGTCTGGCTCAACGGCCGCCCGGTGGGCCGGCACGAGGGCGGGCACACCGGCTTCTCCTGCGATCTCACCGACGCCGTCGACCGGGACGGTGAGCAGGTCCTGGTGGTCCGGGCCGAGGACCGGCCGCTCGATGCCGCGCAGCCCCGCGGCAAGCAGGACTGGCGCCGCGACCCGCACGTCATCTGGTACCACCGCACCTCGGGAATCTGGCAGCCGGTGTGGCTGGAGGACGTCCCCGACGAGCACGTGACGGCCCTGCACTGGACGCCCGACGTCGCCCACGCCCTCGTACGCTGCCGGGTGCACCTCGGCCGGTGGCCGCGACGCCCTCTGCACCTGACGGTGCGGCTGACCAGGGGCGAACAAGTGCTGGCCGAGCAGCGCATGCTGACGGACGGTCAGGAGACGGCGCTCGACGTCGCGGTGCCCGCGCTGCGCCACGGGCAGGAACTCGACGAGCTGCTCTGGAGCCCGGAGCACCCGCATCTCGTCGACGCGACGGTGGTCCTGAGCGACGCGGCGGACGGCACCCCGGTCGACCACGTCACGTCCTACCTCGGTCTGCGCGACATCGGCTGGGACAACGGCGTCTTCCTGCTCAACCACAAGCCGTATTTCCTGCGCCTCGCGCTGCAGCAGGGGTACTGGCCCGCGACGCATCTGTCCGCATCGGCCGACGCGCTGCGCCGCGAGGCCGAACTGGCCAAGGAGATCGGCCTCAACGGGCTGCGCATCCACCAGAAGATCGAGGACCCGCGCTTCCTCTACTGGGCCGACCGGCTCGGCCTGGTGCTGTGGGAGGAGATGCCGTCCGCCTACGTTTTCGGCACCACGACCATCGAGCGGGTGGTCGGCGAGTGGACCGAGGCGATCTCGCGGGACCTCAGCCATCCGTCGATCGTCGCCTGGGTGCCGATCAACGAGTCCTGGTCGGTCCCGAACCCCGCGGTCGTCCCGGCCCAGCGCCACTTCATGGACGCGCTCTACCACCTGACCAAGGCTCTGGACCCGTCCCGCCCCGCCGTCTCCAACGACGGCTGGGAGATCTCCGCCGCCGACATCTGGGGCGTCCACGACTACACGCAGCGCGCGGAGGTCCTGAACGAGCGGTACGGGCCCGTCTCATTGCGGCACGGCGAAGTCGTCGAGCAGTGGCCCGGCGCGAAACGTCTCACCCTGGACGGCGTCCGTCACCAAGGACAGCCCGTGGTCCTGAGCGAGTTCGGCGGCGCGACCTTCGAACCGGCCGAAGGCGCCGAGTGGTTCGGTTACGACACGGTGGCCACGCAGCAGGAGTTCGCCGACCGGCTGGCGTCTCTGGTGCGGGCCGCGGTGGACTCGGGACTCGCGGGTTTCTGCTACACCCAGTTCACCGATACGGAGCAGGAGACCAACGGCCTCTTCACGGCGGACCGCCACCCCAAGATCCCCGTCGCGGAACTCCGCGCCATCCTCACGCGGCCCGGGAACGCCGTCGCCTCGTGATCGCCACAGCCGTCCCGATTCCCGTGATCAGCAGCCCGATCCCGGTGAAGATCAGCGGCAGCAGCCACATCGAGACGAATCCGTCGATCCGCGCGTCCTCGGGGGAATCGGCGCGGTACAGCACGTCGACCCGCTCCCCCCGTTCGTACGAGGGCGGGTTGGAACCCCCCGAACTCTCGAACGTCCTCGTCCTGCCGTCCGCCGAGGTGAACTCGACCACCGGGTACGCCATGGTGCTGCTGGACGACGACCGGCTCCGGTGGGTGCCGGTGCTGTGACTGGTGCGCCACTCGACGTCCGTCACCGTGCCCCGGGCCCGCTCGGCGTCGGCCGCGTACGAGATCGACACGCCCGTCAGGACCACTCCGATGACGAGGAACAGCGCCCCGAACGCGATCACCCCGAAGGTGACCCACCAGCCGGCACTGCGCCCACGCCCCTGACTCTGCACGACGTCCCTCTCACTTGCTCTTGACGACCGCATCGCGCGGAGTGATCACTTGCGCGAAGTGAGAGGGACGGTATCCCAGATGCTCCGGTTGCCGTGCCCCGGCCCATGGGGGACGAAGGCCTATTGAGGCCGGTCCAGGGCGCGGGCGACGACGGTGAAGGCCTCGTCGAGGAGGGCGACAGGGTCCTTGGCCGCGTCGCTCGCGCTCCAGCGTTGCAGCACCACGTGGAAGGCGGTGAGCGCCGTGCCCGCGGCGAGGCGCGGGTAGAGGTCGGCCTCGGGATCCAGGCCGACACGCGCCGCGAGCTCCGCGGCGAGGTCGTCGCGCCACTGGGCCTGACGCTCCAGGAAGCGGGCGTGCAGCGCCGGGGTGCGAAGGATCAACTGGACCACGCGCAGCGCCCGTTCGGAATCCGCGGCACACGTGGTGACGGGCACCCGGACCGTGTGCAGCAGGGCGTCGGCCGGTGTCTCGGCGGCCGGACGCTCCGCGAGCGCGGCGCGCATGTCCGCGCCCATGTCGGCCAGGAACTGGACGACGACGTCCTCCTTGGACGCGAAGTAGCGGAAGAACGTCCGTTTGGACACCCCCGCGGCCGCGACGATCTCGTCGACGGTGACCGCGTCGAAGCCCTTCAGCGCGAGCAACTGCAGGGCGGACTCGGTCAGTTCGTCCGAGACGAGTTGTCGCTTTCGCTGGGCCAGGCTCAGGTCGGTTCGCGTACTCACCCCCACAGCGTACACCCCATGCCGTCTCTGACACTCAGGCGCATCTTGACACCAAGTGCCACCGACGTCAGGCTGTGCCGCATGAAACAGCAGACGTGGAACACCGAGCGGATTCCGGACCAGTCGCGGCGGGTGGCCGTCGTCACGGGGGCGGGCGGCGGGCTCGGCCTGGCGACCGTGCGCGCCCTGGCCCGGCGCGGCGCGCGGACGGTCCTGGCCGTACGCGATCCGGACAAAGGGCGGGCGGCCGTCGCGACGATCACCGCGGAACAGCCGGACGCGCGCCTTGAGGTGCGCCGGCTCGACCTCGCCGATCTCGACTCGGTCGCCGCTTTCGCCGACGGACTGCGCGCCGACCATCCGCACCTCGACGTACTGGTCAACAACGCCGGAGTGATGGCGCCACCTCGCACCCTCAGCGCGCAGGGCCACGAGGTCCAGTTCGCGACGAACCATCTCGGGCACTTCGCGCTCACCGGGCTGCTGCTCGATCTGCTGGCCCAGGCGCCGGATCCGCGGGTGGTGACGGTGAGTTCGCTCGAACACCGCAAGGGGCGCGTCGACTTCGACGACCTGAAGGGTGAACGCCGTTACGTGCCGATGGCGTTCTACCGGCAGTCGAAACTGGCCAACGCCCTGTTCGGTCTCGAACTGCACCGGCGCCTGGCCGCGTGCGGCTCCCCCGTACGCAGCGTGCTCGCGCATCCCGGCTACAGCGCTACCGGCCTCCAGACGAACGGCACGGCCCGGCTGCCACGGCTGATCTTCGGATGTCTGGCGAGACCGCTGGCCCAGCCCGCGGAGCACGGCGCGCTGCCGCAGTTGTACGCGGCGACCGAACCGGGTTTGCGCGGCGGCGAGTTCATCGGCCCCGACGGCCGGGGCGAGATGCGGGGCGCGCCGATCCGGGTGGAGCCGGCGCCGGGGGCCGCTGACACCGAGGTGGCACGGCGGCTGTGGGAGGTGTCGGAGGAGCTGACGAAGGTGCGCTTCCCGTTCCCGGCCCCCGAGGAGTGAACAGATCATGGCGCCGACTCCTTCCGCCGCCCGCGCATGCCTGCCAGTATCCGTACATGTCCACCGATGACACGCGGGATGCGGTCGATCCGGGGCGTCTGGTGAAGCACGACACCACACCTGCGCAGAGGAGTTCACATGCCCACGTTCCGCACGACCGACGGCACGGACATCTTCTACAAGGACTGGGGTACGGGCCGGCCCGTCGTCCTCAGCCACGGCTGGCCGCTCGACGCGGACGCCTGGGACAACCAGCTGCGGCTGCTCGCCGAGAGCGGGTTCCGGGCCGTCGCGCACGACCGGCGCGGCCATGGCCGCTCGGGGCAGCCCTGGCAGGGAAACGACATGGACACGTACGCCGACGACCTGGCCGGGCTGATCGAGCACCTGAACCTCAACGACGCCGTCGTGGTGGGTCATTCGACCGGCGGCGGCGAGGTGACCCGGTACATCGGCCGGCACGGCACCGCCCGGGTCGCGGGCGCGGTGCTGCTCGGCGCGGTGCCGCCGCTGATGCTGCGCACGGACACCAACCCGGAGGGCGCGCCGCGGGCGGTGTTCGACGCGATCCGCGACGGTGTGCGGCGCGACCGCTCGCAGTACTACCGCGAGTTGAGCGCCCCCTTCTACGGCGCGAACCGGCCGGGGTCGACGGTGTCGCAGGGCATCCGGGACGCGTTCTGGCTGCAGAGCATGCGGGCGGGCGTGAAGGCGGCGTACGACTGTGTGCGGCAGTTCTCGGAGACGGACTTCACCGACGACCTCGGCCGGTTCGACGTGCCGACGCTCGTCGCGCACGGTTCCGACGACCAGATCGTGCCGATCGCCGCGGCCGCGCCGAAGACCGCGCAGCTCGTCAAGGACGCGACGCTGAAGGTGTACGAGGGTGCTCCGCACGGCCTGAACGGGGAGTACGAGGAGCGGTTCGACGCCGACCTGCTGGAGTTCGTCCGCGGCATCTGAGCGCCGCGGAGAAACCTCTACGAGCGGCGCGTGGCCACGACGAGCCGGCAGCGCGGGCTGCCGTCGGGCCGCTCGCCCAGTTCGGACAGCGCGCGCAGCGCGACGTCGAACCCGGCCCGGTCCAACTCCCTTCGCACATCGCTCAGTCGGAACGGCCGGTAGTACATGACGAACGGCGGCCGCCACACGGCGTTGCGCAGGCGCATCACCCCGTCGAAGCCGAGCATCGCCCAGTAGCCGCGGGACCCCGGCCGCGCGGGCGCCGGCAGCGGGAACGCGAACTGCCCCCCGGGGCGCAGCACTTGGCACACCTGTGTGAACAGGCCGGGATACTGCCCCGGGAGGAAGTGACCGAACGCGCCGAAGCTCACCACGAGGTCGAAGACGGGCCCGAAGGGCAGGGCGAGGGCGTCCCCGCGGACGCAGGAGGCCGTCGGTTCGCCGTCGCGCGCGACCTCCAGCATGCCCGCGCTGAAGTCGACGCCCACAGCGCGGCCCGCGCACACCTCGCGCAGGACACCGAGTCCCGCCCCGGTCCCGCAGCACAGGTCGAGCCCGCTCTCGTAGGGCCCGAATTCGCGCAGTGCCCGCGCGACCGGATCGAGCACGATGTCGGGGGTGCGGAACGGCGTGTGGTCGAACTTGGGCGCGAGCAGGTCGTAGCCGCGCTCGACCGACGACAGCGCCTGAACGGCCAGCTCGCGAAGGGTGGGGCCCTGGGGTGTGAACATCGCGGATCAGCATAGGTGGGCAGACCGCGGAAATCCGCTCTTGCCCCGCACCCGGGGTCGGGTGTTACTGTGCATGTGGCACGTGTGTACGCCCCTTCTGCGGCGCCGGTGCCGATTCCTTCTCTCGCAAGTCTCCCAGCGCCTGAGCGCTCACCTCTTCCGGTCTGCGCCACAGCGTGCGTCATCCCTGGTCAACAGGTTTTCGGCGGGTTCCTCCCGCCCCTGCGCTGCCAGGTTCCCTCCCGGCCACGGGCCGTCCTGCCCGTCCCACGGGGCGTGACATACCGCCCCGTCCTGTCGCCGGATCCCCTCCCCCCTTATCTGCCCGCGTACGAACAGCGTCCGCGAAAGGACCGTGACCGACCATGACCAGCACCACTCTGGAAAAGCCCAGCACCGTTCTGGGAGAGCTGGACAAGCCCAGCACCACCACCGGGAGGCCGCGCGCCTCCACCACACCCAAGGCCCCCGTCCAGGCCGCCGGCGTCCTCGACATCGGCGCGAACGGGCAGGGCTCCCTGCGTGCGGGCGACCTGATCCCGACGTCCCGCGACGTCCAGGTACCCGCCGCTCTCATCCGTCAACTCGGCCTGCGCAAGGGCGACTTCGTGGACGGCCTGTGCGCGAAGCCGCACACGCTCACCCACGTCGAAGCCGTCGGCGGCGCCCCCGTCGGCGCCCTCCGCGGCCGCCCGCGCTTCGCCGACCTCACCCCGCTCCACCCCAGCGCACGCCTGCGTCTGGAGAGCCCGGCGAGCGGCCTGGGGGGCCGCGTCGTCGACCTGTTCGCCCCCGTCGGCAAGGGCCAGCGCGGCCTGATCGTCGCGCCGCCGAAGACCGGCAAGACCGTCCTGCTGCAGCAGCTCGCCGCCGCGGTCGCCGTGAACCACCCCGAGGCCCATCTGATGGTGGTGCTCGTCGACGAACGCCCCGAGGAGGTCACCGACATGCGGCGCTCCGTGCGCGGCGAGGTGTACGCCTCGACGTTCGACCAGCCCGCCAAGGCCCACATCGCGCTCGCCGAGCTCGCCATCGAGCGCGCCAAGCGCCTCGTCGAGCAGGGCCGCGACGTGGTGCTCCTGCTCGACTCCCTCACCCGGCTGTGCCGCGCCCACAACAACGCCGCGTCAGCGGGCGGCCGCACCCTGTCCGGCGGCGTCGACGCCGCCGCGCTCATCGGCCCGAAGCGCCTGTTCGGCGCGGCCCGCAACACCGAGGAGGCCGGCTCCCTGACGATCCTCGCCACAGCCCTGGTGGACACGGGTTCGCGCGCCGACGACTACTTCTTCGAGGAGCTCAAGAGCACCGGCAACATGGAGCTGCGCCTCGACCGCGCGCTCGCCGACCGCCGCGTCCACCCCGCCGTCGACATCACCCCGTCCGGCACGCGCCGCGAGGAACTCCTGCTGTCCGCCCCCGAGTCGACCGCTGTACGCGGACTCCGCCGGGCCCTCCAGGGCCGCGAGGGCCAGTCGTCCTACGAGGCACTTCTGGACAAGCTGCGCCGCACCCCCGACAACGCCGCGTTCCTGCGCCAGGTCCACTCGACGGTACCCACGGGCTGACCCCGCCCCCGGATGCGTAATACTCGCTGTATGACCTCGAGCATTACGCGCGCCGGCAGCGGCCCTGCCGTCACGGTGCGGCGCGCCACGGCGCGCGACGCCAGGCGCCTCACCCGGCTCGTGCGCGCCTCCCGCGCCTACGAGGCCCCGTACACGGCGATGGTCGCGGACTACCGGGTGGGCCCGGACTACATCGAGGCGCACCGGGTGTTCGTCGCGGCCGCCCGCGCGGACGACCGGGTCCTCGGCTTCTACTCCCTGATCGTCGCCCCGCCGGAGCTGGACCTGATGTTCGTCGCCGATGACGCGCAGGGCCTCGGCATCGGGCGGCTGCTCGTCTCCCACATGCGGGACGAGGCCCGCGCCGCGGACCTCGACCACGTGCGCGTCGTCTCGCATCCGCCCGCCGAGGGCTTCTACCGGAGCGTGGGCGCGCTGCGCACCGGGACCGCGCTCGCGCGGCCGCCCGCCGTCGCATGGGACCGCCCCGAACTGGTATTCCCCATCACCCCCGAGATCTGACACCCCGCGGTCCGAGGGGTTCCGCCCTCGCCCCGCACGGCGCACACTCGGTGGCATCTGAGCGGGCGGCAATGGGGCAAGGAGGCCACATTGGGCGGCAGCGAGGCGCGCGGCGACGCGTTCGACGTGATCGTGGAGATACCGCAGGGCTCCAGGAACAAGTACGAGATGGATCACGAGCTGGGGCGTATCCGGCTCGACCGGATGCTGTTCACCTCGACCCAGTACCCCGCGGACTACGGCTACATCGACGGCACGCTCGGCCGTGACGGCGATCCGCTGGACGCGCTCGTGCTGACCGACGACGCGACGTTCCCCGGCTGCACCATCGAGTGCCGGGCGATCGGCATGTTCGTGATGAGCGACGAGAAGGGACCGGACGAGAAGGTCCTCTGTGTCCCCGCCCATGACCCGCGCCACGCCTCGATCCAGGACATCGAGGACATCCCCGAGTTCGACCGCCTGGAGATCACCCACTTCTTCGAGGTCTACAAGGACCTGGAGCCCGGCAAGTCGGTGGAGGGCTCCCATTGGGAGGGCAGCGACAAGGCCTACGAGGAGATCGGGCGGTCGCGCGAGCGCCGGGGGCGATAGCCGCCCGCGGCGCCGGGGAGTGCGTCGACTAGGGTGGTCGGGCCGTGGTGCTCGGGAAGACCGGTGACGGCCCCCAGGGGTCAAGTCCGGAGCGGCCCTCGCCACTGTGATCGGGTTTCGCGCCGCCCTCGGGCCGGCGCGAAGCGCACCGCTCCACACGTCACTGGCTGCCGCAGGGCCGCTGGGAAGGCAGGAGCGGCGTGGCACGCCCGTAAGCCAGGAGACCGGCCGCGGCATCTCACAAAGTGATTCCACGAGGTGCTGGAGCGTGATCAAGGCATGACCCTGCCCGGGAACTCCCCTGCGCGGCCCACCGGCCCGCACCCCCCTGCCACTTTCCGCTGGCGCCGCGAGGACACCGTGCGCACCGCGGGTCTCATCGCGGTGATCGCGGCCCTGCACGTCGTCGCGTTCGGCGTGCTGTTCCTCCTCGTCGTCCCCGAGCACTACGAGGTCGGCAACAAGGCCTTCGGTATCGGCCTCGGCGTCACCGCGTACACGCTCGGCATGCGGCACGCCTTCGACGCCGACCACATCGCCGCGATCGACAACACGACCCGCAAGCTGATGGCGGACGGCAAGCGGCCCGTCTCCGTGGGGTTCTGGTTCGCGCTCGGCCACTCCAGCGTGGTCGTCGCGATGGCCGCCCTGGTGGCGGGCGGCGCGGCCCTCGCGGGCACCCTGCTGAACGACGAGTCCAGCACCCATCAGGTGCTCGGCGTCGTCGGCACCACCGTCTCGGGTACGTTCCTGTACCTCATCGCCGCCCTCAACCTCGTGGCCCTGCTGGGCATCCTGAAGGTCTTCCGGGCGATGCGCGAGGGCTCGTACGACGAGCGGGAGCTGGAACAGCACCTGGCCTCACGGGGGTTCATGAACCGGATCCTCGGCCGCTTCACCAAATCGATCACCCGCCCGGGGCAGATGTATCCGCTCGGCTTCCTCTTCGGCCTCGGCTTCGACACGGCAACCGAGGTGACGTTGATGGTGATGGCGGGCAGTGGCGCGGCGGCGGGTCTGCCGTGGTACGCGATCCTGTGCCTGCCGCTGCTGTTCGCCGCGGGCATGAGCCTGTTCGACACGCTCGACGGGACGTTCATGAACTTCGCCTACCAGTGGGCGTTCTCCAACCCGGTGCGCAAGGTGTTCTACAACCTCACCATCACCGGTCTGTCGATCGCGGTCGCCTTCTTCATCGGCACCATCGAGCTCGTCGGCGTCCTGCACGAGAAGCTCGACCTCACCGACGCGCTGACCGGCTGGATAGCCGGCCTCGATATGGACAACGTCGGCTACGTCATCGTCGGCCTGTTCGTGGTGGTGTGGGCGGCGGCGATCGCCTACTGGCGCCTCGCCAGGGTCGAGCAGCGCTGGTCGGCGCGGGTCGCCGAGGGCGGGTAGGGGCCCGCCGCCCCGGGCGCGGGCGTCGCATAGCGTGCAGCACGACGACACCGCCCGAGCACGGAGGACCCCGAATGAGCGCCGCCCGCCTGCCCCTTGAGGGCGTCACCGTCGTCAGCCTGGAACAGGCGGTGGCCGCGCCGTTCGCCACGCGCCAGCTCGCCGACCTCGGCGCGCGCGTGATCAAGGTGGAGCGGCCCGGCGCGGGGGACTTCGCGCGCGGCTACGACGAAACGGTGCACGGCCAGTCCAGTCACTTCGTGTGGCTGAACCGCTCGAAGGACTCGGTGACGCTCGACGTCAAGACCGACGGCGGCCGTGCGGTCCTGGAGCGGCTGCTGGCGGGAGCGGATGTCTTCGTGCAGAATCTCGCACCCGGCGCGGCGGCCCGACTCGGCCTCTCCGCGCGCGAGTTGGCACAGCGCCACCCGGCGTTGATCGTCTGCGACATCTCCGGCTACGGAGCCGACGGGCCGTGGGCGCACCGCAAGGCGTACGACCTGCTGGTGCAGTGCGAGACGGGCGTCCTGTCGGTGACGGGCGCCCCCGGCGCCCCGGCCAAGGTCGGCATCGCGATCGCCGACATCGCGGCCGGGATGTACGCGTTCTCGGGCATCCTCACCGCCCTGTACGAGCGGCGGGCCACGGGCACCGCACGCGCGGTGGAGGTGTCGCTGTTCGAGGCGCTCGCGGAGTGGATGGGCTACCCCGCGTACTACACGGCGCACTCGGGCCGGCAGCCGGAACGGGTCGGCGCAGCGCACCCGACGATCGCCCCCTACGGCCCCTATGACGCGGCGGACGGCAAGACGGTCCTGCTGGCCATCCAGAACGAACGGGAGTGGGCTTCCTTCTGCGCGGAGTTCCTGGACGACGCCTCTCTGGCCGATGATCCGCGCTTCCACCGCAACTCGGCCCGGGTCGCGCACCGCGCCGAACTCGACGCGATCGTCACCGCCCGCTTCGCCGAACTCGGCGCACAGGAGGCCGTCGCCCTCCTGGAACGCGCCAAGGTCGCGAACGCCCGGCTCAACACCGTCGCCGACTTCCTGGACCACCCGGTCCTGGCCGGCCGCGACCGCTGGCGGGACGTCGCCACCCCGGGCGGCCCCGTCCGCGCGCTGCTGCCCCCGGTGGGGCTGCACGGCGTGGAGCCCCGGATGGACCCGGTCCCGGCGGTGGGCGAACACACGGAGGCGGTCCTGAAGGAGTTCGGCTACGACGCGGCGGCGATCGGTGAACTACGGGAGCAGGGGGCGCTGTGACGCAGGGGCACTCGATGGGCACGCGAACGCGGGCCGTTCGGCCCACCACAAGGGTCACTCGGCCCGCTCCCGCCGAAGGCTCTCACTGAGATGCTGCCGCACAGAGCCTCCCGTGCCCTCGTTCTCCCGCAGGGGCGCACGGTGGAGGCCCGGGCCCGCCGGGCGCAGGAGGGGGAGCTGCGACCGGCGGGCCCGGTGACGGGGCCACGCCGGGCGCGGTGTGACACGCGTAAATCATCCCGGTCGGAGCGGTAAAGTGTCGCGTCAACCTGCACGCGCCCGATCACCCAGGAGCACCTACGTGACCGTAGCCATCGACTCGTCCGAGGCAGCCGTCCCGTCCGGCGAGGACGCCGGGGACACGACCGTCGCGGAGCCCACCCCCGCGGCGGACGTGCCGGAGGCGCGCCAGTCCGACGCGGACGAGGAGAGGGCCGAGCCGGGGGACACCGCCGACACGTGGACCCCTTCGACCGGCACATCCGAAACACCTGACACCTCCGTCACCACCGGCACGACCGACAGCGCCGCCGCCACGTCCGCGCCCGAGAACTTCTGGCAGCCCCCGGCCGCCGGCACCGAGGTCGGGGCCCAGGCCGAGGACGAGGACGACGACGTCTCCGGCGAGGTACCGGAGTCCATCGCCCGCGACGCCCAGGAGTTCGGCGTCTACGCCCGCACCGGCGGCTGGACCTTCGCCCTGAAGGTGGCCCGCAGTGTGCGTCCCGGCGGCCAGCCGGCCGGTGAGACGCCCAAGGTCTCGGCGCGGAAGTTCGCCGAGCTGGCGGGCTGCTCGGCCGACCGCGTCATGCGCTTCTACAAGGCGTGGGACAGGGCGGCGGACGACGGCGTGGTCCCGCAGTTCGAGGCTCTCGCCCCGGGCGCCGACGTCGAGCTTCCGGACGCCGATGTCTGGCTGTCGTACTACGTCTCCCGGTCCGGCGCCGCCTCGGTCCGCGGCCAGGCGATCAGTGAGGCCGCCGAGGCGGAGGGCATCCGTCCGACCAAGGCCCTGGAGGTCGCGGAGAACCCGACGGCGCTGCGGGCCGCGATCCTCGCCGACCCGGGCACCGCGGAGGCCGCGCGCAAGGCGCTGATGGACCGCCTCGGCGAGGACCCGGTGCTCCGCTCGGGCCTGGCCCGCGACATCGTGCGCACCGACGACATGAAGAAGGCCGTCGCCGAGGAGTCCAAGACCGGCGACCGCCTGGAGTACGTGCGCAAGATCGTCGAGGAGGGCCAGGTCAAGACGCCCGCCGGGCAGAAGATCGAGGCCCCGCGGCAGCTGCGCGAGGAGGCCGAGCGCCACCTGTCCCTGATCGACGAGCTCGACGAGGACGAGGAGGCGGGCGAGTGGGCCCGCGAGGCCTACGACAGCGTGCGCACGCTCGTCGCGGAAGCCGTCGAGTCGGACCCCGAGCTGCGGGTGCAGGAACGGCGCGCGAAGTTCTACAGCAGCCTGCAGAAGGCCACGAAGGCCTTCGAGGAGCTGACGTTCGACGACGTCCAGGAGATCGACGACATCTACGAGGACGACATGGTGCGTCGTCTCGAAGAGCTCCAGAAGGCGATCTCGGTCTGCATCACGGCCCTGCAGACGGTGCAGCAGAAGGACTGACGCTTCACCGTTCCGGCCTCCCGGCGCCCGGCCTCCCCTCGTGGGAGCGCCGGGCACCGGTGTTTTCCCGGCGCTTTCCATGCGTGTTGCGCTCATCACTCCCCACTTCCCAAGCGAAACGTTGCCGTTTCGCTTCGAGAGTCGTACGCTCATCAAGCCGAGAACGAAACCGTTTCGTTCTCTTAAAGTTCGCTTTCCTGGAGTGGCCCCACATGTCCCAGACGACACTGGCCGACGCCACCGGCACGTCGGCTCCGCCCGACCCGAAGGTCTCGGCCAGGCGCTGGTGGATCCTCGGCATCATCGGCATCGCGCAGCTGATGGTCGTGCTCGACGCGACGATCGTGAACATCGCGCTGCCCTCCGCCCAGCAGGACCTCGGCTTCACCGACGGCAACCGGCAGTGGATCGTCACCGCGTACGCGCTGGCCTTCGCCTCCCTGCTGCTGCTCGGCGGCCGCATCGCCGACCTCTTCGGCCGCAAGCCCGCCTTCCTCATCGGCGTCGCGGGCTTCGCCGGCGCCTCCGTACTGGGCGGCGCGTCCACCAGCTTCGGGATGCTGGTGACGGCCCGCGCGCTGCAGGGCGTCTTCGGCGCGCTGCTCGCCCCGGCCGCGCTGTCCCTGCTCAACACCACGTTCACCGACGCCAAGGAGCGCGCCAAGGCGTTCAGCGTCTACGGCGCGATCGCCGGGGCAGGCGGCGCGGTCGGGCTGCTGCTCGGCGGCCTCCTGACCGACGCGCTCGACTGGCGCTGGACGCTGTACGTGAACCTCGTCTTCGCCGTCGCCGCCTTCGTGGGCGGCTGGATCCTGCTGAGCAGCCACCGCGACGCCGCGGGCGCCAAGCTGGACCTGCCCGGCACGGTGCTCGTCTCCGCCGGGCTCTTCTCCCTCGTCTACGGGTTCTCGAACGCGGAGACGCACGACTGGAGCTCCCCGCAGACCTGGGGCTTCCTGGCCGCGGGCGCGGTGCTGCTGTCCGCCTTCACCTGGTGGCAGACGCGGGCCAAGCACCCGCTGCTGCCGATGCGCGTCCTGCTCGACCGGGACCGGGCCGCCTCGTTCGTCACCGTCCTGATCACCGGCGCGGGCATGTTCGGCGTGTTCCTGTTCCTCACGTACTACCTGCAGCTGAACCTCGGCTTCAGCCCCACCAGGACCGGCGTCGCGTTCCTGCCGATGATGGCCGCTCTGATGGTCATGGCGCAGATCTCCACCACGGTTCTGGTGCCGCGGATCGGCCCGAAGATCGTCATTCCCGCCGGGTTCGCCGTCGCCGCGGTCGGTATGGCCTGGCTGACCGGGATCGGCCTGGACTCCGGCTTCGCCACGCACGTGCTGCCGCAGCTGCTGCTGATCGGCGCGGGCCTGGGCGCCGTGATGCCGCCCGCCATGGCACTGGCCACCAGCGGCATCGCCGCCGAGGACGCGGGGGTGGCCTCCGCGACGGTCAACACCATGCAGCAGGTGGGCGGTTCGATCGGCACCGCCCTGCTGAACACGCTCGCGGCGAGCGCCGCCACCAGTTACCTCGCGGGCCGCAACCCCGCGGACAAGCTGAACCAGGCACAGGCCACGATCGAGAGCTACACGACCGCGTTCTGGTGGTCGGCGGGCTTCTTCGCCGCCGGCGCGGTCATCGCCTTCCTGCTGTACCGGCGCGGGGCCGTGCGGCAGGATCCGGGTGCGGCACCGGTCGTCCACATGTGACCACCGCCGTATCCCGCCACAGGGGCCGCCGTCCGCAGGGAGACGGCGGCCCCCGCGCACGTCCGGACGCGGGCAGTGGCATCGTGGGACCCGATCATCGAGCTCAGCCCAGTCAGCTCAGGAGGCACTTCGTGGCGGACACCCCCGACACCCCCCGCTCCACCGGCCGTCCGGCCCATCAGAACGTGACGTTCGACAGCAACGGCACGCCCGCACACGGCTATCTGGCGCTGCCGCCCGGGGGCAGCGGTCCCGGCGTCATCGTCATCCAGGAGTGGTGGGGGCTGACCGACCACATCGCCGACGTGACCGACCGCCTCGCCGCCGAGGGCTTCGTGGCGCTCGCGCCCGACCTGTACGGCGGGAACGTGGCGCACGAATCCGGCGAAGCGTTCCGCATGATGCAGGACCTGCCGGTGGAGCGCGGCGTCGAGCTGCTGTCCGGCGCGGTCGACCATCTCCTGTCGCTGTCCGAGGTCACCTCGGACACCGTCGGCGCGGTCGGCTTCTGCATGGGCGGCGGCTTCGTCCTGTACCTGGCGGCCAAGGACCCGCGGGTGAGCGCGGCCGTCCCGTTCTACGGCGTCATCCAGGGCGAACTCCCCGACTTCTCGCACCTGAAGGCGGAGATCCTCGGCCATTACGGGGAGCGGGACGAGGCGATCCCGGTGGCGACCCTCGACGGGCTGCGCAAGGCCATCAAGGAGCAGTCGGGCATCGACGCGGACTTCCGCGTCTACCCGGCGGACCACGCCTTCTTCAACGACGGCCGCCCGGAGGTGTACGACCCGGAGTCGTCGGCGAAGGCATGGGCGGCGACGCTGGGGTTCTTGAGGTCAAGCCGGAACTAGACCCGCTCTTCCACGAGAGGCAGCGGGGTCCGGGGCGGAGCCCCGAAACGGCGGGGCCGGACGGCAAGAACTGTCCGGCCCCGCGGCACATCAACTCACCAGATCCGCACGCGATCCGCGGGCTCGAGCCACAACCCGTCCCCCGCCTCCGTGGCGAACGCCTCGTGGAACTCATCAAGGTTCCGCACGATGTTCGCCCGGAACTCCGGCGGCGAGTGCGGGTCGATCGTCAGGTACTGCTGCTCCTGCTCCTTGCGCCGCTTGGTGCGCCAGCAGTACGCCCAGTTGAGGAACAGCCGCTGCGACCCGCTGATGCCGTCCTCGGTGACGGGCACGGGCTCGCCCGCGAGCGCGATCAGGTACGCGGTGTGGCCGATGGTCAGGCCGCCGAGGTCGCCGATGTTCTCGCCGACCGTGAGCGCGCCGTTGACGGACTCGCCGGGCAGGTTGCGCGGCGAGAAGCCGTCGTACTGCTTGATGAGCGCCTTCGACTTGCCTTCGAAGGCGGTCTTGTCGTCGGCGGTCCACCAGTCGTTGAGGTTGCCCTGGCCGTCGTACTGGGCGCCCTGGTCGTCGAAGCCGTGCCCGATCTCGTGGCCGATGACGGCGCCGATCCCGCCGTAGTTCTCGGCGGCGTCCGCCTCAGGGGAGAAGAACGGCTTCTGCAGGATGCCGGCCGGGAAGCAGATCTCGTTCGTGCCGGGGTTGTAGTAGGCGTTCACGGTCTGCGGCAGCATGAACCACTCGTCGCGGTCGACCGGCGCGCCGATCTTGGCCATCTGCCGGTCGTGCTCGAAGGCGTCGGCGGCGAGCGCGTTGGCCAGCAGGTCGTCGGCGACCACGGTCAGCGCCGAGTAGTCGCGGAACCGGTCCGGGTAGCCGATCTTCGGGCGGAACGTGGCGAGCTTCTCGTATGCCCGCTGCTTCGTCTCGTCCGTCATCCAGTCGAGGGCGCCGATGGACTGCCGGTAGGCCTCCAGGAGGTTCGCGACCAGCTCGTCCATGAGCGCCTTGGACGTGGGCGGGAAGTGCCGGGCCACGTACTCCTTGCCGACGGCCTCGCCCATGGCGCCCTCGACGAACGCGACGGCGCGCTTCCAGCGGGCCCGCAGTTCGGGGGTGCCGTTGAGCGTGCGGCCGTAGAACTCGAAGTTGTTGCGCACGAACGCCGACGACAGGTAGGGGGCGCTGCCGCGCACCACGCGCACCAGCAGCCAGTCGCGCCACTGCTCGACGGGCGTCTCGGCCAGGACCGTGGACAGGTGCGCCAGGTAGGACGGCTGGCGGACGCAGGACTGCGCGAGCGTCTCGTCGCCGCCGCCGAGCCCGGTGACGTAACCGCGCCAGTCGAACTCCGGTGCCAGCGCGGTGAGTTCGTCGAACGTCGTGAGGTTGTACGTCTTCTGCACGTCCCGCGTCGCGGCCCGCTCCCAGTGCCCCTCGGCGAGCCGGGTCTCCAGGGCGAGGACGGTGCGCGCCGCGGCTGCCGGGTCGCCGTGCTCGGCGAGCGTGAGCAGCTCGGTGAGGTACGCCTCGTACTTCTCGCGGGTCTCGGCGAACTTGTCGTCGCGGTAGTACGACTCGTCGGGCAGGCCGAGACCACCCTGGAGGATGTTGTAGAGGTAACGGTCGGAATCGCGGTCGTCGGAGTCGATGTACGAGCCGAAGAGTCCGGAGCCGCCGGTGCGCTCGAAGCGGCCGAGGAACGCGGAGAGCTGGCGTACGTCGGCGAGCGCGGCCACTTCCTCGATCAGCGGGCGCACCGGGTCCAGGCCCCGCGCCTCCACGGCGTCCTCGTCCATGAACGACGCGTAGAGGTCGGCGATCTTGCGGGCCTCGGCCGGGTCGAGGCCCGTGGGGCCGCCGGCCGCGATCTCCTGAATGATCTCCTTGACCTGCTGCTCGGCGACGTCGACGAGCTGCACGAAGGGGCCCCAGCTGGAGCGGTCGTCGGGAATGGGCTCGGTCGCCAGCCACTGGCCGTTCACATGGCCGAAGAGGTCGTCCTGCGGGCGGATCGCCGGGTCCATGCCCGGGCGCGCGTCATCCAGAGTGCTCATCGACGCAGCCTACCCAGGTCAGAGTGCGAAAAGCGTCCCGGATACGACACCGCCCCGGACGGCGTGGAGCCGGCCGGGGCGATGCTGTGGATCCAGCGGATCAGTGGTTCATCGGGTGAGCGTGGCGAGGGCCTCGTTCAGCGTCCGCGACGGGCGCATGACGGCGGCGGCCTTCGCCGGGTCGGGCTGGAAGTAGCCGCCGATGTCGGCCGGGCTGCCCTGGACGGCGAGCAGCTCGTCGACGATCTTCTGCTCGTTCGCGGCCAGCGTCTCGGCGAACGCGGCGAAGGCCTTGGCCAGCTCCGCGTCGTCGGTCTGCTTGGCCAGCTCCTGGGCCCAGTACAGGGCGAGGAAGAAGTGGCTGCCGCGGTTGTCGATGCCGCCGACGCGGCGGGTCGGCGACTTGTCCTCGTTGAGGAAGGTGCCGGTGGCGCGGTCGAGGGTCTCACCGAGGACCTTCGCGTGCGCGTTGCCCGTGGTGGTGGCGAGGTGCTCGAAGGAGACGGCCAGGGCGAGGAACTCACCGAGGGAGTCCCAGCGCAGGTAGTTCTCCTTGACCAGCTGCTGGACGTGCTTCGGGGCGGAGCCGCCGGCGCCCGTCTCGAAGAGGCCGCCGCCGTTCATCAGCGGGACGACCGACAGCATCTTGGCGCTGGTGCCCAGCTCCAGGATGGGGAAGAGGTCGGTCAGGTAGTCGCGCAGCACGTTGCCGGTGACCGAGATGGTGTCCAGGCCCTGGCGGATGCGCTCGACGGACAGCTTGGTGGCGTCCTCCGGGGACAGGACGCGGATGTCCAGGCCCTCGGTGTCGAACTCCGTCAGGTACTGCTCGACCTTCTTGATCAGCTGGGCGTCGTGGGCGCGGCCCTCGTCCAGCCAGAACACGGCCGGGTCGCCGGTGGCGCGGGCGCGCGTGACGGCGAGCTTGACCCAGTCCTTGATCGGGGCGTCCTTGGTCTGGCAGGCGCGGAAGATGTCGCCCTCCGAGACCGCCTGCTCCAGGACGACGTCACCGGCCTTGTTCACCAGGCGGACGGTGCCGGTGGTGGGGATCTCGAAGGTCTTGTCGTGGGAGCCGTACTCCTCGGCCTTCTGCGCCATGAGGCCGACGTTCGGGACGGAGCCCATGGTCGACGGGTCGTAGGCGCCGTTGGCGCGGCAGTCGTCGATGACGACCTGGTAGACGCCGGCGTAGGAGGAGTCCGGGATCACCGCGAGGGTGTCGGCCTCGCCGCCGTTCTTGTCCCACATGTGGCCGGAGGTGCGGATCATGGCCGGCATGGAGGCGTCGATGATGACGTCGGACGGCACGTGCAGGTTGGTGATGCCGCGGTCGGAGTCGACCATGGCAAGCTCCGGGCCCGCGGCCAGCTCGGCCTCGAAGGACGCCTTGATGTCGGCGCCGTTGGCCAGCGACTCCAGGCCCTTGTAGATGCCGCCCAGGCCGTCGTTCGGGGTGAGACCGGCGGCGGCGAGGTCGGCGCCGAAGCGGGCGAAGGTCTCGGGGAAGAACGCGCGCACGACGTGGCCGAAGATGATCGGGTCGGAGACCTTCATCATGGTGGCCTTCAGGTGCGCGGAGAAGAGGACGCCCTCCTCCTTGGCGCGGGCGACCTGCGCGGTCAGGAACTCGCGCAGCGCGGCGACCCGCAGCACGGAGGCGTCGACGACCTCGTCGGCGAGGACCGGTACGGACTCGCGCAGCACCGTGGTGGTGCCGTTGTCGGCGACGAGCTCGATGCGCAGGGCGTCGTCGGCGGCGATGACGGCTGACTTCTCGGTCGAGCGGAAGTCGTTGACTCCCATGGTGGCGACGTTCGTCTTCGAGTCGCCGGTCCAGGCGCCCATGCGGTGCGGGTGGGCCTTGGCGTAGTTCTTGACCGAGGCGGGGGCGCGGCGGTCGGAGTTGCCCTCGCGCAGGACCGGGTTCACGGCGGAACCCTTGACCTTGTCGTAGCGGGCGCCGACCTCGCGCTCCTCGTCGGTCTTCGGCTCGTCCGGGTAGGCGGGCAGCGCGTAGCCCTGCTCCCGCAGCTCGGCGATGGCCGCCTTCAGCTGCGGGATGGACGCCGAGATGTTCGGCAGCTTGATGATGTTGGCCTGCGGCGTCTTCGCCAGCTCACCGAGCTCCGCGAGGGCGTCGGGGATGCGCTGGCCCTCTTCCAGGTACTCCGGGAACACGGCGAGGATGCGGCCGGCCAGGGAGATGTCACGGGTCTCGACGCGCACACCTGCGGTGGACGCGTAGGCCTCGATGACCGGAAGGAAGGAGTACGTCGCGAGGGCCGGGGCCTCGTCAGTGTGCGTGTAAATAATGGTCGAGTCAGTCACCGGGGGCTCCGCTCCACGTCTTCCATCGTCGTCTGCAGTCTTGCTCATATTGCTCGACATCAAGATATCTCGTGCCCGGCCCCTCTTCGAAAGGGCCCTGCCCCGAGATCGTGCAGCACGTCCCGGGCCGGTCCCTGCTGTACGAGCGTGCCCTTCTCCAGTACGGCTACGCGGTCGGCGAGAGCGGCGGTGTCGAGGTCGTGCGTGATCAGGACGAGCGACAGGTCGTCCCGCTCCTCCAGCAGCTTCGCGAGGACGCCGAGGAGGTCGCGGCGGGTGACGGTGTCGAGACCGGAGGTGACCTCGTCGCAGATCAGGACGCGCGGCCGGGCCAGCAGGGCGCGGGCGAGAGCGGCGCGCTGGAGTTCACCGCCGGAGAGCTGCCCGGGCCCGCGCCGCACGAGGCCGGCGGCGAGCCCGAGCCCTTCGAGCGTGTCCAGGGCCTCCTCGCGGGCCGCGGCGGGGGTGGCGTCGCGCAGCGTCACAGCGGTGCGGGCCACCTGGTCGAGGACGCCGCGGACCATGTCGAAGGAGGCGCGGGCGTCCTGGAACACGTATTGGACGGCGGCGAGCTGTGCCGTGTCGCGCCCGCGCACGCTGCGCGGCAGGGCGGCGCCGTCGAGGAGCAGCTGTCCGCTGTGGTCGCGGTGGAGTCCGGCGAGACAGCGGGCGAGGGTGGTCTTGCCGCTGCCGGAGCGGCCGAGCACGGCGAGGCATTCGCCGGCGCGCACGTCGAGCGCGGGCAGCCGCAGGACGTCGACGGCCGCGCGGGAGCCGTCGCGGTACCGGGCGACGAGGTCGCGCACGCGCAGCACGGGTGTCCCGCTCGGGGCGGTCCGTTGCCCGAACTCCGTTGGTGGAGCGAGGAGTTCGCGGGTCCAGGGGTGGCGGGGATCGGTCCACAGGCGTTCGGGCGGCCCGGACTCGACGACGCGGCCGTTCCGCAGCACCAGCATCTGGTCGGCGAGGGCGCGTACGACGTCGAGGTCGTGGCTGAGCAGGACGACGGCCACGCCCTGTGCCGCGACGGCGGCGAGGCGCTCGACGACGCGGCCCTTGGTCACCGGGTCGAGCCCTGTGGTGGGCTCGTCCGCGACGACGACGCGGGCGCCGAGCAGCAGCGCCTGGGCGAGGACGACCCGCTGTTGCTGCCCGCCGGAGAGCTGATGCGGGTAGCGCCTCAACAGGGCTTCGGCGTCGGCGAGTTGTGCGGACTCGGCGGCGCGCAGGACCCGTCGGCGTATCTCGGCCCGCCGTGCCCGCCACGGCAGGGCCCGCACCTGGGTGCGGGCGATGTCGCGCAGCAGGGCGTCGGTGCGCCGCGTCGGGTTGAGGACGGCCGCCGGATGCTGCGGCACATAGCCGACCGGTCCGTCCCCGGCGACCCGTACTTCCCCGGAGACCGTGGCCCCCGCCGGGAACTCGCCGAGCAGCGCGAGCCCCGTGGTGGTCTTGCCGCTGCCGGAGGTGCCGACGAGCGCGACGATCTCACCGGGGCGTACGGACAGGTCGATGCCGTCGACGAGCGCGCTGCCGCCGACCTCGACGCGCAGTCCTCGGATCTCGGCGACGTGGTCGGCGGGGAGCGTGGTGGCCGGGGCGATGTCCTGGGTCACCGGCGCGTTCCTTTCGATGGTTTCGATGGACGGCGGCCGGGTCGTTCGCCCTCCAGCGCCGCGTCGAACAGCAGGTTGGTCCCGACCGTCAGGGCCACGATCAGCACGGCCGGCACGACGACCGCCCAGGGCTGGACGGAGAGACCCGGGCGGTTGCGGTCGACCATGACCGCCCAGTCCGCCGCGTCCGGGGTGACGCCCACGCCCAGGAACGCGGCCGTCGCCACCAGGTACAGGGCCCCGGTGAGACGGAGGCCCGCGTCGGCGGCGAGGGTGCGCAGGCTCGCACGGCCGACGTGGCCGACGGCCGTGCGCCACCACGTCTCCCCCTGCATGCGCAGCGCCTCCACGGACGGGCCCGCCGCTGTCTGTGCCGCGGCGGCGCGGACGATACGGGCCGCGTCCGGGATGTTGACCAGGGCGATGAGCAGGGCGAGGCCGCCCGCGCCGGGCGGGAACACGGCGGCGACGAGCAGGATCAGGAGCAGGGACGGCACCGCGAGCAGGACGTCCAGGGGCCGCATCAGGAGGTCCTCCAGGCGGCGGCGGTCCGTCAGCGCCGCGACGAGGCCGAGCGGCAGCGCCACCAGGTAGGCGAGGGCCGTCGCGAGGAGGGCGACGACCACGACGGTCCGGCCCCCGTGCACCACCTGCGCCACCACGTCGCGGCCCACGAAGTCGGTGCCGAGCACATGCCCGTCGCCGGAGGTGAACGACACGCCCCGGGGCCCCGGCTCTCCCGCGAACAGCGGCCCCAGCAGGGCCAGCGCCAGGGGGACGGCCACGACGGCCGTCCCGGGCAGGAAGCGCCTCACGCCGCCACCCCCGCCCGCGGTGCGAGGCGGCGGGCGATCAGGTCCGCGCCGAGGTTGAGCAGCACGGTGAGGACGCCGAAGACGACGGCGAGCCCCTGCACCACGGGCACGTCGCGTTCGGCGACCGCGTTCATGAGGACGGTGCCGAGTCCGGGGATCACGTACAGGGCCTCCACGACGATGACGCCGCACAGCAACCAGTCGGCGGTGCGTGCGAGTTGCTGCGCCGCCGGGGCGAACGCCGCCGGCAGCGCGTGGGTGTAGCGGACGCGGGCGCCGGGGATTCCGTAGCGGCGGGCCTGCGCCGTGTACGGCGCGGCGAGCGCGTCGATCATTCCGGCGCGCACGAGCCGGGCCAGGGAACAGACGGGCCGGGACAGCAGGACGAGGACGGGCAGGATCAGGGCCGTCGGGTGGCCGAGCAGGTCCGTGCCGTAGCCGACGGCGGTCGGTGGCAGCCAGCCGAGACGCAGCGCGAACACGGTGATCAGGAGCACGCCGAGCGCGAACTCCGGTACGGCGTACACGCCGAGGGTGATCGCGCTGACGCACCGGTCGGCCAGCCGTCCGGCGTGCCGCGCGGCGAACACGCCGAGTCCGACGCCGAGCGGGACCAGGAGGACGAGCGTCGAGGCGGCCAGCAGCACAGTGGGGCCGAATCCGTCGGCGAGGTAGGAGCCGACCGGGCGGCCCGAGGTGAGCGAGGTGCCGAAGTCGCCGTGCGGCAGCCCCCATGCCCAGGCGGCGAGCCGTTCGGGCGCGGGCCGGTCGAGTTCCATGGCGTCGCGGATGGCGGCGATCCGCTGCGGGTCGGGCTGGTCCCCGGCGAGGGCCACGGCCGCGTCGCCCGGCAGCGCCTCGGTCAGCACGAACACCAGGAGCACGACGGCCACGGTCTGCGCGCCGCCGAGGAGCAGCCGGCGGGCGAGCCAGGAGCGTGGTCCGCTCACGCGAGCCACACCTTGTCGAAGCGCGCCCAGTCCAGGGTGTTGGCCGGCGCCGTGCGTTCGACTCCCCCGACCTTGGGCGCTGTTGCGATGATCCAGTCGGCGAATCCCCAGACGAGGAAGCCGCCTTCCGTGTACAGACGGCGCTGCATGCGCCGGTACACCTCGGCCCGTGCGTCCTTGTCGCGGGTCGACTGGGCCTGCTGGTAGAGGGCGTCGAAGTCCTTGTGCTGCCAGTGGGTGGCGTTGGTGGTGGAGTCGGTGAGCAGGCGTTGCGAGAGATGGGCCTCGATGGGCATGGCGCCGGAGCGGTAGCAGCACAGGGTGCCCGAGTCGAGGATGTCGCTCCAGTACGAGTCCTTGCTGCCGGTCTTCACGGTGATGGTGACACCGGCCTTGGCCGCCTGGTCGCGGAAGATGCCGGCGGCCTCGGTGAATCCGGCGGCGACATCGGAGGTGTCGAGCGTGACGCGGAGCTTGTCGGCGCCCGCCTCCTTGAGGAGCGAGCGGGCCCGGTCGAGGTCCTGCGCGCGCTGCGGCAGGCTGTCCGCGTAGTACTCGTAGCCCTTGCCGAACAGGTCGTTGCCGATCTGGCCCGCGCCGGAGAGCGCGCCGTCGACGAGTTCCTTGCGGTCGGCGATGAGGAAGAACGCCTCGCGCACCCGTTTGTCGTCGAACGGCGGCCGGTCGGTCTTCATCGCGAACGCCTGCATGGCGCTGCCGCGCAGCCGCACGATCTCGACCTGCCCCTGGCCTTCGTGGGCCCGCGCGGTGGCGGGGGCGAGTTCGTGCGCGTACTCGATCTGGCCGCCGAGCAGGGCGTTGATGCGCGCCGATTCCTCGTTGGCGACGACGATTTCGAGCTCGTCGAGGTGCGGGGCGCCGTCCCAGTAGGCGTCGTTGCGGCGGTAGACGGCGTTGCGGCCGGGCGCGAAGGACACGAGGCGGAAGGGGCCGGAGCCGATGGGCTTCCGGTCGAAGTCGGACGCGTCCTCGGGCACGATGTACGCGCCGAACGCCGCCATCACGTTGGGGAATTCGGCCGTCGGCCGCTTCAGTACGAACGTGAGGGTCCGCTCGCCCGTCGCCCGGCTCGCGGCCAGGTCGATGGGTTCGAGCGACGCCTTGGCGCGGAACGCCTGGGCGGGGTCGGCTATGCGCCGGTAGCTGTGGAGCACGTCCCGGGCGGTGACCGGACTGCCGTCGTGGAAAGTGGCTTCGCGCAGCGTGACGTCCCAGCGGTCGAGTGTTCTGTTCGCCTTCCATTCCTCGGCGAGCCTGGGCACCGCGGACAGATCGGCGCCGTAGTCGGCGAGCTTGTCGTAGAGGGCCTTGGCCCGGGCGACATCGGCGAACAGGTTCGCCAGGTGCGGGTCGAGCGTCTCACTGGCACCGCCGCCGGCGAACGCGGCGCGCAGCCGGCCGCCGCGCCGGGGCGTGGCCCCGCCTTTCCCGGCGCCGTCGGTTGTGGTGGTGCCGCCCGAGCAGCTGGTCAGGGCGAGCGCGGCGGCCCCGGACGCGGCGGCGAGAAAGCCGCGTCGGCGCAGCCCGGAGAAGGGGATGGCGTCATGCATGGCGTACGTCCTTGTGGTGTGGGCCGTGTGGGGTGGGCGGGCGCGGTGCGTCAGACGAGGCGGGCGACGAGATGCAGCCGGTCGCCGTCGGTGCGCGCGGGGTCGGCGGGCAACTGCCCGTCCCGCCACGGGGGTTCGGTGCGGGGTCCAGGTGTGTCGTAGAGCGCGAGGACCTCGAATCCGTGCGCGGTCAGCGCGCGCCGGATCTCCTGGGGGAACAACAGCCGCCAGGCGGACCGCTGCCGTATGGGCTCGGCGGCGTCGCCGGTGGCCCATATTCGGGTGCGGCACAGGAGCTGGGCGGCGCGGTCCACGTGCAGTGTGGTGGTGGAGCGGTAGGTGACGCCCCGCCAGGACACGGAGTCGACGGTCGGTGCGTCGAGGAGATCGGTGCGGCCGAGGAAGTAGGCGCCGTTGCGCATCTCGCCGAGGAGCAGCCCGCCGGGTGCGAGGGCGCGGCGGCAGGAGTCGAGGAACGTGTCGAGCTGCGCGTTCGTGTGGCAGTACAGCAGCGCGCTGTCCAGGCACACGACGGCATCGAACTCCCGCTCGCCCAGGTCGAAATGACGGAGGTCGGCATGGACGTACTCGGGCCCCGGGTGGTGGCTGCGGGCGTGCGCGAGCATCGGCTCGGAGAGGTCCGCGCCGACGACGTGCCGGCCCGCGCGGCTCAGGTACGCGGCGTCGCGCCCGGTGCCGCAGCCCAGGTCGAGGACCCGTGGGCCCACTGCGTGGCGCCGCAGACAGTCCTCGGCCCACCGCCCGGCGCGGCGTTCGAGGTCGGGGAAGCGGGCTTCGTAGAGCGCCGGATTGTCGGTCAACAGGTTGCTGCGGCACGGCTGTTCCGGGAGAGCGCCCGGACGTTCCGCGCAGGTGGCCATGCGGTGCGTGTCCTCGTTCATGCGGCGGCCGCCAGTGCGGGTTCCCGGGCGGGCAGGGCGCCCAGGCGGCGCAGCCAGGCCACGCCGGCCGCGGAGGTGAGACCGAAGAGGAGGCAGCACGCCCAGGGCAGCCAGGCGGCGCCGCGGGTGCCGGTGTCCATGGCCCAGCCGACGACGGTGTTGCCGACGGCAGCGGCGATGCCGGAGACGACGTAGAAGATCCCGAAGTACGTGCCGGTGAGTTCGGGGCGCCCGAAGCCGGGGATCAGCTCCATGACGAACGGCTGCGCGATCATCACGCCGACGTACAGCAGCAGCGCCCCGAGAAGTACCGCGACGGCCGCCGTCCCCCCGGCCCCGCGGCCCGCGGCGGCCATCGACGGCACGAACGCCAGCGCCATGACGGCCAGGCCGACAGCGATCCAACGCGCTCTGTCCCCACGGGACTTCAGCGCGGCGGTGACACGCATCTGGAGGGTGAGGTTGACGACGGTGCCGACGAGGAAGACGATCCCGGCCGCTCCGTCCCAGCCGGTGGCCGTGCGCGCTCCGTCGGGCAGCAGCAGGTACAGCTGGTTCTCCAGGGTGAACATGCCGACCATGGCGAGTGCGAACGCCAGGAAGACCCGG
Source organism: Streptomyces sp. NPDC050264 (assembly GCF_040655895.1). Lineage (NCBI taxonomy): Bacteria > Bacillati > Actinomycetota > Actinomycetes > Kitasatosporales > Streptomycetaceae > Streptomyces > Streptomyces sp. NPDC050264. The sequence continues at coordinate 125,773 of NZ_JBFAKV010000013.1, forward strand.
TTGCCGACGACCTCGCGCCAGTCGGCGAGGACGCCTCCCTCGGCCGGTGCGACGGAGCGGGCGGGCAGCACGAGTGCCTGGGCGACGGTGAGGACCGCGAAGATCGCGGCGGCGGTGAGCGCGGAGGCGCGGAAGTCGACGAGGAGCAGGGCGCTGCCGAGCAGCGGTCCGACCAGGGCGCCCGTCGTCGCGAACACGTTGAACAGGGCGAACGCCTCCGCCTTCCGCTCCCCCGCCTCCTGCGCGAGGTACGCCCGCACGGCCGGGTTGAACAGCGCGCCGGCCAGTCCGCTCAGGACGGACGCGGCGAGCAGCACGGGCAGCCCGTCGCCCAGCGCGAACAGGGCGAACCCGACGGTGCGCAGACCGCAGCCGGCGATGATGACGCCGCGCGCGCCGAGCCGGTCGGCGGCGGACCCGCCGATGAGGAACAGGCCCTGCTGGCTGAGGTTGCGCACGCCGAGGACGATGCCGACGACCGCCGCCGACAGGCCGAGGTCCTGGCTCAGGTGGGTGGCGAGGTAGGGGATGAGGAGGTAGAAGCCGGTGTTGACGCCGAGCTGGTTGACGAGGAGAAGGCGGATGGCGAGCGGGAAGCGGCGCATCTCATGCCACGTCTTCACGGCACGCCCCTTCCGTCGTCGTCGCTCCGTGACGCTCGTCAACTCCCAGTCCAGGGAACCCAGTTGTGTGGAGGATGCCGTCCGAGCCGCCGATCCCGGTCCATGGGTCATGGGCGAGGAGCAGATGGCCGTCGAGGTCGATCCAGCGGGCCCGGGCCGCGAGGTGGACGGCGGGGGCGAGGCCGAGGGTGCTGGCGGCGAGACAGCCGAGCATCAGGTCGGTGCCGCTGCCCTCGGTGAGCGCGGCGATGCGCAGGGCCGCGTGGACGCCTCCGCACTTGGCGAGCTTCACGTTGATGCCGTGGACGCGTCCGGCAAGGCGGCGGGCGTCGGCGAGGTCGACGGCGTCCTCGTCGGCGATCAGCGGCAGCGGGGAGCGTTCGGCGAGCGCGGCGAACGACTCGGGGTCCCCGGGAGCGACCGGCTGCTCGACCGCTTCGACACCCAACTCGGCGTAGCGCGGCAGGAGTTTCCGCGCCTGCCGGAGGGTCCAGGCGCCGTTCGGGTCGAGCAGGATGCGGGCGTGGGGCGCGGCGTCCCGGATGACACGTACGCGTTCGATGTCGTCCTCGGGATCGGGCGTGCCGGCCTTCACCTTGATGATCCGGAATCCGCTCCCGGCGAGCCGGCGGGCCTGGCGGGCGGCGCGCAGCGGTGAGGTGATGCCGAGGGTGCGGGCGGTGGCGACGCGGGGTGCGGCCAGACCCACGAGGCGGTGCACGGGGCTCCCCGCACGTTTCCCGACGAGGTCCAGGAGGGCGGACTCGACGGCGGCGGTCACGGCGGCCGGGGTCGCGTCTCGCGTCAACTCACCGTCGCGCAAGGCCTGCAGTGCGCTTTCGGGTCCGGCGAACCGGGGCAGTTCCTCGCGCGCGATGCGGTCGACGTGGCGGTGGAGCGTGTCGATGTCGAGGCCGTAGTACACGCTGCTGACGGCCTCGCCGTGGCCGTGCTGCCCCTCGTGTTCGAGGGTGAGCCACGCGGCGTCGCGCGCGGTGGTGACGGAGCGGGAGATGCGCAGGGGTTCGGCCAGGTGGAGGCGGGCGGTGCGGTGGGTTGCCTTCACGGGGTCTCTTTCATGGCGAGGTGCTCGGGGCGGAGAGGGTCAGGACGGAAGGGGCCGGGGAGGGCGGGGCCCGGGCGGAGGGGGTCGGTCACCGTGCGGCAGCGGGTCCAGCCCGTGGCCTCGGCCGCTCGGGGATGCGGGATCTCCGCGGGGGCGGCCGCGGCGGCGCCGGGCCGCAGGTTGTGGCGTGCCGTGAAGTCGTCGTCGTAGATGCTGCCGAGGTACCGGTGCGGCCCGTCGGGGAACACGGTGGCGACGCAGGCGCCGGGGTGGGTGTGCGCGGCCCACGCCGCGACGCGCGCGACGGCTCCGGTGCTCCAGCCACCGGTGACGAAGCTGGACCGGGCGAGCCGCCGGCAGCTGTCCACGGCTTCGGCGGGACCGATCCAGTGGACCTCGTCGAACAGGCCGTACGCGACGTTGCGCGGGTGGATGCTGCTGCCGAGGCCGCGCATGAGGCGGGTCCTGGCGGGCTGGCCGAAGATCGTGGAGCCGGTGGCGTCGACACCGATGAGCCGCAGTGCGGGGAAGCGCTCGCGCAGCGGTCCGGCGATTCCGGCACTGTGCCCACCCGTACCGACGCTGCACACGAGGATGTCCAACACGTCCAGCCGCGCGACGAGTTCAGAGGCGAGCGAGGCGTAGCCGGCGATGTTGTCGGGGTTGTTGTACTGGTCGGGCCAGTAGGCGCCGGGCAGTTCGGCGAGCACCTCGTGCAACCGGGCGAGCCGGGCGGCCTGCCAGCCGCCCTGCGCCGCGGGCCTTCGCACCAGTTCGAGCCTGGCTCCGTGTGCGCGCAGCAACTTCCGTACAGATGGCTCCAGTTCGGTGTCGCCGACGAGGACGACGGGGTGCCCGAGGGCCTGCCCGGCGAAGGCGAGTCCGATGCCGAGCGTGCCGGAGGTCGATTCGACGACGGGCGCGCCGGGCAGCAGCTCGCCGCGCCGCCGGGCGCCCCGCAGCATGGAGACGGCAGCGCGGGCCTTCATCCCGCCGGCGCCGAGTCCTTCGAGCTTCGCCCAGAAACCGGGGTGTGGCCCGGGCAGGTCGGCGGTGATCCGCGCGAGCGGGGTCCGGCCCAGCAGATCGAGCAGTTCGGGCCGCGCGACGGGCCCCGAGCGGACGGCGGTCGTCATCGTCGCCGCACCCCCTCGAGCGCCGGGGCGCGGTAGCGGTGGAGGACACCGGGCCCGCCGTCCAGCCAGAAGAACGGGTACGGCTCCGCGCACACGGCGCTCACCCCGTCCCCGAGGAAGCGCGGCAGCACGGCGCTTGCGGTCTGCGCGAACATCACCAGCTGCTTGCCTTCGCGCAGCGCGTGCGCGCGCAGGGCGTCGAAGGAGCCGTTGCCGAGGGTCATTCCGGAGGCCAGCACCGCGTCGCAGCGATCGAGTGCTGCGCCCGCGTCCGTGACGATCGGCTCGCCCCACTCGGTCGTGCCGCCCTTGAGGTCGCAGGGAATGCAGCGCAGCCCGCGGGAACGCAGCTCCTGCAGAAGGGAGTTGACGACGCCGACGACCAGCACGCACGCCCCCTGCGGGAGCCGTTCCGTGTCGAGCAGGTCGACGACGGCGGCGGCCCTCGCCCGCGACTTCTCCAGGGACGTGCCGGGCGCCAGCGCCACCGTCCTCGCGCCGTTGACCGCGGTGTGCGGCAGCAGATGCATCAGGTACGCGTCGAGCGCGGCGATCCGCACCGGAAGCAGCGGGTGCGCGAGCAAGGCGGCCACGTCGGCGCCGACACAGTCGTCGATCGCCGCGTCGGGCAGCGTGCCCGGCTCGACGGCACAGGATCCGACGGCCTCGGCGAGGCGCAGGCTGAGCACCTCGTTGCGGTAGCCGGTGCCGCGCCCGTCGTGCCGTACGGCCTGGCGCGTGACGAAGGCCACGGAGATGCGGAGCGTGGCCGGGTCGGGTCCGTGGGCACCGGCCCGCACCTCTTCGACGAGACGGTCGTACGTGACCGGCCCCTTGCGCGCCGTCATGGCCCTCGTCACCGGATCACCATCCGGTCCCGCACACCGGCCAGCAGCGTCTCGACACGTGCGCGTGCCCCGAGGCCGTGCGGGTCGCCGGCCATGACGTGCCCGAGGTATTCGTTGTTGCTGCCCGCGGCGGTGACGGCATGTCCGGGCTCGGCCAGCAGCGCCTCCAACACGCCCGTCTCCTGCTGGAGTTGCTCATGCCTGTCGAGCGCGGCGAGGGTTCCGTCGACCTCGGGTACGAGGAATCCGATGGCGGCGCTGCGCAGCCCGGTGGCGCGCACGGCGAGGTCGGGTTCGCGGCCGAGCGCCACGTCCACGGCGGCCGCGGCGAGGTCGATGCCGGTGACGTGCCGGACGAGTTCCGTGATGCGGTTGCCGGCGGGGCGTGGATTGACCTCGACGACGCGCGGTCCCGCGGAGGTCAGCTTGATCTCGGTGTGCGCGACGACACCGTCCGAGAGACCCAGCGCCTTCAGTGCGTCAACTGCCGTGTCCTGTACGGCCGTTCGTTCGGCGGGGGTCAGAGCCGCGGGGAACATGTGTCCCGTCTCGATGAACGCGGGCGCTCCCGCGATGCTCTTGTCGGTGACTCCGACGACCCGGATCCGCCCCCCGGACGACACGGTCTCGACGCTGACCTCGGGCCCGTCGAGCAGTCCCTCCAGGAGGACCAGAGAGGGGCGGTGCTGACCGCGCGCGTTCACGGGGAAGCCGGCGAGCGCCCGGCAGGCGGCCACCAGTTCGGCCTCGTCGTCCACGCGTCGTACGTACATGCCCGCGCACAGGTCGACCGGCTTGACCACCAGTGGGAAGCCCAGAGCGCGCGCCGCCCGGACCTCCGCCGCACCCGGCTCCTCGTCCGGCTCCACCACCGCGAACCGCGGCCCGGGCACTCCGGCGTCCTCCAGGATCCGGCGGGTGAGGTCCTTGCGGCAGGCGTGCCCGACCGCGTCGGCGGCAGGGCCGGGCAGTCCGAGCCGGGCCGCGACGGCGGCCACGGCCGGCAGGTAGTAGTCGCAGGAACTCAGCACACCGTCGAAGCCGAGGGCCGTGTGCAGCCGCTCGGCGACCGGCAGCAGCGCGTCGAGGTCGTTGGTGTCGGCCGTGATCACGTTGCGGGCCCCGAGCAGTGGATGCCGGACGCCTTCGGGCGCTGCCCGCAGGTAGTGCCCCAGGTCCCGGGTGAGGAACGTGAACTCGTGTCCCCCTTCGCGCAGCGCCTCCGGCAGCAGTCTGCTCATCGACCCGACCCAGCTCTCGACCACCAGCAGATGTCCCACAACTCCCCTTTCGTGGCGTGCGGTTGAGGTTTCACGCACAGCGGTACGGCAGCACGGCGCACCCCCTGCGGTGGGGGTCGCCGACTTGACCGGGGCCACGTTATCGACAATCGTTTTCATTGTCATCCGACGGCTCACCGACAGCCGACGCCGACCACCGATCGCGTCTCCCCACCACCGATTGCGAGCCCCGAACGCCGTGACGCCCCTCGCCCGCCGCACGTCCCGATCGCTGTCCGCCCTGCCGCTGCTGGCCGCGGCCCTCCTGGCCCCCGCACCGGCCCATGCCGAAGCCGCCGCCCTGCGGTTCGGCGCCTGTCCGCCCTCGGTGCCGGCTCCCGCCGCCCCGGCCCGCGTCGAGTGCGCCACCCTCGACGTGCCGCTCGACCGGCACCGCCCGCACGGCCCGCACCTGTCCCTCGCCGTCTCCCGCGTCCCGGCCACCGGCACGCCGGCCGAACGCCGCGGGATCCTGCTGGTCAACCCCGGCGGCCCGGGCGGCTCCGGTCTTCCCTACGCGGTCACGAAGCGGGCCAAACTGCCTGAATCGGTTCGCCGTTCGTACGACGTCATCGGCTTCGACCCGCGCGGGGTGGGGCTCAGCTCAGCTGTCTCGTGCGGACGGACGGGCGGCCTGTTCGACAGTCCAGGGGCCGATCCCGTCCCGCGCGACACGGCAGCCGAGCGGAATCATCTCCGCTCCCTGCGGGCGCTCGCCGACGACTGCGCGGCAGGTGCGGCCGGCGCTCTGCCGTACATCTCGACCGAGGAGACGGCGCGCGACATGGACGCGATACGTGCCGCGCTCGGGGAACGGCGGACGAGCTTTCTCGGGGTCTCCTACGGGAGTTACCTCGGCGCCGCCTACACGGCCCTGTTCCCCGGGCGCGTGCGACACATGGTGCTGGACAGCGTGGTCGGACCCGAGGACTGGTACGCCTTCGACCTGCGGCAGAGCCGCGCCCTGCTCGCCCAGCGCGACACCTTCTTCGCCTGGGCCGCCGCCCACGCGGGCCGCTTCGGGCTCGGCGCCGACGCGCGAGCCGTGCGCGCCTCATATCTGCGCGTGCGTACGGGAGTTGGGGCAGACCCGGTGAACGGATTCGGCTCCGCCGAGTTCGACCGCGCCGTGTACCGCGCCCTCGGCCGCACGGAACGCTGGGCACCCCTCGCCGAGGGACTGCGCGGATACTTGCGTAACGGCGGCGGCGACGGCCTGCGCCCGACGGCACCTTTCGACAGCCCCGGCTCCCGCAATTACGAGGCCGCCAACCGCATCGTGAAGTGCGCGGACGGCCCCGGCCCTACGCCCCGCGAGGTCGTCGCCGGCGTCCGTGCCCTCCGTGCCCTGGACCCCCAGCCCGTCCTGACCGGTCTGGAGGCGTCGGCGTGTACGTACTGGCACCACCGCCCCGCTCGCCGGACGGCGCTCGGCAGCCCGGACGCCCCGCCGGTCCTGCTGGTCAACTCCGCGCACGATCCGGTCACGCCCGTCGCCGGGGCCCGCGCACTCGCCCGCGTCCTGCCCGGCTCTCGGTTGATCACGCTCGACGCCGACTACTCCCACGGCGTGTTCGCCAGCCGCGGCAACGCCTGCGTGGACCGTGCGGTGGCCGCCTATCTCGACGACGGCACTCTCCCGCCAGTATCCGGCCTGCACTGCGCCGGCCCCGGGCTGCCCGACGCCTGACCCCGCACCGGGCTGCGGGCAAAGGAGGGGGCCGGCCGGGTCAGAGCAGGCCGGTCGCCCGCAGCGACGGCTGGAGCAGCTCGCCGTGCGCCAGCACCATGGCGTCGCACAGCTCCCAGATCCGTTCCACCGGCAGCGCGGCGGCGGTCGCCGGATCCGCCATGGCGGCCTGCCGGATCGAGCGCGGGTCGTCCTCCACGGCGGCCCTGACCACCAGGTCGTTCATGCTCAGATAGCCGCGGTTGAGCGCCGCGCACTGGGCGGGCAGGGCACCGATCCTGGTCGGCTGCACGCCCGACGCGTCGACCAGGCAGGGGACTTCGACGGTGCCGGTGGCCGGGAGGTTGTCGATCAGGCCGTGGTTGGGGACGTTTCCGTAGACCGTGCGCGGCGTGCCGGTGGTGATGCTGTGGATGACCTGGGGCGCGTACTCCATCGTGCCCTCGACATCGAGCGGTGTCCCGGCGGCGAGCGCGTCGCGGGTCTTCTCGTACAGGGCGACGTTCTCGTCGACAATCCCGAGGTACGCGCCGACGGGCAGCCGCAGCCGCTCGATCTCGCTGTCGTGGTGCAGGTACCAGGGCACGTACTCGGCGGAGTGCTCGCTCGTCTCGGTCGGGTAGTAGCCGAGGCGCCGGTACATGTCGACGCGCACCCGGCGCCGCAACTGCGGGTCGGAGGCGATGAGTTCGTCGAGCCGCGGGTAGAGGTCCACGCCCTCGTGCTCGAACCGCAACAGCCACGCCTGGTGGTTGACCCCGGCGGCGCGGTAGGTGACCTCCTGGTACGGCACGTTCAACAGGTCGGAGAGGTCGCGCAGGGTCCAGTAGACGGAGTGGCACAGGCCCACGACCCGTGTCAGTCCGGTGGCGGCGGTGAGGTACTGGACGTTCATCGCCATGGGGTTGGTGTAGTTGAGCAGCCACGCGTCCGGGCACAGCTCCGCGATGTCCTCGCCGAGCGCCTTCAGCAGGGGGAAGGTGCGCAGCGCGCGGAAGATGCCGCCGACGCCGAGGGTGTCGCCGATGGTCTGGCGCAGCCCGAACCGGGCGGGTACGTCGAAGTCGGTGCGGGTCGACGCGCCCATGCCGACCTGGACGATGTTGATGACGAAGTCGGCGCCGGCCAGGGCCTCGCGGCGGTCCGGGTGCGCGGTGACGCCGACGTGCGGGGCGGCCCCCGCGCGGTCGGCGATGTGACGGGCCGCGCCGAGGGCGGTCTCCAGCCGCTCCGGATCGATGTCGTGCAGGGCGATGTGCAGGTCGCGCAGGTCGGGGAAGGCGAAGAGGTCCGTCAGGAGCCCCTGGGTGAAGACGACGCTTCCGGCGCCGATGAAGGCGATCTTCGTGGTCATGAGTGGTTCTTTCCGTTGCGGGTGCTGTTACGGGTGCTGTTACGCGTACGTCTGGGGGCGGGGAGCGGCGGGGAGCGCGCCCTGCGCCTCGTCCCAGGTGGGCTGGGCGGGCGTGCCGCCGTACGCCCTGGTGGACAGGGCCCCGCAGACCGAGGCGAGTTCGAGCGCGTCGGCGGTGGAACGGCCGGACAGCACGGCGGCGACGAACCCGGCGTCGAAGCTGTCGCCCGCCCCGACCGTGTCCAGCGGCTCGGCCGGGATGCCCCGCGTCCGGAGCGCGGCCCTGCCGTCGTGCAGGAGGGCGCCGTCCGCACCGTCCTTGACGGCCACCAGCAGTCCGCGCAGGGCGAGCCGGCGGGCCGCCTCGTCCAGCGGCGCGTCCTCGGGCAGGCCGGCGAGCGCGCGGGCCTCGCGGGCGTTGGGCAGCAGGTAGTCGGTGACGGCGAGCGCCGCTTCGAGCCCGCCGGTGTCCCACTTCCCCGCCGGGTCGTCGTTGGTGTCCAGCGAGGTGGTGGCGCCCCCCGCGTGCGCCGTGCGGAAGAGCGCGGGCAGCGCCTCGGCCAGCTTCGGCAGCAGGAAGTACGAGGCGGCGTGCACATGGCGGCTGTCGCGCAGCAGCGCCTCGGGCACGTCGTCGGCGCCGGTGGCGGCGAGGGTGCCGGGCGCGGTGAGGATCGTACGGTCGCCGTCGCCACGCGTCACCACGACCGTCAGCGGGGTCGACAGCGCCGGGTCGACCTGTACGGCGCCGGTGTCGACGCCCCGGGCGGCGAGCGCGGCCGTGACGAAGCGCCCCGCCTCGTCGTCCCCGACCCGCCCCGCGAAGGCGACCTTCAGTCCGAGGCGGGCGGCGCCGCACGCCATGATCGCGGCGGAGCCGCCCAGGGTCAGCAGGCCGGTGTCGACGAGTTGTTCGCGCTGGCCGAAGGCGAGCGGCGCGTCGAGCGGGCCGAGGACGATGTCGGGGTTGGCGTCCCCGATGACCAGCAGATCGAAGGTGTGCGGCATGCGGTTTCCCTGGGATCGCGATACGGAGAAGGTGGAGAGGGAGAGGGAGAGGGAGAGGTGTGCGGGGTGGTCCGGTCTCATCGCTTGTTCATCCCTTGAGTCCCGATGACGTGATGGACTGGACGAAGGACTTCTGTGCGAAGAGGAAGGCGAGCAGCACCGGCAGCACGGTGAGCACGTTGCCCGCCATGACCGCCGACCACTTCGTGTGGTGCAGGCCCTGGAAGGTCGTCAGTCCGAGTTGCAGCGTGTACTGCGTGTCGTGGTTGATGGCGATCAGCGGCCAGGTCAGGTCGTTCCAGGTGGTCAGGAAGGTCAGTACCGCCACCGTGCTCAGCGCGGGCCGCGACATCGGCAGCACGATGAGGAACAGCACGCGCAGCCGGGAACAGCCGTCCATCCAGGCGGCCTCCTCCAGTTCCCTGGGGAGCGAAAGGAAGAACTGCCGCAGCAGGAAGACCGCGAACGGCGTGACCAGTGACGGCACGATGAGCGCGCCCAGGGTGTCGATCAGCCCGAGCCGCTTCATGACGAGGAAGGTCGGGATCATCGTGAGCTGGAACGGGATCGCCATCGTCGCCAGCATCAGCCCCATGAGGAGCCGGGACCCGGCGAACCGCATCCGGGCGAACGCGTAGCCACCGAGGGCGCCGAAGACCAGGTTGGACACGACCGCGACGGCCGAGACGATCAGCGAGTTGGCGAACCAGCGGGGGAACATCGCGTTGCCGACGACGTACCGGTAGCCGCCGAGGTCGATGCCGGACGGCCACAGGGCGGGCGGGAAGCGGTTGATCTCGGCGTCGGTCATCACGGAGCTGAGCAGCAGCCAGATCAGTGGGATCGCGAAGACCAGCGCGAGCGGGGCGAGCAGCAGGTGCCAGGGGCTGAACGGCAGCCGTGCCCAGCTCTTGGGCCGCGCGGCGGAGGGGGTGGTGACCGTCACTTGCCGGCTCCTTCCAGCGACGCCTGGGATGTCGGGGGTGACTGGGATGTCGGGGGTGACTGGCGTGCGGAACGGCTCCGCACCAGCCGCGTCCCCACGGTGACCACGCCGAGCGCCAGCGCGAGCACATAGGCCGCCGCGGCGCCGTAGCCGGCCGTGAAGTTCTTGAACGCCTGCTCCCAGATGAAGTAGACGATCACCGTGGTCGAGCCGAGCGGCCCGCCCTTGGTCGTCACGTACACCAGGTCGAAGACCTGAAGGGCGTTGATGGTCTGCCACACCAGCAGGAACACGCCCACCGGCGCCAGCGCGGGCAGGGTGACGTGCCGCAGCAGGTGCCACCGTCCGGCGCCGTCGAGGCGCGCCGCCTCGATCAGGGACGGGTCCACGTCCTGGAGGGCGGCGAGGAAGACGACGACGCAGAAGCCGGTGCCGCTCCAGAGCGAGATCGCCACCAGCACGAGAAGGGCCTGTCCCGGGTCGGAGAGAAAGCCCTGCGAGGAGATGCCGAGATGGTGCAGTACGGAGTTGGCGACGCCGAACTCCGGGTCGAGGATGAAGGAGAACAGCACGCCCTGGGCGGTGGCCGAGACGACGAACGGCACGAAGAACAGCGTCCGGTAGAGCCCCACGAACCGGATGCGCTGGTTCAGTGCGAGGCCGAGCGCGAGCCCGAGGCCGATGGAGAGCGGCACGTACAGCGCCGTGTAGAGCAGGGTGTTCCCCACGGCCTCGGCGAAGTGCGGGTCCTGGCGGAGCGCGCGGTAGTTGTCGAGGCCGACCCAGCGGCTGGGGGTGACCAGGTCGTCCGCCTGGAAGGAGAGCAGGAGGGACCAGAGGACGGGGACGACGCTCAGCCCGAGGATGATCAGGACGGCGGGCGATATGTAGGCCCAGGCGGTCACGGTCTCACCGCGGCGCAGCGGCGAACGGCCCGTACGCGGGGGCCGGTCCCCGGCGCCGCCCGCCGGCCGCCCGGGGTCCTTCCCGCGGGCACGGCGGGCGCGGCCGTCGCGGGTGGCGCCGGGGTCTGTGTCGGGGAGCGTGAGCGGTGCGGGAAGTCGCGGCATGGCGGTTCTCCTGAGCGCGGTGTACGCGGTGTACGCGGTCTGCGCGGGGCAGTGCTGTCCGCACGGGCGGGGCTGCCCGTGGGCTGTACGCGGGTGCGTGGGTGCACGGACGTGCACGTCCGTGCACCGTCGATGCCGCCTACCGGGTCACCGCGGGATGAGCAGCGCGGCGTCGGCCTCCCGCGCGCACCGGCGAAGCGCTTCGGCCGGGCTGCTTCTGCCGAGCAGTACGGCGGCGATGGCCTGGCCGAGCGCCTGCGAGATCTGCGGATACGCGGCGTGCACCGGGCGGACCCGGGCGGACTCCAGCGCCCGGGTGAACACCGAGAGTCCCTCGATCTCCGCGTCCTGTGTCCGCCAGGCCGGCAGCGCCGCGGTCGGCCGGCTCAGCGGCAGACTGCCCGCTTCGACGTCCCAGCGCACGTCCTGGGCGGGCTGCGTCAGCCACGTCACGAAGGTGCGCGCGGCCCGTACCCGCGCCGGTCCGTTGTCGAAGACCGTCCAGGTGTCCGGCCCCGAAATGGTCATCGGACGGCGGCTGTAGCTGGGCAGCGGGACGACGTGGTAGTCGATCTTCGCGTTCCGGATGTCGGGAAGCTGCCACGGCCCCGTGGCGACCATGCCCATCCGTCCGGCGAGGAAGACCTGGTACATCTGCTCGCTGCCGGGCTTGAGGTCGATGTACACGCTGCGCGCCCGCGCGAGCGAGTCCACCGTCTCCAGCGCCCGTACGCCTTCCTTCGCGAAGCCGATCGACTTCCCGTCCGGCGCGATGACCTCACCGCCCAGGTCCCACACCATCGGCCACAGCCGCCACACCGTGTCCTCGTCGCCGAGGCCCGGCCAGCCGGTGCCGAACACGGACCGCCGCCGGTCGGTGAGGCGGGCGGCCGTGTCGGTGAACTCCCGCCAGGTCCAGCCGGGTTCGGGCAGGGGCAGACCGGCGTCACGGAAGAGCTTCTTGTTGCAGACGACGGCGAGCGAGTCCATGAGTGCGGGGGCCGCACGGACCCGGCCGTTGAGGGTGACGGCGTCCCGCGCCGGCTTCCAGTAGTCGTCCCACGGGACGGGAGCCGAGTGGAGCGTGTCGGTCAGGTCGACCACCGACGGGCTGCGCGCGACGCTGGCGAGGTCCGAGCCGAAGACGTACACGATGTCCGGGTAGGAACCGGACGCGATCGACGCGGTGATCTTCTGGAGCATCGCGTCGGAGAGGACGCCGCCGCCCGCGTCGACGCGGATGCGGGGGTGGGTCCGGTTGAACTCCCGGACCAGCGCCTCGATCGCGGTGCGCGCGGTGTCGGTCTGGCCGTGCCACAGTTCGACCGTGACCCGGCCGTCCGGGCCGACGCCGTCCGAGGCGTCCGCGCCGCAGCCGGACAGCGCGGCCGTCGCGGTGGCGCCGAACGCAAGCCCCGTGCCCCGCCGCAGGATTCCGCGGCGGGACGGGTGGGACATACGAGGGTTCGCGGCCATGTGCACCTCCAAGGAGGCGTGCGGAGCACGCCGTGCCGAATCGCCGAACAAGGAGGGTGGCGGGTCAGCAGGTCTGGCGCAGGTAGCCGCTGCTGCCGGCCGGAGAGACGTCCATGTCCCGGCGGACGATGGAGAGTTCGTCCTTCCAGCCGTCGCAGGCGGTCTTGAGGCCCTTGGCGGTGTACTCGATGACGATCACGTCGTCACCGAAGTGGTCGGTGAAGGAGTCGCACTCGTTCCACTCCCCGCACTCCTCCGCGATGGCGAAGTCGAGGCCCGTGGTGGAGCGGTACTCGGCGAGGTCGGCGGTGTTCTTCTGGGCGATCGCCAGGCCCTTGGAGTGCGCGTGGGCGGACAGCTCGGTGATGTACGCCATGGCCGCGGAGGTGCCGAACTTGCCCTGGCTGCGGGAGTAACTGTCGTAGTTGTCGGGCTCGACGGCCTGGAAGCCCTTGGACGCGCAGCCGTCGATCCAGCCGTTCACCTTGGCCGCGATCCGTGTGCGCTTGGCTGCCGTGCTGACGTCGAGGATGGCCTCGTTCCACTCCTCGTCGATGATGACGTCGCCCGCGGAGTCGCGCAGCAGGAGGTCCGCGTCCCACGAGTCCAGCTCGTCGGGCTGCACCTGGAAGGCGTTGACATAACAGATGTTGTACAGGCCGGGGGCCGGCGATGCCCCGCGGTCACGGCTCACCACGGACACCCCGGCGGGCGGGGTGTACGCGCCGCCGATCTGGTAGTCGAAACCGGCGTGGGCCGGGGGGAGGGTGACGGCCGCGGACGCGGGGGACGCCGTGAGGAGAGGGGCGACCAGCGTTGCCGTGAGGGCCACGCCCGCGACGGAGATGCGGCGGGTACGGGCACGATCGATGCTCACTGTCGAGCTCCAGTGTGATGGAGGGTACGTCCCCGCCTCGGGCCCTGGAGTGACCCTGGCGACTGTGTCCGGGCTTGCGAGGCCGTGTGGCCCTGGCGTTTACCGGCTAGGCGTACCTCTGACGCCGCGAGCCCTGCTCAGAGTGCTCGGTACGGCGTTTCGAGGAGTAAAGCGATCAGTTCTTCCCGTGTCAACAGAGCGCGGGATCACACCTGTTCGCCGACCGGAGCGTCCCACTCCGCACCAACCGTATGGCGCCCCACAACATGTGCCACTGACCTGCGCGTTCCTGCAGGCACACGCCCCTCCGGCCCTGCCACGCGGGAGCGCGTCACTCCGTCGCGTTCTCCAGTGCCTCGCCGACCAGGGTGTGCGCGTACTCGGCAGTCAGCCGGGTCGGCCGGAAGAGGATGCGGTACATGATCGGGGCCACCACCCGGTCCATGACGCGCTCGGTGTCCGGCAGGTGTTCGCCGCGCTGTGCCGCCCTGCTCAGGATCGTGTCGATCTGGTCCGCGGCATAGGCCGAGCACTGGCCGGCGTTGGTCCCCTCGGCGTCACCCAGCAGGGCGTCGCGGATGTAGGCCCGCCCGGGGGGCGAGGCCATCTCTTCGAGGAACTGCTCGGCCCAGGCGTCGAGGTCTTCCCGCAGACCGCCCAGGTCGGCGGGCGGGTTCTCCGGACGCAGGTGTTCGACGGCGACGTCCGACAGGAGTTCCTGGAGGTCTCCCCACCGTCGGTAGATGGTGGAGGGAGTGACGCCCGCGCGGGTGGCGACGAGGGGAACGGCCAGCCCGTCCCGGCCGACCTCCTCCAGGAGTTGCCGTACCGCGTCGTGGACGGACTGCTGTACTCGTGCGCTGCGCCCGCCGGGGCGGGCCATGGGCTTCGGACTCACCACACCACCTTAACGCGAATATATTGCATCTAGGAGAGGGGCGGGTCTTCCGGCTCCCGTCGACCGCGACCGGGGGCCACGGGGTGAGGCCCCCGGGGCCAGGTCATGCGGCGACGGCGGGCGCGATCCGCCCGCGCCCGAAGGAGGCGACCTGCTCGTGTGCGGCTCCGACGCGCAGCACGTCGGCCTCGCCGAGCGGCCTGCCGAGGAGCTGCATGCCGATCGGCAAGCCCGCCCGGTCGCGGCCCGCCGGAACGGTGAGCGCCGGGATTCCGGTGATGTTGGCGGGTGCGGACAGTCGGACGTACGCGTCGGAGACGGCCTCCAGGCTCCCGTCCGTCCATCGGATGCTCTCCTGCCCGGAGGGCGCCGCGGGCGCCGGCACGGACGGGGCAGCGATGATGTCGACGTGCGCGAAGAGTTCCAGCCAGCGGTCGCGCATCAGGGTCCGGGCGCGCTGGGCCCGCAAGTAGTCGCCCGCCAGGGCCAGTTCGCCGGCCTCCAGCAGGATGCGCACGTCACCCGCGTACAGTTCGGGCGTCGTACGCAGCGTCTGTTCGTGGTAGGCGCTCGCCTCGGGCACCATCAGCCCCCACTGGATCGCCTGGATGTAGCGCGTCATGGGGATCTCGACGTCGACGAGTTCGGCACCGAGGTCACGCAGGGCGTCGATCGCGCCGCGGATCGCTTCCTCGACGTCCGGTTCCACCTGATCGAAGTAGTAGTTGCGCGGCACGCCGATGCGCATGCCACTCAGGTCGCCCTCGGCGCCGGGCGTGTATCGGGCCGAGGCCGTCCGGGGCAGGCTCGCGGGGTCGCGGGGGTCGGGGCCGGCGAGCGCTTCCAGTACCGTCGCGGCGTCCTGGACGCTGCGGGTGACGGTCCCGACGTGGTCGAGGGACCAGGACAGGGACGTGACTCCGCTGCGGGGAACGAGGCCGTAGGTGGGCTTGAGGCCGACGACGCCGTTCAGCGCGGAGGGGACCCGGATGGAACCGCCGGTGTCGGTGCCGAGGGCGAACGTGGCCGATCCGGTCGCGACGGCGACGGCCGATCCGCCGCTGGAGCCGCCCGCCACACGTCCCTGATCCCAGGCGTTGCGCGTCTGCGGTGTCGTCAGACCGTAGGCGAACTCGTGCGTGTGGGTCTTGCCGAGGAGGACGGCGCCGGCCTGCGACAGGCGTGCGGCGACCGCGCTGTCGGCGGACGCCCGGTGTCCGTCCCTGACCTTGGAACTGGCCGTCGTGGGCAGCCCCTCGACGTCGATCAGGTCCTTCAGCGCCATCGGGATGCCGTGGAGCGGGCCCCGCGGTCCGGTGGCGGAGATTTCACGCTCGGCCTCCTTGGCCTCTTGCCGGGCACCGTCGGCGACGACCGTGACGTAGGCCCGCACGTGCGGGTCGACCTGTTCGACGCGGGCCAGGACGGAGTCGGTGAGGTCGACCGGCGACAGTTCCCCGGTGCGGATGGCCTCGGCCGCTGCGGAGAGCGTCAGCTCATACGGTTCCATGGCGGTCCTCACCGGTGACGTCGTAGACGGCGGCGGGCGGCGTGTCCTGGAAGTCCAGCTCGCGCAGGGTGGCGACGACGGCCCGGATGTGATCGGCGGTGACGGCGACGTCGGCATGACGGGCCTCCGGCAGGGGCAGCCCTGCCCGGCCCGCCCAGCGGGCGGCCTCGTGCGGGGTGAGTTCGGCGGTGTTCACGGATCCCTCTCTGTAGCTGTGCCGGGTGGAGACGGTGGTCCCCCGGCACGCAAACGCTAACAGTTTGCTTTAGGCGACCATAGGACCTACCGTCACTTAAAGCAAACGCATTGCATTAAGGCGATGGGGCGCACATGACGACACAACCGTGGTTCCGCCCCGCCCCACACAGAAGGGCATCACCCATGCACGCTTCCGCCACCCGCCTCCCGTCCGCCGCGGCCTGGACCGTCGGCGACATCACCGTCCGACGGATCGACGAGATCGCACTGCCCCCGCAGACCGGCCCGTGGCTGCTGCCCGGCGCCACCCCCGAAGTCGTGTCCCAACTCCCTTGGCTGAAGCCGGACTTCGCCGACGAGACCAACGTCCTGCGACTGGCCAGCCACAGCTTCGCCCTGACCGTCGACGGCATGCGGGTACTCATCGACACCGGTATCGGCAACGCCAAGACCCGGGCCAACCCCGCCTGGCACGACCTGGACACCGACTACCTGACCCGGCTCGCCGCCATCGGCTTCACTCCGGAATCGGTGGATCTCGTCCTCCTCACCCACCTCCACACCGATCACGTCGGCTGGAACACCCGCGCCGAGGGCGGGAGTTGGGTCCCCACCTTCCCCAACGCCCGCTACCTCACCACCCGGACGGAATGGGACTTCTGGAGCACCACGGAGCTGGACGAGCCCCGCACCCAGATGTTCCGCGACTCCATCCACCCGATCCGCGACGCGGGCCTGCTCGACGTCGTCGACGTCTCCGCGGAGGGTACGACGGTCGCCCCCGGCCTGACCTTGCTCCCCACGCCCGGGCACACCCCGG
The DNA here is from genome assembly GCF_040655895.1 of Streptomyces sp. NPDC050264. Lineage (NCBI taxonomy): Bacteria > Bacillati > Actinomycetota > Actinomycetes > Kitasatosporales > Streptomycetaceae > Streptomyces > Streptomyces sp. NPDC050264. The sequence goes on from NZ_JBFAKV010000013.1 coordinate 142,573, forward strand.
GCCAGGTGGCCGTCCGGATCGACAGCCGGGGCGCCACCGCCCTGGTCACCGGCGACTGCGTCCATCACCCGGTCCAGCTGGCGGACGACGCGCTGGGCAGTTGCGTGGACATCGACCCGGAGCAGGCCACCGCCACCCGGCGCGCGCTGCTCGCCTCGCTGGCCGGCACCGACACCCTCGTGCTGGGCAGCCACTTCCCCGCCCCGACAGCGGGCCATGTGGTCACCGACGGGGACGCCTACCGCTTCCTTCCCTACGGCATGTGAGCCGGCGGGCGGGCGCCGCACGGGCGCAACCACACCCCGGGCCAAAAGTATGGTGCCCCACCACATGTGCCACTGACCTGCGTCTTCCTACCTTGTGGCAGCACGCAGACGTCCCCCTCCCCGCCTGGAAGTGGTGCACATGGCCTCCGCAGCAACCGCTCCGCCAACACCGGCCAGCCTCAAGCGCATTGTCGCGGCGAGCCTCATCGGCACCACCATCGAGTGGTACGACTTCTTCCTGTACGGCTCCGCCGCCGCGCTCGTGTTCAACAAGCTGTTCTTCCCCGGGTCCGACCCGCTCGTCGGCACCCTGCTGTCCTTCCTGACGTACGCCGTCGGGTTCGCCGCCCGGCCGCTCGGCGCGCTCGTCTTCGGCCACTACGGCGACCGCCTCGGCCGCAAGAAGCTCCTGGTGCTCAGCCTGCTCATGATGGGCGGCGCCACCTTCGCGATCGGCCTGCTGCCCACCTACGCCACGGTCGGCGCGGCCGCGCCGGTGCTGCTGACCGTGCTGCGTCTCGTCCAGGGTTTCGCCCTCGGCGGCGAGTGGGGCGGCGCGGTGCTGCTGGTGTCCGAGCACGGGGACGCCGCACGCCGCGGTTTCTGGGCGTCGTGGCCCCAGACCGGCGCTCCCGCCGGGCAGCTCCTCGCGACCGGCGTGCTCTCGGCCCTCACGGCCCTGATCTCGGACGCGCAGTTCACCTCCTGGGGCTGGCGCATACCGTTCCTGCTCTCCGGTGTGCTCGTGATGGTCGGTCTGTGGATTCGTCTCTCTGTCGATGAATCGCCGGTCTTCAAGGAGGCGTTGGCCCGGGCCGAGGCCCGCAAGGCCGAGGAGGGCGTGACGGTCGAGAAGATGCCGCTCGTCGCGGTCCTGCGGCACCACTGGCGCGATGTCCTCGTCGCCATCGGAGCCCGTATGGCCGAGAACATCAGCTACTACGTCATCACCGCCTTCATCCTCGTGTACGCCACGACCTCGGCCGGCGTCTCCAAACAGACCGCGCTGAACGCCGTGCTCATCGCGTCCGCCGTGCACTTCGCCGTCATCCCGGCCTGGGGCGCCCTGTCCGACCGGATCGGACGCCGCCCGGTGTATCTGCTGGGCGCGGCCGGCGTCGGCCTGTGGATGTTCCCGTTCTTCTCCCTCGTCGACACGGCGACTTTCGGCAACCTGATCCTCGCCGTCACCGTCGGACTGGTGCTGCACGGCGCCATGTACGCGCCGCAGGCCGCCTTCTTCTCCGAGATGTTCGCGACCCGGATGCGGTACTCGGGGGCCTCGATCGGCGCCCAGTTCGCCTCGGTCGCGGCGGGCGCGCCCGCGCCGCTCATCGCGACGGCGCTGCTCGCGGACTACGACAGCTCCACGCCGATCTCCCTGTACGTGATCGCGGCCGCGCTCCTGACGCTGCTCGCGGTAGGTGTCGCGAAGGAGACCCGCCACCGCGACCTCGCCGACGTCGAGACGGCGGACACCGCGAGCGCGGCCACGGCCGACCGCCGCGCCGACGTCCACAGCGTCTGACGGGCCCGGTACACCGGCCCCGTACGCCCCGCGCGTACGGGGTCACCGCATGTCCGGGCCCGCCAACCGGTGCAGCCGCAGGGCGAGTTGTATCTCCAGCGAGCGCGCGGGCGACTGCCAGTCGGGGCCGAGCAGCCGGCCGATCCGCTCCAGGCGCTGGGCGACGGTGTTCACATGGACGTGCAGGGCTTCCTTCGTGCGGGCCGGACTCATGCCGGACGCGAAGTAGGCGTCGAGCGTGCGCACCAGATCGGTTCCTCTGCGCTCGTCGTACGTGACGACCTCACCGATGGTGCGGGCGACGAACCCGCTGATGTCCCGGCTGTCGGCGAGCAGCAGCCCCAGGAACCCGAAGTCCTCGGCGGCCGCGCCCTCGCCCGCCCGGCCGAGAAGACGCAGCGAATCCAGGCAGCGGCGCGCCTCGGCGTAGGCGACGGCGGCGGTGTCGGTCCGGGCGGCCAGGTGTGCGACGGGGGCGGAGGCGCCCACGGTGACCGTCTCGTGGATCGCCGCGGACAGCCGCTTGGCCACGTGCGCCGCGACGGCGGAGGCCGTGGTCCCGGAGCGCAGCGGCAGCAGCAGGACGGTGCCGCCGTCGCGTGCCGCGGCCAGTCCGTGCCGGGTCGCCGCGAGGTGGTTCGCCGCCGACCACAGGCGGCGGCGCGTGGCGGCCTCCTGCTCGGCGTCGGCGCCGGACGCCTCCAGGCGTGCCGCGAGCACGACGTGGGTGGCGTCCAGGTCGGCGTGGAGCCGCGCGGCTCTCTCCCGCAGCAGACGCGGATCGTGGTCGCGGGCGTCGAGCAGGTCGTCCAACAGCTCGCCCCGGACGCGCTGTTCGGCCTCGGAGGCGGAGCGCCGGGCGAGCAGCAGCAGCGACGTGACCATGGCGGCGCGCTCCAGGGTGCGCTGGTCGACGGGGTCGAGGCCCGGGTGGCCGCGCAGCACCAGGGCGCCCAGGAGCTCACCGCCGGCGGCGACCGCCGCGACCCAGTCGTCGCCGCGGCGCACGGCGTGCCCCTCGGTGCGGGAGCCCTCGACGGCCTCACCCGGCGCGGTGTCCGCGTCGGTGAACTCCACGGTGCCGTCGAGCACTTGCGAGACCGCGGCCGCCACGTCGTGCACGCCGCCGCCGCGCAGCACCAGCTCGGCGAGCCGGTCATGGACGTCGGAGGCCCGCTCGATGACGCCGCTGCGGTCCCGGATGATCTCGTTGGCCCGCTCCAGTTCGCCGAGTGCCTCACGGGTCTCGGTGAGCAGGTTCGCGGTGTCGATGGCCGCCGCGGCGAGCGCCGCGAACGAACCGAGCAGCGCGATCTGTTCGCGCTCGAAGACCCGCGCGCGCCGGTCCGCGGCGAACAGCACGCCGATCACGTGCGGCCCCAGCATGAGCGGCACTCCGAGGATGGCGACGAGGCCCTCGTCCTGGACCCCCGCGTCGATGGTGCGGGTGTGCTGGAAGCGCACGTCCTGCCCGTAGTTCGCGGTGACGTACGGCCGGGCGGTCTGCGCGACGAGTCCGCCCAGCCCCTCCCCCATCCCGAGGCGCAGCTGTTGGAAGCGGGCCGCGACGGAGCCCTCGGTCACCCGCATGTAGGTGTCGCCGCGCGGCGGGTCGTTCAGCGTCAGATACGCCACGTCGGTGCCGAGCAGCGATCTGGCCCGCTGCACGATGGCCTGCAGGACCGCGTCGAGGTCGCGCAGCCCCGCCAGGTCGTGGGCGGTCTCGAAGAGTGCGGACAGTTCGGCCTCGCGGCGCCGCCTGCCCTCCATCTCGTCCCGCACGCGCAGCGCGAGGCGCTTGGCGTCCTCCAGTGCCGCCACCCGCGCGGACGTCGCCCCGTCGGCGCGCGCGACCAGTACGGGCTGTTCGTACGCGTCGGCGGAGGCGCCCCTGGCCAGCAGTGCCAGATACGGGGCCTGCGCGTCGCCCGTGGTCACCGGGGCGGAGGCGGCGGCTGAGTGCGGTGGGTGCTGCTCCATGCTCAACAGGATCACCCGCGCTCAGTGAGCGGTCCAGCCTCCGTCGAGGGACAGCGACGTACCGGTCATGAAGGACGCCTGCGGGGTGCACAGATACGCCACCGCCTCGGCGACCTCGTCCGGTTCGATGAGCCGCTTCAGCGCGCTGTCCCGCAGCAGCACCTCGCTCACCACCTGTTCCTCGGGGATGCCGTGCGCGGTGGCCTGGTCGGCGATCTGCTTCTCGACGAGCGGCGTGCGCACGTAGGCGGGGTTGACGCAGTTGGAGGTGACGCCGTGCGGGGCTCCTTCCAGCGCCGCCGTCTTCGACAGGCCTTCGAGGCCGTGCTTCGCGGCGACGTACGCGGACTTGAACGGGGAGGCGCGCAGGCCGTGCACCGACGACACGTTGACGATACGGCCCCAGCCCTGCCCGTACATGTGCGGCAGCGCTCCCCTGATCAGCCGGAACGGGGCCTCCAGCATCACCGTCAGGACGGTGTGGAACACCTCGGGCGGGAACTCCTCGATGGGGCGCACCAGTTGGATGCCCGCGTTGTTCACGAGGACGTCGGCGCCGGCCGCGGCGGCCTCGGCGGCATCGAGGTCGGTGAGGTCGAGGACGTACGGTTCGACGCCGTCGGTCTGCTCCGCCAGCTCCGCCAGGCCCTCGCGGTCCCGGTCCACCGCTCTCACCTTGGCGCCGGCGGCGGCGAGCCGCAGGGCGCAGGCCCGGCCGATGCCGCCGGCGGCACCGGTGACGAGTGCGGTACGTCCGCCGAGGTCGAGCGGTGCGGCGTGGAGTGCGGCAGGAGGGGGGTGCGGGGTCATGCTCCGCACCCTAGGCAGCCCGGCGACGCCCCCCGATGTGGCCGGCACCCATACTTCAGCGCTCGCTCATGGTCTCGAACCATGTCGGTCCCTCGGACTGTGCCTGCTTGATGCGGAAGAGGGCGTGCTCGCTGAGCCGCGGCAGTGCGTCGAGGGCGAACCAGGCCACTTCGAGGGATTCGTCGTCGTTCACGCGGGCCTCTCCGCCCGTGGCCCGGCAGCGGAACGTCGTGTCCATGAACTGGCACTTGTCGCCGTTGGGGTAGGTGATGGGTTCGAGGGCCTGGACGAGGACGACGCGATCGGCGACGCACTCGACGCCCGTCTCCTCGAACACCTCGCGGGTCGCGACATCCGCGGGCTGCTCGCCCGGCTCGGCGATCCCCGCGGGCACCGCCCACTGACCGGTGTCGCTGCGCCGCCCGAGGAGCACCCGCCCCGCGTCGTCGAAGACGACGGCGGTGACGCCCGGCAGATACAGCAGTTGATGGCCGGCACTGGCCCGGATCGCCCGGATGAAGTCTGGAGTCGCCATGCCGTCGACCCTATACGTACGGTCCTTCGGACCGGCGGCTCAGTCCGCCGTGCGCCGTCCCCGGCGGGAGCCCACGACCGCCCACGCCAGACCGCCGACGCCGATCGCCACGAGCAGCGCCTCGGGCCAGACACCCGCGCGCGTGGCAAGCGTCTGGGAGGTGCGCTTGGGGACGTCGGCGAGGAGCGTGTCGGCTTCGAACATGCCGGTGTGCTGGGCGATGGATCCGTCGGGCCGGATCACGGCGCTGATGCCGCTCGTGACCGGGACCATCACGGCACGGCCGTGCTCGACGGCGCGCACCCGGTCCATGGCGAGCTGCTGGTAGGTCATCTGGCTGCGCTCGAACGTGGCGTTGTTGCTCGGCACGGAGAGGATCTGGGCGCCTTCGCGGACCTGGTCGCGGACGACGTCGTCGAAGGCGGCCTCGTAACAGGTCACGTTGCCGATCTTCGTGCCCGCCATGTCGAAGGCGACGGCCTTCTTGCCGGGCACGAACTCCCCGGCGCGGTCGACATCCTTGCTGAAGATCCGGAAGAAGCTGCGGTACGGCATGTACTCGCCGAACGGCTGCAGGTGCCGCTTGTCGTAGACCGCGCCGGGGCCCTTCTTGGGGTCCCACAGGATCAGCCGGTTGCGCTCGGATCCGTCCTTGGCGGTGACGACGGCGCCCACCGAGATCGGCGCCCCGACGGCCTGCGCGGCCTCGGTGATCTCGTCGTACGCGTCCTGATTGACGTACGGGTCGATGTCCGAGGAGTTCTCCGGCCACAGGACGAGGTCGGGCCGCTTGACCTCACCCGACTTGATCTTCGCCGCGAGCTTCATGGTCTCGCGTACGTGGTAGTCGAGGACGGCCCGCCGCTGGGCGTTGAAGTCGAGGCCCATGCGCGGCACGTTGCCCTGGATGAGCGCCACGCGCGCGGTGCCGGCCTGCGCCGCGTTCGACACGAAGGGCATGACCGCGGCTCCGGCGACGACGGGCGCGACGGTGAGGACGGCGGCGGTGACGGCCGTACGGTCGCGCAGCACTCGTACGGCGCTGTCGCCCGAGCGGCGCAGGCCGATGACGCGCAGGGCGAGCGCGGCGAGCCCGAACCCGCACAGCACCACGGCGAACCCGAGCAGCGGGGTGCCGCCCAGTGAGGCGAGCGGCAGGAAGACGCCGCTGGGCTGTCCGAACGCGACCTTCCCCCAGGGAAAACCGCCGAACGGGAAGCGGGCGCGCAGCGCCTCGTCCGCGATCCAGACACCGCTCGCCCACAGTGGCCACAGCGGAAGCCGCGACACGTACGCGATGCCGAGGCCCGCGAGCGACAGCACCAGCGCCTCGGCGACGGCGAGCGCCAGCCACGGCAGGGGGCCGACGTCGACGCCCGTCCACGACAGCAGCGGGACCAGGTAGGCCAGGCCGAAGACGAGTCCGAGACCGAAGCCCGCGCGCAGCCGCCGCCCGTACACGGCGGCTCCGAAGAGCCCGAACGACAGCGGCGCCAGCCACGGCAGTTCACGCGGCGGGAAGCTCACGTACAGCAAGAGCCCGGCGAGCACCGCCAGGCCGACGGGCACGAGCCGTCGCAGGTAGGAAGGGCGAGCGGGCTGCTCTGCGGGCTCGTCCGGCGGGGCGACGGGAGGTGCGGTGGCGGTCACCCGGGGAGTGTACGGCGCGTCACTGTCGGCGGGACATGGCGGTCGGCCCGGTCCACGAGGCCGCACCGAGGACGCCGGACGACGGCGTCCGGTCGGCCGCCCGTCCCGCCGCTCCCGCACCCGGACGCCTGCGAAACGTTCCTGCGCAACTCCGGCACAAAGGGCCGCACCAGCCGTTACCGTGTGCCCGAGTCCCTGACGTACCGCCGGATCCGGCCAATGCGTCCGGGGCCCGTCACGGCCGGGGGGCGACGGTGGGAAGCACGGGGTGGTCGGCGGAGACCGGGCCGGACGCGGCCCGTCGGCATCGGGTCACCGACGCGGCGGGCCTCACCGTCCTGGGCGGCTGTGCCGTGTGGTCCATGATCACGGCGGCCGCGCGGGCGGGCCGGCCCGAAGGAGTGCTGCTCGCGGTGCTCGCCGTCGCCGCGGGTTATGCGTGCGGCCGGATCAGCGGGGCGCTCGTCCCGGTGGCCGCCTCCGTCGCGGCGGGCGGCGGCGGGCTGTGGCTGGCCGCGGTCGCACCGCAGGGCGGCCCGGCCCCGGACACCATGGCGCCGCTCGGGCGGGCCGGTGCCACGGCCGCGCTGCTCGCCCTGTCGGCGGGCGCGCTGTGCTGCGCGGCGTGGTCGGCACGGCAGCGCCGGCTGCGCATCGCGTTGCACGCAGGCGCGGCCGGGACGGTCGTCGTGGCCCTCGCCATCGGTTCCGGAACGGGGGGCGCCGTCTGCGCGGGCATCGTCCTGTACTCGCTCGTGGCGGCGGGCACGCGCCGCAGGGCGGTCGCCCTCGCGGGTCTCGGCCTGGCGACGGCCGCGGTGGCCGCCGTCGGCGTGGCCCTCGCCGGGAGCGTGCTGCCGTCCGGGACGGCCGCCGCGCTGGAGGGCCGGCTCACCGCGCACCGCGTTCTTCTGTGGCGCGATGCCTGGCACCTGGCGGAATCCGACCCCGCGCTCGGTGTCGGACCCGGCCGCTTCGAGGAGCTCAGCCCCACGCTGGCGCACTCCCCCTTGTCCGGCGGCAAACCGCATTCCGCGGTCCTTCAGGTGGCCGCCGAGCAGGGCGCCGTCGGCGCGGCTCTGCTGGCGGCGGCGTACTGCTGGCTGCTGTACGCACTGTGGCGCTCGGCCCGCTCCACCCAGGTGGTCCTGGCCGCGGGCGGGGCGCTGACGGCGGTGGCCGCGCTGGCGTCGCTCGGCAACGCGCTCAGCTTCACGACGGTGACCGTGGGCCTGGGCCTGCTCGCGGGCATCGCCACCGCGGAACCGCTCACGGACGGCCCACCGCACGACGCGGCCGCCCCGGCAGGTGTCCGGGACGGCCGCGAATAGCGTGCGAGGAGTTCAGAGGACGGGGCCGGCCGGGGTCGGCTTGAGGCGGTCACGAATGTGCCGCACGGCGCTCTCCGCGTCGTCCACCGTCACCGTGAACTTGCGGCCGTCACCGAGGATCAGCACCAGGCCCTCGCCGCGTCGCACCACGACGGCCGTGCCGATCTCGGGGCGCCAGCGGTAGCCCCAGCCGCCCCACTGCCGGGGCGTGACGCGCGGCGCGAAGGCCGCGTCGACGACATGGGCGAGAGGGATGCGGCGGCGCGGCAGTCCGACGTGGCCGCAGCGCACTTCGAGGTGGTCCTTGTCGACCTTCACGGCGACGTGGAGGAAGGCGAGGGTGCCGAACAGGATGAGCAGTCCGACGGCGATGAGGCCGACCACGGACATGGCCAGAGCGGCGATACCGGTCGCCCACGAGTTGTCCACGGCGAGCTCGATGCCGAGCGCCAGGCAGGCGAAGCCGCCCAGGGCCAGGAGCCACTGCACGCGGTTGTGCGCGCGACCGGTCCAGATGTCGCTCGCGTGGGCGGAAGAGCGTCGCCCGGGGTGTTCGTCGGCGGCGGGTTTCCTCATGCACACGAGCGTACTCATGTTCCGGGGCGAAGGCACTGGCTTGCGGAGCGTAACTGCTCCGGATCGGGGGTCCCCCTCAGCCGACGCGGCTGACGGCCTGCAGTGAACGGCCCTCGGCGTACGTGAGTGCGGCCTGCGGCAGCGACTCCGTGCGGCCGCTGAGGATCACGGTGAGTGAGCCGCGGGCGCCCGGCACGGCCGGGGGCCGCTCGCCGATGCGGCGCAGGGCCTGCGCGGCGACGGCCCCCGCGCTGCCGTGCAGCACGAGGGGGGCGGCGCCGGGCCGCTGCACCGCGGCGCGGATGCGCTCCGCGACCAGCTCGTAGTGGGTGCAGCCCAGGACGATCGCCCGCACGCCGGGCGGGGTGAGGGCGGCGGCGGCCGCGACGGCCCGGTCGATGCCCTCCTCGTCGGCCCATTGCACCGCGTCGGCGAGGCCGGGGCACGGCACCTCGGTGACCTCGGCGCCGGCCGCGAAGTCACGGATCAGTCCCCGCTGGTAGGGGCTGCCGGTGGTGGCGGGCGTGGCCCAGATGGCGAGGGGGCCGCCGCCCGACGCGGCCGGCTTGATCGCGGGGACGGTGCCGATGACGGGGATCGCCGGTTCGAGCCGGGCGCGCACGGCCGGCAGGGCGTGCACGGACGCGGTGTTGCAGGCGATGATCAGCGCGTCCGGCCGGTGCGCGGCGGCGGCCTCACAGACGGCGAGCGCCCGCCGCGTGACGTCCTCGGGGGTACGCGGACCCCACGGCATGCTGTCAGGGTCGGAGGAGAGCACGAGGTCGGCGTCGGGCCGCAGGTTCCGTACCGCGGCGGCGGCCGCGAGCAGTCCGATTCCCGAGTCCATCAGCGCGATCTTCACCCGGAAACCATAGACGATGGGCCCGACAGGGCCGTGCCGGTGGGGCAGACTGCGGCGGATGGACGTCGTTGCGTGGATCACCGCGGCCTCGCTCGCCGCATGGCTGTGGATGCTGCTCTGCCAGGGGTTCTTCTGGCGCACGGACCTGCGGCTGCCGCCCCGCGCGGAGCCCGGTGCGTGGCCGGATGTGTGCGTCGTGGTGCCGGCCCGGGACGAGGCGGAGGTCCTGCCGGACAGCCTGCCGTCGCTGCTCGCGCAGGACTATCCCGGGCGGGCGGAGATCTTCCTCGTGGACGACGGCAGTTCCGACGGCACGGGCGAGGTGGCCCGGGCTCTGGCAGCACGGCACGGCGGGCTGCCGCTGACGGTCGACTCCCCCGGCGAACCGCCCCCGGGCTGGACGGGGAAGTTGTGGGCGGTGCGGCACGGCATCGGCCTGGCACGCGCGCGTGGCCCGGAGTTCCTGCTGCTGACCGACGCGGACATCGCCCATGAGCCGGACAGCCTGCGGGAGTTGGTGGCGGCGGCCCGCGCGGGCGGCTTCGACCTGGTGTCGCAGATGGCCCGGCTGCGGGTGGTGAGTCTGTGGGAGCGGCTCGTCGTGCCCGCGTTCGTCTACTTCTTCGCGCAGCTCTATCCGTTCCGGCGCATCGCCAAGAAGGGCTCGCGTACGGCCGCCGCGGCCGGCGGCTGCGTTCTGCTGCGCACGTCGGCGGCGGAGCGGGCGCGTATCCCGGACGCCATCCGGCAGGCGGTGATCGACGACGTGTCGCTCGCGCGGGCCGTGAAGCGTTCGGGGGGCCACATCTGGCTGGGCCTCGCCGAGCACGTCGACAGCGTGCGGCCCTATCCGCGGCTGGCCGATCTGTGGCGCATGGTGTCGCGCAGCGCGTACGCGCAACTGCGGCACAACCCCGTGGTGCTGCTCGGCACCGTGCTCGGCCTCGCGCTCGTCTATCTGGTGCCGCCCGCCGCCGTGTGCGTCGGGCCGGCCACCCACAGCGGGCCGGCCGTGCTGCTCGGCGCGCTCGCGTGGGCCGTCATGACAGGGACGTACCTTCCGATGCTGCGCTACTACCGGCAGCCTCTGTGGCTGGCCCCTCTGCTGCCTTTCACCGCGTTCCTGTACCTCCTCATGACCGTGGATTCCGCGGTGCAGCACTACAGGGGGCGCGGCGCGGCATGGAAGGGGCGTACCTACGCCCGTCCCGACGCCGCACCCGAAGGGCGGTGAATTCGGCGCTACGGAGAGCTACTTGCGGCCCGGGGTCCAGTTCATGCCCCATCCGTAGACCTGGTCCACGGTGCGCTGCGGGCTGACGCCTCGGTCGGGGACGAGATAGCGGGCTTCTCGCTGGACGGTCAGATCGCCGCCGTCGTTGGTGATGAGGGCGAGCGCGCACACCGTGGAGGGCACCGTGCACTCGTCCAGGGAGAAGTCGATGGGCGCCCCGTTCAACGGCTGCAGCGTCACGGTCGCGTGCAGGTCGGCGAAGCTGCGGGCGCCTTCGTAGATGGTCACGAAGATCAGGATGCGGCGGAAGTCGTTCTTGTGGTCGAGGTTGATGCCGAGGTTCTCACCGGTGGAGACGGTCCCGTTGCGGTCGTCGCCGTCGAGGTGGATGTACGGGGGCTGGTACAGCGAACCGAAGGCGTTGCCCAGGGCCTGTACGACTCCCTTGCGTCCGTCGGCGAGTTCGAAGAGGGCGCACAGGTCGAGATCGAGGTCGCGGTGCATCGCGGTCGCCCGGCCGAGCTTGCTCCCCCAGCCGCTGAACTGCTTGCGCATCTCCCAGTTGAGGTTGACCCGCATCGTGCCCGACGTGCCGCCCTGTTTCGCCAGGGAGACGGTGGGCGCCGACTTGGTGAGCGTGATCTTGGTGAGCCGTACGGGTTCGGGTGCGGACGCGGGCGCGGGTGGCGTCGCCGCGATCGGCGGGCCCACCGGAGCTGCCGACGGCACCGGAGGCGCGGCGGTCGCGTGCTGCGGCTCGTCGACGCTGATCCCGTAGTCCGTGGCGAGCCCTTCGAGTCCGCTGCCGTAGCCCTGGCCGACCGCGCGGAACTTCCAGGCGCCCTGGCGCCGGTACAGCTCGCCCAGTACGAACGCGGTCTCCACGGTGGCGTCGGTGCTGTCGAAACGCGCGATCTCGGCGCCTCCCACCGCGTCGACGACCCGGATGTACAACCCTGTCACCTGGCCGAACGTGCCGCCGTCCGCGGACGCGGCGAGGACCACCCGCTCGATGGCCGGTTCCACGCGCGCGAGATCGACGGAGAGTGTGTCCGTCACGGCACCGCCCGCGGTGCTCTTGCCGTCGTGCCGCACCGCGCCGGAGGCGTGCGCGGGCTGGTTGTAGAACACGAAGTCCGCGTCGGAACGCACCTTTCCGGCGGCGAGGAGGAGCGCCGACGCGTCCGCGTCGGGCACACCGGGACCTGAACGCCATCCCAATTCGACGCGCACCGCGGGAGCCGGCACCGCGACATTCGATCCCTTGGCCATTGTCATGTCTGCCCCCAACGCTCAACTCCGGGTTCCGCCGTCAACCTATTCCCCGGCCCGCAAAGGACCCCAGAGGCACGTTCGAAGATCGCTGGCCAACCCTTGGTAACCCTTCAGGAACGCGGCCTTTACACGATTTCTACGCCGCGAGACGACCGATTTTCCCAAGTTCGCTCGCATTGGGGACACGCCGTCACTGCCGACACGCAAAAGAACCCTCTTATCGGTCTACCCCAACGACCACATCGTGGGCTTAACTTATGTGCCATGACCTCCCCCCGCTCCACCTATGGCGGCGGTTACTACTCCGCGCCGTCCTTCCCGGACACTCCGATCTACGACTCCCTCGTCGCAGAGCGGGGCACTCCCCAGATCGCCCCGATCCGGGTTCCCTCCGCGTACGACACCGGCAGTCATCTGCCCGCCCTGCCGGCGGCCCTGCCCGCTCTTCCCTCCGCGCCGTCGCCGCAGTACGGCTACGCGCCCCAGCAGCACGCCCCGATGCAGGCGGCCCCGACCGCGTACATCCCGCAGCAGGCCGCCGCTCCGCGCGGCTACCAGGCACCGCAGGCCCAGCCGCAGCGCCCGGCCCCCGGTACCGGCTACGAGGCGATGCGTCCGGCCGCGCCCCGGCCCGCCCCGGCGCCGTACGAGGATCCGTACAACCGCCAGCAATACCGCGGGTACTGAACGACGACGGATTCGTCTCGCCCGCACAGGGGGCTGTCGGTGCCTGCTGGCAGGATGGCCCCATGTCGCAACCCGTGCTCAGTTCGATCCATGTCCACCCGCTGAAGGCGGTTCGGGGGCACGCTCCGCGTGAGGCGGTCGTGGAACCGTGGGGGCTCGCGGGCGACCGCCGCTGGGTGCTGGTGGACAGCGCGAACAAGATCGTCACGCAACGCCCGCATCCGCGTCTGGCGTTGGCCGCCGCCGAGCAGTTGCCCGGGGGCGGCGTCCGGGTGTCCGCACCCGGCATGGACCCGCTGACGGTCGAGGTGCCCGAGCCCCGCGCCACCACCACGATCGAGGTCTGGAAGGACAAGGTCGAAGCGGTGCTCGCCGATCCGGCGGCCCACGCGTGGTGGAGCGCATACCTGGAGAGCGACATACGGGTGCTGTACCTGGACGACCCGGCGACCAGGCGCCCCATCGACCCGGAGTACGCCGAACCGGGCGAGACGGTCAGCTTTGCCGACGGGTATCCACTGCTGGTGACCACCCTCTCGTCGCTCGACGCCCTCAACTCCCTGATCGCACAGGGCGATCATGCCGACGAGGGCCCGCTTCCGATGGACCGTTTCCGGCCGAGTGTGGTCGTCTCCGGGACCGCGCCCTGGGCGGAGGACGACTGGTCGCGGATCGCGATCGGCGAGGTCACCTTCCGTGTCGCCAAGAAGTGCGGCCGCTGTGTGGTCACGACCACGAACCAGGAGACGGCGGAGCGCGGCAAGGAGCCGCTGCGCACCCTCGCCCGGCATCGCCGCTTCGGTGACCAGCTCTGTTTCGGGACCAATCTGGTGCCCGAGTCGCACGGCTCCGTGCGGGTGGGCGATCCGGTCACCGTGCTCGCATAACCGTCACCCGGTGGGGAACCCGGCGGCCCGGCATGCTCGTTGAGAGACAATGGGCTGCCGTGCGAGGCCACGACGGGAGCGGAAGGGGGTGCAGTCCGTGCGAGCGATCACCGGGCTCTGGCGCTGGCGCCGCAATGCGCTGCGCCGCGGGACCGACCTGGCGGAAGCCTGGGTCGCACTGGTCGCGCTGATCCTCATGGTCGTCGCCGCACCGGCCGTCGGCGCCGTCGCGGGCTCCTTGTCCCGTGACGCCCTGTACCGCTCGGTGCAGGAGCAGCACGACCGGCGCCACAAGGTCACGGCGACGGTGGTCAAGAAGGTGGCGCAGCCGCCGCTCGACCCCGATCCGGAGACGTCGACCGCGCGGGACGCGCACAGCCGGGTCGTCGCGACCTGGCGGGCGCCGGACGGCTCGGCGCACCGTGACCGCGTCGTCGCCGCGCTCAAGGCCCCGCACACGGGCGACACGTTCCCGCTCTGGACCGACCGCCACGGCCACGTCGTGGGCCGCCCGCTCGACCGGGCGACGGCCACCACGCACGCGGTGCTCGCCGGGTTCGGCGCGGCCGCCGCCATGACCGGGCTGGTCGAGGGCGCCCGCCGCCTCGTCGTATGGCGCATGGTCCGCCGTCGGTACGCGCGCTGGGACCGCGCCTGGGACATCACCGGTCCCGACTGGGGCAGGACCGGCACGGGCAGCTGACGGGGTTCGGCCACGGTCAACTGCCGTGCTCCACGCACGCTACGGTGGACCCACCTTTCGCAGGAAGAGCGCCGGGCAGGGCGTGCACACGACCCGCGTACGACGAGGTGGGGGCAGATCAGCGCCATGGCACAGGGCACGGTCCAGGTGACACACACCGGCACATCGCGGTGGCGGCGCCGCACAGGTGAGTACGCGTCGCTGGCCGCCGCCCTGGAGGCAGCCGGCGACGGGGACGTGCTGACCCTCGCGCCGGGCACCTACAGAGAGAACCTCGTCGTTCAGCGCTCGGTGACCCTGCGCGGCCCCGAGGGCTCCCCCGGGTCGGTGCGCATCGCCCCCGTCGACGGGGTGCCGCTGACCGTGCGGGCCTCGGCGACGGTGCAGGGCCTGCACATCGAGGGGCAGGACGCGGCGGCGCCCGCGCTGCTCGTCGAGGAGGGCGCCCCCGAACTCGTCGACATACGCGTCGTCACCCGCTCCGCGTCCGGGATCGAGGTGCGCGGCGGCGCCCGGCCGACCGTGCGGCGCTGCACCGTCGACAATCCCGCGGGCATCGGCATCGCCGTCCTGGACGGCGGGGGCGGCGTGTTCGAGGAGTGCGAGGTCGTCGCCGCCGGGCAGGCCGGGATCGCCGTACGCGGCGGCGCGCACCCGCGCCTGGAGCGCTGCCGGGTGCACCACACGTCCGGTGCGGGACTCTCCGTGACCGGCGAGCACAGCGGCCTGGAGGCCGTGGGCTGCGAGGTGTACGAGGTCAAGGGCTCGGGCGTGCACATCACCGGGCGGGCCGCGGCGCATCTCACCGACTGCGACGTGCACCGCACGACGGCCGACGGCGTCACGCTCGACACGGACGCGGTGCTCACGCTGGCGGACTGCCGCATCCACGACATCCCGGAGAACGCGATCGACCTGCGGTCCCGGTCCGTGCTCACGCTCACGAGGTCCACGGTGCGCCGGTTCGGGCGCAACGGTCTGTCGGTGTGGGACCCGGGCACGCGCGTGGACGCCAATCAGTGCGAGATCCACGACAGCACGGGCGACTACCCGGCGGTGTGGGTGAGCGACGGCGCGACCGCCGTGCTCGACGCGTGCCGGGTGCACGACGTGCCGGACGCGCTGTTCGTGCTCGACCGCGGCTCGCGCGTCGACGTCGTCGACAGCGACCTGTCCCAGGTGCGCAACACCGCCGTGTCGGTGAGCGACGGGGCGAGCGCGCAACTGGACGACTGCCGCATCCGCGAGGCCGCGACCGGCGCCTGGTTCCGCGACCACGGCAGCGGCGGCACCCTCGCCAACTGCACGGTGGACGCGGTGCAGACGGGCGTCATCGTCACCAAGGGCGCGGACCCCACGATCGAGCGCTGCACGGTCACGTCCCCCGCGGAAGCGGGCTTCTACGTGTCCGCGGGCGGCCGGGGCAGCCTCACAGGCTGCCGCGTGACCGGCAGCGGCGGGTACGGCTTCCACATCATCGACGGCTGCCGCACGACCCTGAAGAAGTGCCGTACGGAACGGTGTTCCCGCGGTGGTTACGAGTTCGCCGAGGACGGCCCGGTCGTGGAGGAGTGCACCAGCGACGAGAGCGGCGGCGTCCGCCCCGGAGGCGCTACGACCGCTCCGATACCGGTCCCGCAGACCGCCACCCAGACGGTCGGGCTGCTCGGCGCCGTGCCCGACCCGCGGCCCGCCGCCGCGCCCCCGGAGGCGACGAAGCCCGCGCGTACGTCGACGGACGTGCTGGGTGAACTCGACGCCCTGGTGGGCCTGGAGAGCGTCAAGCGGGAGGTGCGGGCCCTCACCGACATGATCGAGGTGGGGCGCAGACGCCAGCAGGCCGGCCTCAAGGCGGCGTCCGTGCGGCGGCACCTGGTGTTCACGGGCTCCCCCGGTACCGGCAAGACGACGGTGGCGCGTCTGTACGGCGAGATCCTGGCGGGGCTCGGCGTCCTGGAGCAGGGGCACCTCGTCGAGGTGTCCCGCGTCGACCTGGTCGGCGAGCACATCGGATCGACCGCGATCCGCACCCAGGAAGCCTTTCAACGGGCCCATGGAGGCGTCCTGTTCATCGACGAGGCGTACGCCCTCTCCCCCGAGGACTCCGGACGCGACTTCGGCCGCGAGGCGATCGACACGCTCGTGAAGCTGATGGAGGACCAGCGGGACTCCGTCGTCGTCATCGTCGCGGGCTACACCGCGGAGATGGAACGGTTCCTGTCGGTCAACCCCGGTGTGGCGTCCCGCTTCTCACGGACCATCACCTTCTCCGACTACGTTCCCGATGAGCTGCTGCACATCGTGGAGCAGCAGGCCGACGAGCACGAGTACCGGCTCGCCTCCGGGACACCGGAAGCACTGCTCAAGTACTTCACGGCGCTCCCGAAGGGGCCGGCGTTCGGCAACGGCCGCACCGCGCGCCAGACGTTCGAGTCGATGGTGGAGCGGCACGCGGGGCGGGTCGCGCAGGTCGACGAGCCGAGCACGGACGAGCTGACGCTCCTCTACCCGGACGATCTGCCCGAGCTGCCCTGAGGCGCGCCCAGGGGCTCCTGTGGCTCGCCCTCGGGCCGCGGCTGCGGGACGCCCGGCTTGAGCCGGGCGAGCAAGCGCTCCCGTTCCTCCGCGAAGACCGGGTCGGCCTGGTAGTCGCCGTGGCCCAGGATCGGTGCGGGCAGCGGGTGCTGCTCGGTGCGGCCGTAGGCGAGCGGGTCGAGCAGCGCCGGGTGGTCGACCTGGGGGCCGCATTCGCCGGACAGGTTGATCGGGCCGCCGATGGGGTCGGTCCTGCGGTACAGATTGCGCCAGCAGTCGACCTGCCGGTGCAGGGACGACAGGGCGGCGGGTCCGAAGTGCGCGGGGAACCATCGTCCGTACAGGCGCTCAAGGGGTGACCCGTAGGTGAGCAGTCCGACGCGCTTCCTTACTGAAGGGTGCAGTTGCCAGGCGGCCGCGGCGGCGAGGACGCTGCCCTGCGAGTGGCCGGACAGGACCAGGCGGCCGCCCGTGGCGCGCGTCCATGTGGCCATGCGCCAGGTCAGGTCGGGCACGGCGCGCTCGGCGTAGCAGGGGGGCGCGAAGGGGTGCGCGGCACGCGGCCAGAAGGTGCCCACGTCCCAGAGGATGCCGATGGTGCGCCGCGCGGAGGGGTCCTTGTAGGCACGCCTCCCCCAGGTGACGAAGAGTATGAAGCCGACGCCGATCAGCCAGGACCCGAGCGCCTGCGCGGTGTCCGCCGCGCCTTCGACGACGGAGTACGTGCCCTCGGCCGCGGCCCCCGGCACCTCGCCGGTGGACCAGGCGCCGGCCACGGCGAGGACGCCGAGCAGCAGTGTCACCGAGGAGACGACGCCGATGATCAGGGGGGCCCGGTCGGTGAGGGCGGCACGCGCGCGGGTGCCCGCGATACGGTCGGTGCGGGCCTCGTCCGAGGGCTCGCTGCTCTCGTCGAGGCGGCCGTCGAGGTGGTATTCCAGCGGGATCCGGGCCTTCTCCCGCTTCTTGACGCGTGCGGTGCGCAGGGCGAGCCCGGCGCACAGGACGGCGAGGACGAGCAGCAGGGGCGGGATCACGGACGCCTGCCAGGAGAGCAGGACCGGCGGGCCCTCGATGAGGCCGCTGGTGCCGTCGAGCCAGTCCGCGACGCGTTGCGCTACGCCGCCGGTCATCACGCCGCCGAGAGCGCAGGCGAGCATCGCGGTGGCGGGTCCGCCGAGGCCGCGCAGGGCGGTACGGCGGTCGCGGGCCCTGCGGTAGATGACCTTCGCGACGACGGCGAGGGCCACCACCAGGGCGCCCTCCACGAGGGCGATGCCGCCGAACGTCGCGTCCCCCGGCAGCCGGCCCGACGAGCGCCATTCGGGGCGGGACCAGCCCGCGTACAGCATGCTCAGCGCGAGGAGGGCGAGTGCGCCGTACGGCAGGGCGCGGACGAGCACGCGGTCCAGGCGGACGTCGACCGTGTTCTCGCTGCGGCCGCGGTGGACGACGACGCCGATGACGGCGAGTGCCCCCGCGAGCAGGGATCCGACGAAGACCCATCCCAGGACGTCGAGGAGCGCGGGGCCGCCGGGTGCCCGGTCGTGCCGGGCGGCGGACGTGCCGACGGCCGCGGCGACGGTGAGCAGGCCCGCCGCGGTGTGCGCGGCGCGCAGCCGGGCGACCAGGCGGCGCCCGTACCAGAAGCCGGGCTTGCCGAGGGCGGTGCTTCCGTCGCCGTCGTCGGGCTCGGGCTGGTGCGACAGCGGGAGTTGGGACTCGTAGGCGCTCCACGTGCGGTGCGAGAGGTACCAGAGCAGGGCCGTCAGGGCGGCGGGCACGAGCGCGGCGAGGGCGAGGCGGCGGCCGGGCTGGCTCCACCAGCCGCCGTCGCCGTGGGCGTCCACGGAGAGGAAGCCCAGCCATGCCCGCTGCGCGCCGCACGCCGGGGTGCCCGCGCACTGCCACGCCGTCAGGTCGAGCGCGACCTCGCAGGCCGCGGCTACGAAGAGGACGGTGAGGCTGAGGCCGGCCAGGCGGACGAGCAGGCCGTAGAGGCGTACGGCGCCGGATCTGCGGCGGGCGTTGGGGCGCATCCAGTGGGCGAGGTTGACGACCATGAAGGGCAACAGCAACAGCCACAGGGCCCGTGATCCGTTGCCCGAGGTGAGGTTGCACCACACGTAGGCCTCGGGGACGGGTTTGCCGCGGTAGTCCTCCGGCCGGCTCTCCGCGTCCACGTCCTCGACGCGGCGGAAGACCGCCGCGGTCTCGTCACCCGACACCCGGACCGTGCGCGGGTCGTCGAGCATCTCCTGGGGTGTGGTGCCCCCGACGCCGTGGACGAGCAGTTCCAGGGCGGTCTCGTCGGCCGCCGGCGTCTCGTGGTGCCCGTGCTTCTCGTGGATCTCGTGGTTCTCACGCGCCATGATGTGTGTCCCCCGTTCCTGACCACTACCAGAATCCCGGCTCAGGGCTCGCATGCGCATCCCTCGTCACTGAATCTCCCCGATCGTTGTGGCACCGATGCGCAGGTCGCGCCGGTAGCACCCGCGCGGGCGGTGGGACGGCTGTCGGTGGCGCGTGCGAGGATGACGCGGCAGGGCAGATGTGTGACAGGCGTGACCGGGCGAAGGGATCCGACGGGACGTGAGCGAGAATCAGAACCTCCTCGCAGAGCAGCGCCGCGCCCTGATTCTCGACGAGGTCCGCCGCCGCGGCGGCGTCCGGGTCAACGAGTTGACCAGGAAGCTCGGCGTCTCCGACATGACGGTCCGCCGCGACCTCGACGCGCTGGCCCGCCAGGGCGTCCTGGAGAAGGTGCACGGCGGCGCCGTACCGGTCGTCGAGGCGAGCACGCACGAGCCGGGCTTCGAGGCGAAGTCGGGCCTGGAGCTGACCGCCAAGGAGGACATCGCCCGCGCCGCGGCGACGCTGGCCGCGCCCGGCTCGGCGATCGCCCTGTCCGGGGGGACGACGACGTACGCGCTGGCGCAGCAGCTGCTCGACGTGCCGGACCTGACGGTGGTCACCAACTCGGTGCGGGTGGCCGATGTGTTCCACGCGGCGCAGCGCAGTTCGGGTACCCGGCCGGGTGCGGCCACCGTGGTCCTGACCGGCGGTGTGCGTACGCCGTCCGATTCGCTGGTGGGCCCCGTCGCCGACCAGGCCATCGCGGCGCTCCACTTCGACGTGCTGTTCCTCGGGGTGCACGGCATAAGCCCGGAGGCCGGGCTCTCCACGCCGAACCTGGCGGAGGCGGAGACGAACCGGCGGCTCGTGCAGTCCGCGCGGCGCGTGGTGGTCGTGGCCGACCACACCAAGTGGGGGACGGTGGGCCTGAGTTCGTTCGCCTCCCTCGGCCAGGTGGACACCCTGGTGACGGACGCGGGGCTGCCGGTCGAGGCGCGCGCCGAGGTCTCCGAGCACGTGCGGCTCGTCGTCGCCGGCGAGCCGGATACCGGTACAGACATCTGACGGGTCGCCAGCTATGGTGACAGTGCTCGGTCAACCAGCCTGGTCCGCTTGCCCGTTGGGGCGTTCTGCTTGGGGGCGACTCGTTCGTGGCACGCCGTCTTCTGCCCGTCGGCCTCGACTTCGTCGAGATCGCTCCGCTCCGCCTCGTGTTCGCCCGCGAGGTGTCGGCCTCACCGGACGCGGTGTACCGGGCGCTCGCCGAGGACGTGGCCGGGTGGCCGCAGTGGTTCTCGGCGGTGACGCTGGCGCGGCCGCTGGACGACAACACACGGCGGGAGATCCGGCTCAAGGGTGGGACGCGGTTCCTGGAGACGATCGTCGCCGCCGAGCCCGGCGCGCTGTACGCGTACCGGGTCGACCAGACCAACGCCCCTGGAATCCGGGCCCTGTTGGAGGAGTGGCGGATCGTGGCCGTGCCCGGCGGGACGCGGGTGCAGTGGACGTTCGCGGCGGACGGCGTCGCGCCGTTCCGGCTGGGGCTGAAGGTGGGGCGGGCCGGGCTCGGGCGGGCTTTCCGGGACGCGGTGCGGGCACTTGATCACCGGCTGGCTTCGGCGCCCCGCGCGGGGAGTTGAGGTCGCGGTGTCAGGGACGGGCCCCGCATCTCAATCGCCGGAGGGGCTTGAGGAGCCGGACGTCGAAACAGGCCACGCCCCTGTCACCAGCAGCTGCTCGATCGTCCGCGTGTACGGGCCGATATCCAGGCCCTGTCGCTCCAGCCACTCGTCCGAGTAGTACTTGTCGAGGTACCGGTCCCCCGGGTCGCAGAGCAGCGTGACCACACTGCCCTTGCGGCCCTGCGCCACCATCTCCGCGACGATCTTGAGCGCGCTCCACAGGCCCGTGCCCGTCGACCCGCCGGCCTTGCGGCCGATGGCCCGCTCCAGGGCGCGGACGGCGGCGATGCTCGCCGCGTCGGGCACCTTCATCATCCGGTCGATGGCGCCGGGCACGAAGCTCGGCTCCATCCGGGGCCGGCCGATCCCCTCGATCCGGGAGCCGCAGTCGCTGGTGGCGTCGGGATTGTCCGTCGTCCAGCCTTCGAAGAAGCACGAGTTCTCCGGGTCGGCGACACAGACGCGGGTGTCGTGCTGCATGTAGTGCACGTACCGGGCGAGGGTCGCCGACGTGCCGCCGGTCCCGGCCGTCGCCACGATCCAGGTGGGGCAGGGGTAGCGCTCCATCTCCATCTGCCGGTAGATCGACTCGGCGATGTTGTTGTTGCCGCGCCAGTCCGTCGCCCGCTCCGCGTACGTGAACTGGTCCATGTAGTGCCCGCCGGTGCGCGCGGCGAGGGCCGCCGACTCCTCGTACATCGTCCTGGAGTCGTCGACGAAGTGGCACCGCCCGCCGTGGAACTCGATCAACCGACATTTCTCGGCGCTCGTCGTACGCGGCATCACCGCGATGAACGGTACGCCGATCAGCTTCGCGAAGTACGCCTCCGAGACCGCCGTCGAGCCGCTCGACGCCTCGATGACGGGGCGGTCCGGCCGGATCCAGCCGTTGCAGAGCCCGTAGAGGAAGAGGGAGCGCGCGAGGCGGTGCTTGAGGCTGCCGGTGGGGTGGGTCGACTCGTCCTTCAGATAGAGGTCGATGCCCCAGGGCTCGGGGAGCGGGAAGCGCAGCAGGTGGGTGTCGGCCGAACGGTTGCCATCGGCCTGGACCTTTCGGACGGCCTCTTTCAGCCACGTTCGGTATACGGAATCCGTGTGGTCGACATCGAGCGTCGGCATCGGCTCACCGGCCGTGCCGTCGCCCGTGGGACGGCCCTGCTGCGTCGTGCTCACCGCGCGGCTCCTTCGTGTCGTTCCGGGTGTCGGCCCGGGCGAGACCTCACGAAACGGGTGCCGAGCGAACCGGTGCGGATCCGGTCGGAGGCGACCGGACGTCTCGATCATAGACACCTTCCGCACGCTTCTCACCTGCATAAACACACCTTTGGGCGGCTCAAAGGCTAGCCTGGCGGAGTGCGGGAGCACCGAGGCGCGGGGATGGCATATTCCGGACGCGCCTGCTGCTTCACAGCACGTCCACATGCGTACTGGTGCTCCTGGCCAGGTGCGTGCAGACTGCACCGCAGAAGGCATTCAAGGGGGCGAGACAGCATGGCGGAGCCGGAGTTCACGGCGACGGGCGTACGGATCGGGCGGCGGCTGCGCTCGCTGACCCGGGCCGGGCAGATCCGGATCACGGGCGGCAGGCTCGAACTGCTGACGAGCTACGGCAGCGAGATCGACAGCGCCCCTCTGCGTGAAGTCCGTGCGGGCAAACCCTGGTTCGGCTCCGACGACCGGGCCACGGCGGAGGTCGACGGCAGGCGGTATCTGCTGCGCCTCGGCGGTCAGAGCGCGGACGCCGGACCTCCTACGGCCCGCCGGTTCATCGAGGCCGTGCGCAGCGCCGCGGCGCGCACCACCTGACCTTCACAGCACCGGGGAACAGCCTTTGAAGTTGCACGCCTGCATCCCCTGGGCCACTCTGGTCACACATCACTACTCAGGGTGCACCGGCGATGACGCTGCGAACCAGCCCGCCGGACAAAAGTAGCGGGCGGTCCTGTCACAGCTCGATCGCTCCGCTCGATCCGTTCTCGTCTTCTTCCGGACCTCATTCGGGGAGTCGCAGCCGTGATCAGCCAGCCGAGCAGGCATTGCACGGTGGAGCTCCAGGCCCTGCCGTCGCGGATCGGACAGGTCCGCAGAATCGTATCGGCGCAGTTGCGCTACTGGCATCTCGATCCGTTGATAGAACTCGCGGCGCTCGGTGTCACCGAGCTGCTGACCAACGTCCACCGGCACGCCGAGCCGGACAAGATGTGCACCGTGGAGATCGAGCTGCGCAGGGACCTGCTCACGCTTTCGGTGCACGACCACGATCCACGGCTTCCCGTGCTGCGCGACGCGGATTCGCTCTCGACCTGCGGTCGGGGCCTCGCGATGGTCGCCGCGGTCAGCGAGAGCTGGGGGGTGCGTCCGCACGGCGAAGGCGGCAAGGCCGTCTGGTTCACCCTGCCCGCCCCGCCCCCCGCGGTGGCCGCGCCGCAGCCGGTGTACGGACCGGCGGCCACGCTGTGTGCCGACGCGGCCGAGCACCACATGTCGGAACCCGCTCCCGCCCGGTCGGCCGTCGCAGGCTGACCGGGCGGTGACGACCGCACCCGCACGTCACTCCGTGGCGATCGCGCGGAGCACGTCCAGGCGGGCCGCCCGGCTCGCCGGCCACAGACCCGCCAGGGCGCCGGCCACGAGCCCGACCAGGGCGACGACGAGCAGTCGTACGGGCGGCAGCGCGAACGCGAACGCGCTGTCGCTCGCCCCGTCGGAGGCCTCGACCAGGACCCAGCCGAGGAATCCGCCGAGCACGAGCCCGCCGGCCGTACCGGACGCGGCGACCAGGACCGACTCCCATCGGACCATGGCGCGCAGCTGGGCCCGGGTCTGGCCGACGGCCCGCAGGAGGCCCAGTTCCCGGGTGCGTTCGTGGACGGCGAGGGCGAGCGTGTTGGCGATGCCGAGCAGCGCGATGAGGACAGCCAGGGCGAGCAGCGCGTAGACGAGGGTGAGCATCATGTCGATGCCGCCCGCCGAGGACTGCGCGTACTCCTGGCGGGTCTGCACCTCCGGATTCCCGTAGCCGGACGCGACCTTCTCGACGGCGGCTGTGCCGTCCGCCCTGCCGACGCCGTCCTTGAACGTCACCGAGATCAGGGTGTCCGCGTCCTGGGTGCGGTGCGGCGTCCAGGCCGCACGGGTGATGACGTAGTCGCCCGCGAGTTCGGAGCGGCCGTAGACGGCGCGGACGGTGAAGGGTTCCCGCTTGCCGTCGGTGAAGGTGAGCCGGGCCGTGTCGCCGACCCGGAGGTGCCGCTGGTCCGCCTCGGTGCGGGTGAGGGCGATGCCGTCCGTGCCCAGGTCGTCCATCGAGCCCTGGACCGTGCCGAGGTCGAAGGCCTCGGCGAGGGCGGCCGGGTCGGTGACGGTGAGGGCGCGGCCCTTTCCGTCGATGTCCGCGACGCCCTTGCCGAGTCCGACGGCCGTGGCCACCTCGGGACGCTCGGCGAGGGCCGGGGCGAGCCGCGGGCTGAGGCCGCTGCCGCCCCGGTGAGCGTCGTGGTGGTCATGACGCACCGCCCTTGGCCCTGGCGTCGCCGGTGGCGTAGTGCCCGAACTCCTCGTTCAGGACGGTCAGTCGGCGCCAGTACTCGTCCTCGTCGATCTCACCGGCGGCGAACCGGCGGCCGAGCACGGCGATCGGCGAGTGCTCGTCGATCCGCGGCCCGGCCCGCCACGGTCCACGCCGGCCGCGTCCGGCGGTGCGGCGCAGCAGGGTGACGACGCCGATCGCGACGGCCGCCCAGACCAGCGGAAAGAGAAGCATCCACGGGCCGGGGCCGTCGCCGCCGAAGTGCGCGAGGGTCTGCATCTGACTCATCTCCCGAAGGGGTCGCGGTGCTGTGGGTGATGAGTCGAGCGTCGCGCCGGCAGGGGGTCGCCGTCGTCGTACGGCCAGCGGCACCACGCGTACCACCGTGGGAGTACGGGGAGGGGTACGGCCCTGCTCCCGGCCCCTCCCCGCCCTCTGGCCATCGGCCTCTCAAAGCTGCCTTGCCAACTGTAACTACTAGTATGTACGGTGTGCTCATGAGCACTCAGGAGCGACTGATCGACACCACCCGGGACCTCCTGTGGGAGCGCGGATACGTCGGCACCAGCCCGAAGGCGATCCTGCAGCGCGCGGGCGTCGGCCAGGGCAGCATGTACCACCACTTCACCGGCAAGCAGGACCTCGCGCTCGCCGCGATCCGGCGCACCGGCGAGGAGCTGCGGGCCACGGTCGACCGGCTGCTCGCCGCCGGAGGGACGGCGTACGAACGGATCGAGGCGTATCTGCTGCGGGAGCGCGACGTGCTGCGCGGCTGCCCTGTCGGCCGGCTCACGATGGACCCGGACGTGATCACGAGCGAGGAGTTGCGGGCACCCGTGGACGAGACCATCGCCTACGTCAGGACCCGGCTCGCCGAGGTGGTCCAAGAGGGCGTCGACAACGGCGAGTTCGGGCCACATCTGGTACCGCGCGACATCGCGGCGACGATCGTGGCGACCGTGCAGGGCGGCTACGTCCTGGCCCGCGCCTCCGGTGACACGGACGCCTTCGAAGCGGGCGCCCGCGGCCTGCTCGCGCTCCTCGCCCCCGCCCGCACCCCTTCGGCCGACTGAGGACACGAACGTGCACATCACGCGCACCCGCCCCGACACGCGGCAGGGCCCGGCCGAGAACTTCACCGGCACGGTCTGGCTCGACGAGGTCGCGGCCCCCGAACTCCCTTCCAGGCTGCGGATGTTCAGCGTCCATTTCGCCCCTGGCGCGCACACCGCGTGGCACACCCACCCGCACGGCCAGGTCCTGCACGTCCTGGAGGGCGAGGGCCGGGTGCGGCGCGAGGGTGGCGCCGTGGAGGTGATCCGGGCGGGCGACACCGTCTGGATCGAGCCGGACGAGTGGCACTGGCACGGCGCCGGCCCGCGCAGCTTCATGACGCATCTGGCGGCCGTCGAGGCGGCGGCGGACGGGACGACCGTCTGCTGGGGCGCGCACGTCGGCGACGACGAGGCGCACCCGGCGCTCTGAGGCGTACCCGCACTTCGAGGAGGGCACGAGCATGCACGTGATGCAGTACGAGATCACGTTCCCGGCCGACTACGACATGGGCGTCATCCGTGAGCGGGTGGCGACCCGGCACACGTTCACGGACGCGTTCGAGGGGCTCGGGGTCAAGGCGTACCTGATGCGGGAGAAGGGCGTCGACGGCTCGCCGGTGAACGCGTACGCGCCGCTGTATCTGTGGCGCACCCCGGAGGGGATGAACACGTTCCTGTGGGGTCCGGCGTTCCAGGGCCTCTCGGCCGACTTCGGGCGGCCCGTGGTCCAGCACTGGGCGGGGGCGGCGTACGCGGAAGGGCCCGCGGTCTCAACTGCCGCGCGGACAGCGGTGCGACGGCGCACTCCGATCGAGCCGGATGCCGAACTCTCGGAGGTGCTCGCGCAGTCGGTTCACGAGATCGAGCAACTCGGCGTGTTGGACGGCGTGTTGCTGGCGGCCGCCGCCGTCGACCCTCGCACCTGGGAGCTGCTGACCTTCTCCGTCTGGGACCACGACTCCCCCAAGGCGCCGGGCGACATCTACCAGGTTCTGCACCTCTCGCAGCCCGAGCGGGACCTGCTGCCCCGCGTGAGGCACTGGTGAGCGGCGTCGTGCGGACCGTCGAAGGGGACGTTCTGCCGGGCGAGTTGGGTGTGGTCGACGCACATGATCACCTCTTCTTCCGCAGCCCGTTGCTGGTGGGGCAGGAGCTGGACGATGCCGGCCTCGCCCGGCAGGAGCTGGCCGCGTTCGCGGCCGTCGGGGGCGGGACCGTCGTGCAGTGGACGCCGTACGGGCTCGGGCGGCGGGCCGAGGAGCTGCCCGCGCTCGCGGCGGCTACCGGGGTACGCGTCGTGGCCGCGACCGGCATGCATCAATCCGCGCACTACGCACCGGAGTTGCTCGCATCCCGTGCCACCGATCTCGCCGAGGTGTTCGTGCGCGAACTCACCGTGGGCATCGCGGACAGTGGCGTCCGGGCCGGTCTGATCAAGGTCGCCGGCGGGTTCCACGCCCTGGACGCCCACGCGCGGTGGACGATGCGGGCCGCCGCCGAGGCGCACCACGCGACCGGGGCTCCGATCGCCGTCCACCACGAGCTGGGCACGGCCGCGCTCGACGTACTGGACCTGCTGTGCGGGGAGTTGGCGGTACCGGCACGACGGGTGATCCTCGGGCATCTCAACCGCTCCCCCGACTTCGTGACGCAGAAGGAAGCGGCGCGCTCGGGCGCCTACCTGGCCTTCGACGGCCCCTCGCGGGCGAACCACGCGACGGACTGGCGCATGCCGGACGCGATGGCGGCCCTCGCCGAGGCCGGGTACGCGGACCGGCTGCTGCTGGGCGGCGACACGACGACCGCCGGGGCGCGGTCGGTGAGCGGCGGCCCCGGGATGCCCCATCTGCTGCGCCGGGTGCGACCGCGACTGGTGGAGGCCCTCGGCAAGGACACGGTGGAGCGCGTACTCGTGGGCAATCCCGCGGAGGCGTTCGCGGTCGAGTGGGCGTGACGGCGCGGCCGGTGGGGGTCGCGCTCCGGCGCGGGCATCGGGGCGAGTCCTGCCGCGTGCCGCCTCCCGAGGTATTGCACTGAGCGATCCAAAACAGCTACGGTTCCTCCATGGCCCGACCGAGGACGTTCGACGAGGAGCGGGCCCTGGACGCGGCGATGCACGCCTTCTGGGAGAACGGCTACGAGGCCACTTCCACGCAGGACCTGTGCACCGCCACCGGCCTGGGTCGCAGCAGCATCTACAACACGTTCGCCAGCAAGCACGAGCTGTTCACGCGCTCGCTGGTCCGCTACATGGAGAGCATCGGCGCGAACCATGTGACCCTTCTGGAGAACGTGGAGCGGGAGCCGCTCGACCGCATCCGCGACCTGTTCGCGACGGTCATCGACATCGAGATCGGGACCCGCAGGGACGGACGCAGCCGCGGCTGCCTCACAGTGAACACGACCGTGGAGCTGGCGGGCCGCGATCCGGAGACGACCGGACTGCTCGAGCGGGATCTGAGCAGCCGGCTCGCCGCCATGGAGGCGGCCATCGCGGCAGGCCAGCGGGACGGCACCATCACGTCCCGCCGCTCCGCCGGTGAACTAGCGCGCTTCCTCAACGCCGTGATCGGCGGGATGCGCGTCTCCGGCCAGGGCGGCGCCGACCGGGCCACCCTGGAGTCCACGGCCCGGATCGCCCTGGACGCCCTCACACACTGACCCCGTACGCCACCGGACGCCGGGCACCGCCGCCGGGCGCCCGACCCGGCTCCCGGCTCACGCATGACCAAATTTTGTACTGCTCCATCCAAAACGTGCATCCAGCACAACGTTCTCCGGAGGGACCCTCATGCCACGTGCCGTCTACGTCCTGGCTTTCGGCGTCTTCGCGATGGTGACCAGTGAGTTCGTCGTCGCGGGCCTGATGCCGCAGATGGCGCACGGGCTCCACGCGACGATCGCGCAAATCGGCTATCTGATCACCGCGTTCGCCGCAGCGATGGCGTTCGGCGGCCCGTTCCTCACCGTGGCCCTGCTCAAGGTCCCGCAGAAGCGGGCCCTGGCCATCCTGTTCGCCGTCTTCCTCGCCGGCAACGTGCTGGCCGCGACCGCGTCGACGTACGCCGTGATGCTGGCCGCGCGCCTCGTGACCGGTGTCGCCTCGCAGGCCTTCTTCGGTGTGGCCCTGTCCCTGTGCGCGCAGCTGACCCGGCCCGAGGTGCGGGGCCGGGCCGTGTCCGTGGCGCTCAACGGGCTGATGCTGGGCACCCTGCTGGGACTGCCCCTGGCCACGTACATCGGGGACCGGCTCGGCTGGCGGGCCGCGTTCTGGGTCGTGTCGGCGCTGGCCGTGCTCGCCGCCGTGGCCACGCTCGCCGGAGTACCGAACATCCCCGGGACCAGCGGCTCGGGGCAACTCCGCGCCGAATTCCGGGTGTTCCGCTCCGCGCGGCTGTGGCTGACACTGTCCACCAGCACCCTGGTGATCGGCGCGACGTTCGCCGCGTTCAGCTACCTCAACCCGATCCTCACCGGGATCTCCGGATTCACCACGGGCACCGTGCCGCTGCTGCTGGTGGCGTACGGGGCGGCGACCGTCGTCGGCAACATGGTCGTCGGGCGGCTCGCGGACCGGCACACCCTCACCGTGCTGCTCGCCGGCCTGGCCCTCAACTCCCTGTTCCTGCTGGGCTTCGCGCTGTTCGCCCAGCTGAGTGCCGCGGCCGTGCTGTGCATGCTGGGCATCGGGCTGGTCGGCGTCACCATGAATCCGGCGATGGCGGTGCGGGTGCAGCGCAGGGCGAACGCGGGCGCGCTCGTCACCTCCGTGCACACGTCGTTCATCACGCTCGGCATCATCGTGGCGACCTCGGTGGGTGGCGTGGCCATCGACGCGTACGGGCTGCGGGCGCCGCTCTGGCTCGGCCTGGTGCTCGCCGTCGCGGGCATCGCCACCCTGGTGCCGGATCTGCTGGAGCGCGGGAAGAGGGCGGCCGCCGTGTCCGGGGAACGCGAGCCCGACCCGGTCGGCGCACGCGTCTGACGGATCAGGCCTCCGCGAGCGCGGCCAGCGGATCGTCGAGAACGGGCTGCCAGGCCAACTCGGCCGCCCCTACAAGGCTGTTGTGGTCGAGCGTGCACGCCAGGATGGGGACGCCGCCGCTGCGCCCCCACAGGCTGCGGTCGGCCACGACGGCGCGCAGCCGCTCCGGGGCGGCGTCGAGGAGAGCGCGGTGCAGTCCGCCGAGGATGATGCGGTCCGGGTTGAGGATGTTGACCAGGCCCGCGAGACCGAGTCCGAGCCGGTCGACGAGCGTCTCGACGGCCGCGCGCACACCGAGGTCGTCCCGGGCCTCGCGCAACAGCCCGAGCGCCTGTTCCAGGAGCGAACCGTCGGGGTCCGGGGCACGGCCGGCCGCGGTGAGGAAGGCCAGCGGATCGGCCTCCACGTCCAGGCAGCCGCGGCTGCCGCAGTGGCAGGGGCGGCCCTCGGGGTTGACGGTGAGGTGCCCGACTTCCAGGGCGAGCCCCGAACTGCCCGTGTGCAGACGGCCGTCGATGACCAGGGCGCCGCCGACGCCGCGGTGTCCGGTGGCGACGCACAGCAGGTCGCGGGCGCCGCGCCCGGCACCGTGCCGGTGCTCGGCGAGCGCGGCGAGGTTCACGTCGTTCGCGGCGAACGCGGGGATGCCCGGGGCGGCCTCGCGCACGCAGTCGGCGAAGATCTGCCGCACCCGGGACCCGGCGGGCCAGGCCAGGTGCAGCGGGTTGAGGGCGGTGCCCTCGGGTTCCGCGACCGCGGACGGCACGGCGAGGCCCGCACCGGCACAGCGCCGCCCGGTGGTCTGAAGGAGCCGGACGCCCGCCTCCACGACGGAGCGCAGCACGTCCGCCGGATCGGGGTCGATGATCTCGCAGCCCGGGGTCGTGGCGACGATGCGGCCGCCGAGTCCGACGAGGGCCGCGCGGTAGCCGTCGGCGTGCACCTGCGCGGCGAGCACCACCGGCCCGTCCTCGGCGACCGAGAGGCGGTGCGAGGGGCGGCCCTGCGAACCGGCCGCCGCGCTCGGCCTGGCGTCGATCCGGATGAGGCCGAGCGCTTCGAGTTCGGCCGCGACGGCGCCCGCCGTGGCGCGGGTCACGCCGAGTTCGGCGGTGAGGACGGCGCGGGTCGGCGCCCGTCCGGTGTGGACGAGTTCGAGCGCCGGACCGAGCGCGCCGCGGCCTCGCTCCAGGCGTGGTGCCCGCGCTGCCCCGTCGCCCGCCGTGTGGCCCCCGTTCCCGGAGGCCGGCCTGCCGCCCATCAGTAACTCCTCGCCCTGATCACGGTCAGGAATGGTATCCGGTGAACGCCGCTCGGCCCGTCGATGAACGCCGGCGAACGCCGTCTCACAGACCGCTGACCCGCAGCGTGATGTTGAGCCGCCCCTCCAGGCCCAGCTCCGGGGGCGCCGTCCCGCGCAGGGTGCGCGGCACCCCGTGGTACGCGAACCGGGACGGCCCGCCGAACACGAAGAGGTCCCCGCTGTGCAGCTCCACGTCCGTGTAGGGCTTCGTCCGGGTCTCGGTGTTCCCGAACCGGAAGACGCACGTGTCGCCGAGGCTGAGCGACACCACGGGCGCCGCCGATCTCTCGTCACGGTCCTTGTGCAGGCCCATGTGGGCGTCCGCGTCGTAGTAGTTGACCAGCGCGATGTCGTACTTCTCCGGCTCCTCCGGTGGAGCCTGGTCGCCGTACGCGGCGCTCACCGCGCGCCGGCCGAGCGCGGCCAGCTCCGGCGGCATCGCCTTCACCGGCTGCCCGTCACCGTCGACAGCGGTACGCGCGTACCCGTACGGGAACCAGTGCCAGCCGAGCCCGAACTGCCGCACCGTCATCAGGCCGCCGCCGGGCAGCCGCACCTCGCGCAGGCCCGCGGGCCCTCGCGCCCAGTCCCGGCACGACTCGACGAGCGCGCGTTGGCGCGCCGGGTCGAGCCAGTCCGGGACGTGGACGGCTCCGGGGGCGATCTCCTCGGGCGGGCGGGCGAACAGTCCGGGTCCGGTCATGCCCTCCATCCTGCGCCCTGGACGTCAGCCCCGCACGGCGCCCTCCCGGCGCAGGTCCAACTCCCTTTGCACGCGGGCGACATCGGTGGCGAACGTGCGGTACAGGGTGGTGAGGAAGAGGCCGTTGACGATCATGAGGATCACCAGGACCCAGAGGAAGACGGGCCGCAGCCCGATCCGGTCACCGAGGAAGCCCGCGCCGAGGCCGAAGACCGCCCAGGCGACCGCCTCGAAGATGTTGATGTAGATCGCGAAGGCGGCGGCGCGCAGCTCCGGCGGCACGACGGCCATCACCATGGGCCGGTTGACCGGCGGATTCACCCCCTGTGCAAGGCCCATCAGGCCGAAGAACACGGCGAACGGGACGATGGAGCCGTAGCCGATCTGGGTGCCGAGGAACGCCACGGCCGCGAACGCGAACTGGGCCCCCTGCAGGACGGCGACCAGGCCGTGGCGCGGGCTGCGGCGCACGGCGCGGTCGGCCGCCCAGCCGCCGAGGACGGTGCCCGCGAAGTACCCCATGCCCTGCGGCAGCAGCACCACGGAGGCGGTCTCCGTGCGGAAGCCGTACACGTCCACGAGGTACACGATGCCGAATGTCGAGATCAGCAGGTGCCCGGACAGGAGGCGGGAGACCAGGAGGAGGGCGAGGCTGCGGATGCGCAGCAGGGCGACGGCCCTGGCCCAGGTGAGCCGCGGTGCGCGCTCGCGTGCGGCGGGGTCGAGGTCGGCGAGCTGGCGTTCGGCCGCTCCGTGTCCCGGGTCGCGCAGCCGGCGCCACAGGGCGAGGCCGAGAGTTACGTTGAAGGCGCCGATGCCCCACAGCCCCCAGCGCCAGCCGTCGTCGAGGCGGGCGAGCTGGCCGGTGAGCGGGGCGAGCACCGATGCGGCGAGGGCGACGGCGCCGTAGACGGCCCCGACGGCGCGGCCTCGGGAGGCGTCGCCGAACAGGTCGCCGATGATCTCGTTGATGAGGGGGTGGGCGGCGGCGTACCCGGCGGCGAGGATCGTGTAGAGGACGAGGAGTTGGCCGAAGGTCTGGGCGAAGCCGGCGGCGATGCCCCACACGCCCCACAGTCCGGTGGCGACGACGAGGACGGATCTGCGGGAGAAGCGCTGTGCGGCCATCACCCACAGCGGCCCGGTGACCACGCCGACGATCTTGCTCGCGGCGGTGAGGGTGCCCAGTGCGCCGAGGGAGACCCCGAGGGACTGCCGGATCAGCGGGAACAGTCCGGCGACCAGGCTCGCCTCGGTGCTGTCGACGAGCAGGGTGCCGCCGAGCAGCGACATCTGCCCCCACCGCTTCGGCGCCGCGGCCGTGCGGGGGCTCTTGGTCATTCCGGCGGGACCCTCGATAAGCTCGGGCATCGCGCCACCTCTTTTCTGCGTGTGAGACGTCGGGGACGGGGAGGGTGCTCGAGCCGGTGACGGGGTGGCCGCCCTGTCACCGGCTTTTCTCCTGCGGACTCGCGCGCCGCTCAGAGCGTGGCGAGTTCCTGTGCTACGAGGTGCAGGCCGGGCGGCGGGAGGAGCCCGCCTGCCATCGCGGCGACGTCCAGCAGCGGTGTCGGGCCGAGGAGTTGGAGGAGTTCGGAGTCGACGACGCCGGGCAGGTGGCGGCGGAGCACTTCGACGGCCGCGGGGTCGGAGATGAGGGCCGCAAGCGGGGTGCGCAGCGAGTAGCGGCCCTCGGGGTAGTCCTCGGGGCGCGGCAGCGGGAGCGCGGTCCGCTCGGCCCGTTCGCGCTGGGCCCGGACGAGGAGGTGGTCCTCGGTGACGGGGCCTTCGGCGGGCA
This sequence comes from Streptomyces sp. NPDC050264, assembly GCF_040655895.1. Lineage (NCBI taxonomy): Bacteria > Bacillati > Actinomycetota > Actinomycetes > Kitasatosporales > Streptomycetaceae > Streptomyces > Streptomyces sp. NPDC050264. Next base: position 175,842 of record NZ_JBFAKV010000013.1, read on the forward strand.
GCCCGAGCCGCTCGTACTGGCTCGGCGGGGCCTCGTTCGCCCGCATCAGTTCGACCAGGAGCCCTGCCATGCGCAGCTCGACGGCGTCGTCGACGAGCGGACTGCGCTGCTCGGGGTCGGCGGCCACGTCGTAGAGCAGCGTGCCGTGTTGGTAGGGGTTGAAGAAGGAGCGGCCCGGCACGCGCAGGGTGCGGACGCCCTTGGTGAAGCCGAACGGCTCGGCGAGTTCGAGGTCCGTGAGTTCGGCGGGGGTGAAGCGGCCGCGCATGTGTGTCGGCATCAACGTGTGTTCTTCGAGCGGGGAGTTGGCGGCTGTGAGCGGGGCGCGCATGTACACGTACCGTCCGTCGGTGACGTTGACGTGTCCGCCGTGGATGCCGAACAGGCCTGCTGCGCGTACGGGGGTGTCGTCGGCGACGGGGAGTGGCGCGCCCTGCATGTCGGGCGGGGTGGCGACGCCGAAATAGTCGAGGAGTGTCGGTGCCACGTCGACGGTCTGCACGAGGGCGGAACGGCGTTCCCCCGCGGTTCCTCGCCGGGGGTCCCAGACGAAGAGCGGCAGATGGACCAGTTCGTTGAACCAGGGCTGGACGCTCTTGCCCCACCAGCCCTTCTCGCCGAGCAGCAGCCCGTGGTCGGTGTTGACGATGAGCAACGTGTCGTCCCACAGGCCGAGTTCGTCCATCGTGTCGAGCACCCGGCCGAGCGAGTGGTCGCACATGGACAGCAGGGCGCCGTACTCGTAGCGGGCGTGCGCCACTTGGTCGTCCGTCTCGACGACACGCTTGTAGTCGGGCCAGTCGAAGTGGGGGCCGTCGTATGCGTGCGGATACAGGTCCTTGTACTTCTGGTGGCTGAAGAACGGCTCGTGCGGGTCGAAGGTCTCGATCTGCACGAACCACCGGTCGGCGTCCGCGTTGGTGTGCAGGAACTCCAGGCCGGCGTCGAAGGTGAGGGTCTGCGGGTGGCGGTCCTCGGTCGCCATGTGCGCGCGGTTCACCCGGTCCTGCCGGTAGATCCCGCCGAGCCGCACCTTCTTGAGGTCCTCGGGCATCTCCGGGTCGGTGACCTGCCCCTTCCAGGGGTCGCCCTCCTGCCCGCGAAAGAACTCCCAGGTGGAGTAGCGGCCGTGGTAGGTGGCACCGCCGTCCTCCCAGTAGTGCGGGTGGTCGCTGACGAGGTGGGTGTGGACGCCGTTCTGCTTGAGGAGTTCGGGCATGGAGTCGTCGAAGGGTTCGAGCGGGCCCCAGCTGCGGTGCAGGAAGTTGTGGCGCCCGGTGTGCAGTTCACGCCGCGCGGGCATGCAGGGCATCGATCCGGCGTACGCGTTGTCGTAGGTGACGGTGTGCCCGGCGAGGCGGGCGAAGTTCGGTGCGTGGGTCCAGTCGCCGCCGTACGGCGGGAGCATGCGCCGGTTGAGGCTGTCGAACATGACCATGATGGCCTTCATCGTGAAGTCCCCTTCTCGCGCCGGTCGTTGAGCAGGCCCAGCATGCGTTCCAGCCACTCCACCCACCGGTCGACGGAGGCGGCGCCGTACGCGTGCATCTCGTCGCCGATGCGCTGGGCGAAGGCCTGGTCGATCTCGGGCAGCGCGTCCTCGAACCGGAGGGTGCGGTCGCGGTGGCGGTTCTTGGCGATCTGGGCGCGGCGGTAGGCGAGTTCGGTCTCCACCAGGCGGATCGCCGCCGCCGTGTCGAGGGACGCGGCGAACTGGAACCGGGCCATGAAGTCGACGTCCTGGAAGCGGCTGGGCGGGTCGTACGGGGAGTGCACCCATTCCATGAGGACGCCGCGGCCCTGCGGGGTGAGCCGGTAGACCTTCGCGTCGGGCCGCCCTTCCCGCGGATCGACCTCGTACGTCACCCAGCCGTCGGCGACCATGCGCGCGAGCAGCCGGTAGATCTGGCTGTGGTGGGCCCGCGAGCGGACGAACTGCCCTTCCGTCTCCAGCCATTTGCGCAGGTCGTAGCCGCTTCTCGGGCGGTAAGACAGCAGAGCGAGCAGCACGTGCTCGAACCTCATGACGCCACCCCTCTCTATGTGTACCTTCACCTATGTGCAGAGATTCATATCGACGGGAACCGAGGGGCGTCAATGGTTCCGCCCGGGGTTTGACGAGGCGTTCTCAGGGCGTTCACGAACGCGCGTGTGCCCGGCAGTCGCGACTGCCGGGCACACAACGGGAGCGGTGCGACGACGGACTCAGCCCCGCACCACCGCGATCAGTTCGCTCACGGTGCGGGACATGGCCTCGCGACCGACCGTCAGGTACTTCCGCGAGTCGACCGCGTCGGGGTGCGCCGCGAGGAACTCCCTGATGGCGGCGGTCATCGCGATGTTCAGGGCCGTACCGACGTTGACCTTGGCGATGCCACCGCGTACGGCCGCCGTCAGCTCGGCGTCCGGCACCCCGGAGGAGCCGTGCAGCACCAGCGGTACGCCGAACTCACGGAGGCCCTCGGCGAGCCGCTTGAGGAGATCGTGATCGAGGGCGGCGGTGCGGGTGGTCATGGCGTGCGAGGAGCCGACCGCGACGGCGAGGGCGTCCACGCCCGCGTCGGACACGTACGCGCGGGCCTCCCCCGGGTCGGTACGGGCGCCCGGCGCGTGCGCGTCGAGCGGCGCCGACCCGTCCTTGCCGCCGACCTCGCCCAGCTCGGCCTCGACCCACAGGCCGTGGGCGTGGCCCCAGTCGGCCGCGGCGCGGGTGGCGGCGAGGTTCTCGTCGTAGGAGAGGCGTGCGGCGTCGTACATCACCGAGCTGAATCCGGCGTCGGCGGCCTGCCGCAGCAGCTCGTCGCTCTGTACGTGGTCGAGGTGGAGGGCGACGTCGACGTGGGCCTGTTCGGCGACGGCGGCCGCGGCGCGGGCCAGCGGCAGGAGCCGGCCGTAGCGGTAGCGGACGGCGTTCTCGGAGATCTGCAGGATGACCGGCGCGTCCGCGGCCTCGGCGCCCGCGACGACGGCCTCGATGTGTTCGAGCGTGATGACGTTGAAGGCGGCGACGGCGCCGCGCCGGGCCGCGGCCGCGCCGACGAGCGTCCCTGTTGCTGCGAGGGGCACTGCCCCTCCTTTCAAGTGGCCGGGGAGAGCGGTCAGTTGGTGCTGAGGATCACCGAGCGCGTGAGGTGGCGGGGCTGGTCGGGGTCGAGACCCTGACGCGCGGCGACCGCGACGGCCAGGCGCTGGGCGCGGACGAGTTCGGCCAGCGGGTCGAGCCGGCCCTCGACCCACAGGGCGCCGGTCGCGGCGACCTGCTCGGCCAGGCCCTCGGGCGCCTCGCCGAGCATCCAGGTGGCGGTGCCCGCGGTGGTGACGCTGATCGGGCCGTGGCGGTACTCCATCGCGGGGTACGCCTCGGTCCACGACAGGGACGCCTCGCGCATCTTCAGCGCGGCCTCGTTGGCCAGGCCGACGGTCCAGCCGCGGCCCAGGAAGCTGAACTGGCCGCATTCCACGAGCCCTTCGGGCAGCGGCTCGGCGAGCGCGGTGCGCGCGTCGGCGACGGCCTGCTCGGTGTGCAGGCCCAGGTGGGCGCGGATCAGGGTGAGCGCGGTGGTGGCGAAACGGGTCTGCACCACGGACTGCTCGTCGGCGAAGTCGAGGACCACCAGGTCGTCGGCGGCCGTTTTGATGGGCGTGTCCGGGTCGCCGGTGATCGCGGTCGTGCGGACCGTGCCCTTGAGGGCGGCCAGCAGGTGGAGGACCTCCGTGGTCGTGCCGGACCGGGTCAGCGCGATCACCCGGTCGTACGTCCGCCCGGCCGGGAACTCCGACGCCGCGAACGCGTCGGTCTCGCCCTGCCCCGCCTGCTCGCGCAGCACGGCCGCGGCCTGCGCCATGAACCAGGAGGTGCCGCAGCCGATGATCGCGACCCGCTCTCCCGCCGCCGGCAGGGCCGCCTTGTGTGTGAGGGCCAGCTCCGCGGCCCGCGTCCAGCACTCCGGCTGGCTGTTCAGCTCGTTCTCGACATGACTCATGCCGTACCCACTCCCCAATATGGCGTGCGGGCGCAAGCGCGCCGCGCGATGATTGTTCCTGCAAGATATAGCGAGCTTTCAATCACTATCAAGCAATCTCGCGCAAACGGCTAAGGTCTGTTCCACCGAGCCGATCGACGATTGGAGGCCGCGGATGTCCCGCGACGCCCGCTGGAAGTCCCTCCTGGAACTGCTCGTCGAGCGCGGCCGCCTCGACGTGGAGGTGGCGGCGACCCAACTGGGCGTCTCCGCCGCGACGATCCGGCGCGACTTCGACCAGCTCGCGGAGCAGCAGATGCTGGTGCGCACCCGCGGCGGCGCCGTCGTGCACGGCGTCAGCTACGAACTCCCGCTGCGCTACAAGACCGCGCTCGGCGCCGCCGAGAAGCAGCGCATCGCCAAGGCCGTCGCCGAACTCCTCACCCCCGGTGAGGCGGTGGGACTCACGGGGGGTACCACGACGACGGAGGTGGCACGGGCGCTCGCCGTCCGGCCCGACCTCGCCTCCGGCACCCCGGCCCTGACCATCGTCACGAACGCCCTGAACATCGCCAACGAGCTGGCGGTGCGCCCCCAGTTCAAGATCGTGCTGACCGGTGGCGTCGCCCGTCCGCAGTCGTACGAGTTGATCGGACCGCTCGCCGACGGCGTACTCGGCCAGGTCACTCTCGACACGGCGGTGCTCGGCGTCGTCGGCCTCGACGTCACGCACGGTGCCTCCGCGCACGACGAGGCCGAGGCCGCGATCAACCGGCTGCTGTGCGAGCGGGCGGAGCGCGTGGTGGTCGCGGCGGACTCCAGCAAGCTGGGCCACCGGGCGTTCGCGCGGATCTGCGACCTGGCACAGGTGGACATCCTGGTGACGGACACCGCGGCCGACAAGGAGACGCTCGGCCGGTTCGAGGAGGCGGGGGTCCAGGTCGTCGCGGTCTGAGCGGACACGACAGGAGCAGGCGCGCGGGGTACGCACCCCGCGCGCCTTTCGTATGCCCCGGCCTCCCCCGACCCCCTTGTCCCCAACGGAACCCCCGTCTTACCCTTATTTTGTGCCGCAACTAAACAAACTCGGAGCCGTCAGCGCCGACGGCCCGCACCCCCCGCCCCTGTCCCGACTGCGCCTCGCCCTCACCGTCTTCTTCGCCCTCGACGGATTCATCTTCGCGGGCTGGGTCGTGCGCATCCCCGCGATCAAGGAGCAGACGGGGGCGTCGGCGAGCACCCTCGGGCTCGCGCTGCTCGGGGTGTCGGCCGGGGCCGTCGTCACGATGATGCTGACCGGCGGGTTGTGCCGCCGGTTCGGCAGTCACGCGGTGACCGTGGTCTGCGGTGTACTCCTCCCCCTCACCGTCGCCCTGCCCCCGCTGACGCACTCACCGCTCGCACTCGGCCTCGTCCTGCTGGTCTTCGGAGCCGCGTACGGCGGGATCAACGTGGCGATGAACAGCGCGGCCGTCGATCTCGTCGCCGCGCTCGGCCGGCCCGTCATGCCGAGCTTCCACGCCGCGTTCAGCCTCGGCGGCATGGTGGGCTCGGGCCTCGGCGGCCTGGTCGCGGGGCAGCTCTCCCCCACCCGGCACCTGCTGGCGATCACCGTGGTCGGGCTCGTGGTCACCGCGGCGACCGCACCGACCCTGCTGCGCCACACCCCGCCGCGCCCTCCGGAACGCATAGCCGACGACAGACCGCGCCCCGTCGGCCGAGGGGCCCGCGGGACCCGTGGCCTGGTCCTCGTCTTCGGGCTCATCGCCCTGTGCACGGCGTACGGCGAAGGGGCCCTGGCGGACTGGAGCGCGCTCCACCTGGAACAGGATCTGCACGCCCACCCGGGCGTCGCGGCCGCCAGTTACTCCTGCTTCGCGTTGGCCATGACGATCGGCCGGCTGTCCGGCACGGCCCTCCTCGAACGGCTCGGCAGGACAAGGACGTTGGTGTGCGGCGGGGCGATCGGCGCGGCCGGTATGCTGCTCGGCTCGCTCGCGCCCTCGGTATGGCTCACCCTCGTCGGTTTCGCCGTCACCGGACTCGGCCTGGCGAACATCTTCCCCGTGGCGGTCGAGCGGGCCGGAGCGCTCGCCGGCCCGACCGGCGTCGCCGCGGCGTCCACCCTCGGCTACGGCGGCATGCTGCTCGGACCACCCGCGATCGGCTTCATGGCGGACTGGTTCTCGCTGCCCACGGCCCTGACGAGCGTGGCGCTGCTCGCGGCGGTGGCGGCGACGATCGGCTTCGCCACTCGTCGCGTGGCCACGGCCTGAATCCAGAAAACCCCTGCCGTCGGGCCGACTTCACCCGGCACACTCGCCCCATGGAGATTGCCGAACACCTTCACGTCCTGGACACGGAGGGCCGCCGGCTCGCGGCGGCCGCCGAGCGGGCGGGGGTCGACGCCAAGGTGCCGACCTGCCCCGGCTGGCAGATCCGCGACCTGCTGCGGCACACGGGGATGGTGCACCGCTGGGCGGCTGCGTTCGTCGCCGAGGGACACACGGCGTACCACCCCGACGGGGGCCTGCCCGACCTCGACGGGGAGCCGCTGCTCGACTGGTTCCGGCAGGGGCACACCTACCTCGTGGACACGCTGACGCAGGCGCCGCCTTCCGTGACGTGCTGGGCGTTCCTGCCCGCGCCGTCACCGCTCGCCTTCTGGGCGCGGCGGCAGGCCCACGAGACGACGGTGCACCGGGTGGACGCGCAGTCGGCGCTGACGGCGACGCCGGACCCGATCACCGAGGATCTCGCGGTCGACGGGATCGAGGAACTCCTGCGCGGGTTCCACGCCCGGAAGAAGAGTCGGGTGCGCTCCGCAGGACCCAGGGTGCTGCGCGTACGCGCGACGGACGCCGACGCGACATGGACGGTGCGCATCTCCGAAGAGCCACCGGTGGCCGAGCGGGGCGCGCGGGGCGAGGCGGACTGCGAGCTGGCGGGGCCCGCCGCGCGTCTCTACTTGTCGCTGTGGAACCGGCTGCCGTTCCCGTCCCTGACGGGCGACGCGTCGGTGGCCGCGCTGTGGCGGGAGCGCTCCGCGATCACCTGGGGCTGACCGGCCCCCGGCGACAACGGCCGGTCAGGCGCCGGGCTCCAGCATCCGGCTCAGGACGGCCCGTTGCAGCGGCCGCACCTCGCCGTGCAGATCGCGTCCTTTGGAGGTGAGGCAGACCCGCACTCCGCGCCGGTCCTCGCTGCACATGCCGCGCTCCACGAGCCCGTCCTTCTCCAGGCGCCCGATGAGGCGGGACAGGGCGCTCTGGCTCAGATGGACCTGCGAGGCGATCTCCTGCACCCGGAACCCGGACGTGCCGTCCTCCGCGGCGCCTTCGGCAAGCACGTCGAGAACCTCGAAGTCGCTTGCGCCCAGGCCGTGTCGATGCAGTTCACGGTCGAGCTCGCACATCGTGCGCGCGTGAACCGCGAGGATGTCCCGCCACTGATCCACGAGGCCCGACGCGGCCCTCGCTTCCGACTTCTGTGCCGCCATGTACCGCACCGTAGCAGAAATGGCGCCTTTTGTTGCATCGGAATTAAATGCACTTGCAGTCAATGCATGCGCATGTACCGTGCTCCGCATGACCTCTCCGCTCACCACCGCTCCGTCGTCCCCGGAGCCTTCCGCACAGGTTCAGGAGCGCTGGTCCCCTCGCTTGTGGGGGACCCTGCTCGTGCTCTGCGCCGCGATGTTCCTCGACGCGCTCGACGTGTCGATGGTCGGCGTGGCCCTGCCCTCGATCGGCTCGGAACTGGGCCTGTCGACCTCGACGCTGCAATGGGTCGTCAGCGGCTACATCCTGGGCTACGGCGGCCTGTTGCTGCTCGGCGGCCGTGCGGCCGACCTGCTCGGGCGGCGCCGCGTCTTCCTCATCGCGCTCGGCGTCTTCGCGGTCGCGTCCCTGCTCGGCGGGCTCGTCGACTCGGGGCCGCTGCTCATCGCGAGCCGCTTCATCAAGGGGTTGAGCGCCGCGTTCACCGCGCCCGCCGGCCTTTCCATCATCACGACCACGTTCGCCGAGGGCCCGCTCCGCAACCGCGCCCTGTCCATCTACACCACCTGCGCCGCCACCGGTTTCTCCATGGGCCTCGTCCTCTCCGGCCTGTTGACGGAGGCGAGCTGGCGCCTCACCATGCTGCTGCCCGCGCCGATCGCCGTGATCGCGCTGCTGCTCGGCCTCAAACTGATCCCGCACAGCGCCAAGGAGGAGAACCACCGCGGCTACGACATCCCGGGCGCCATCACCGGCACCCTCTCCATGCTGCTGCTGGTCTTCACCGTGGTGCAGGCGCCGCAAGCCGGCTGGGGCTCGCCGCGCACCCTGCTCTCCTTCCTCGCCGTCGCCGTGCTGCTCACCCTGTTCCTCCGCATCGAGCGCCGCTCGCCGGGACCACTGATCCGGCTCGGGGTGCTGCGCTCCGGCTCGCAGATCCGTGCCCAGCTGGGCGCGATGACCTTCTTCGGCAGTTACGTCAGCTTCCAGTTCCTGGCGACGCTGTACCTGCAGTCGCTGCTGGGCTGGTCGGCGCTGAGCATGGCCCTCGCGTTCCTGCCCGCGGGCGCCCTGGTGGCCCTGTCGTCGACGAAGGTCGGCGCGATCGTGGACCGCTTCGGCACGCCCCGGGTGATCGCGGTGGGCTTCGCGCTCATGGTGCTCGGCTACGCCCTGTTCCTGCGGATCAGCCTCGACCCGGTCTACGCGGCCGTCATCCTGCCGACGATGCTGCTGATCGGCGCGGCCTGCGCCCTGGTCTTCCCCTCGCTCAACATCCAGGCCACCAACGGCGTGCACGACGACGAGCAGGGCATGGTCTCCGGTCTGCTCAACACCTCCGTGCAGGTCGGCGGCGCGATCTTCCTCGCGGTGGTGACGGCCGTGATCACCGCGAACGCCCCCGAGGGCGCTTCGCCGCAGGCGGTCCTGGACAGCTACCGCCCCGGCCTGGTGGTCGTCACCGCTGTCGCCCTGGCGGGTCTGCTGGTCACGCTCCCCGGTCTGCGCACGCGCCGCCCGCAGGACACCGTCGTGGTCGTCACGTCCGTACACAAGGAGGCCGACGAAGCACGGCTCGCGCTCCGGGACTGACATCGTTTCGCAGCCCCCGCGAGCGATGCCCGGCCCACCGGCCCGTGGTCGGTGAGCCGGGCATCGCGGGGTAACCGGGAAGGAACATGTCCGGTGAAACCGAGGGGGTACAAGCCGTGCACACCTTCAAACGGTGGCTCGACCACAGCCTGGCCGCACAGGGCGCCGCGATGTTCCTGGTGGGCACAGGACTCTCCGCCCTGTTCCGGCCGTCGGAGCATCCCGCGTTATGGGTGATCAAGGGCGCGCTGTACACGGGGATCGCCCTCGCCTTCCTGGCCGCGCAGCGCCGCAGGGCCGGTCGCGCGGCCGGCACCGATCAGCGGGGAGTCGCCGCCCTCTCCCGCAAGATCCGCCACGGCGAGGAGCCCCACGACCCCGCCGAGCGGACCGCGATGCGGGGCCTGGTCGACGACCAGTTGAGGCAGATCGAGCGCGGTCGCCGGTGGCTGCCGTACTGGCTGGGCTTCATGGGGCTGATCGCCGCCGGCCTGCTGGCCCTCGGTATCGCCACCGGATCGTGGACCTTCCCGGCCGTCTTCGCGGTCGGCACGGCCGGGTTCTGCACGTGGGTCCTCTGGATGCGTCGCCGTTCCCTGGAGCGGCTGCGCCACATGGACACGGCCCTGCGCCCCGCCCCGGGACACGAGGACGCGTACGCGGCTCAGCCCAGCCAGCCGGGACGGACAAGGCCCGACTCATAGGCCAGGACGACCAGTTGGGCGCGGTCGCGAGCGCCCAGCTTGACCATCGTGCGGCTCACGTGGGTCTTCGCGGTGAGCGGGCTGACCACCAGACGGCGCGCGATCTCCGCGTTGGACAGACCGATGCCGACGAGCGCCATCACCTCCCGCTCCCGCTCGGTCAGTCCGGAGAGCGGCACGGCGGCCGTCGGCTCCTTGGAGCGGGCCGCGAACTCGGCGATCAGGCGCCGGGTGACGCCCGGCGACAGCAGCGCGTCCCCGTGCACGACGGCCCGTACGGCGCGCAGCAGTTCGGCCGGTTCGGTGTCCTTGACGAGAAAACCGGAGGCCCCGGAACGGATCGCCTCGAAGACGTACTCGTCGAGTTCGAAGGTGGTGAGCATGACCACCTTCACCGCCGCGAGATCCGCGTCGGCGCCGATCCGCCGGGTCGCGGCGAGCCCGTCCAGGAGAGGCATCCGGATGTCCATGAGGGCGACGTCGGGCCGCAGTTCACGCACCGCGCGCACCGCTTCCTCCCCGTCGGCGGCCTCGCCCGCGACCTCGATGTCGCTCTGCGCGTCGAGCAGTGCCTTGAACCCGGCGCGGACGAGCGACTGGTCGTCGGCGAGCAGTACGCGGATCAACCGAGGGCCTCCTGTGACGACGGGGGTGACGAGAGCGATGAGGTCGGGGATTACGCGGAGGTGAGCGGCAGTTCGGCGACGACACGGAAGCCGCCGTCCGGGCGCGGACCCGCCTCGATCGTGCCACCGAGGGCGGCGGCGCGCTCGCGCATTCCGGCGAGTCCGTTGCCGCTGCCGCCCGCCTCGGCGTGGCTCGCGGGCCCGTCGTCGTCGGCGGTGAGCGTCAACAGGCCCTTCGCGTAGCGGAGTCGGACCCGCGCCCGGCGCGATGCGGAGTGCCGTACGACATTGGTGAGCGCTTCCTGCACGATCCGGAACGCCGCGAGGTCGACGCCCGGCGGCAGCGCCGGCCGCTCCCCGTCCGTTCGTACGTCGACGGTGAGTCCGGCCCCGGCCGCCTGCTCGACGAGCTCCGGCAGCCGGTCGAGGCCGGGCGCGGGGGCCCGCGGCGCGTCCCCTGGAGCCCTGAGCGTGTCGAGGACCTGCCGCACCTCGCCCAGCGCTTCCTTGCTCGCGTCCTTGATGGTGGCCAGGGCGGTTCTCGCCTGTTCCGGGTCCGAGTCGAGCAGGGCGAGCCCGACGCCCGCCTGCACGTTGATCACGGAGATGGAGTGGGCCAGTACGTCGTGCAGTTCCCGGGCGATGCGCAGCCGCTCCTCGTCGGCCCGCCGTTAGGGGCGTACCCGGCTTTGCGCCCGGTGCGGCGAGAGTGCTTGCCGGGCGTCACCGGGCAGAGGGGAGTTTGAAGACAGACCCGAGCGGGGTGGCTTCCGGCCGGGCTACCGCAGCAGGCCGACCCCGTGGGCGAGCCCCGCCGCGGCATGGGTGAAGAACGCGGCGCGGTCCTCGACGACCCGGTGGAACTGGCCGAACACCTCGAAGCCGACGAGCCCGAACAGCTGGGCCCACGCGGCGACGAGCGCGGCCGCCACCTCCGGGGGGAGGTCCGGGGCGAGGTCGGCGGCGATCCGGCGTGCCTCGGCCCGCACCCCGGGTGTCAGCGGCGGCAGCGCCACCCCCTTGCCCTCGTAGGCCTCGCGCACGATGCCGATGAGCAGCAGCCCGACCCGGGAAGCGGCCGGGACCGTGCTGGTGGGGGCGGTGTAACCGGGAACGGGCGAGCCGTAGATGAGCGCGTATTCGTGCGGATGCGCCAACGCCCACGCCCGCACGGCCTGGCACACGGTGACCCAGCGACCGGTCGGCGTCGGCTCGTCGCCGACGTCGCGGAACGCCGCGTCCGCCTCTTCTGCCGCCGCGCCCAGGGAGTCGTACGCGTCGATGATCAGGGCGGTCAACAGCTCGTCGCGGCTGGGGAAGTAGCGGTACAGGGCCGAGGAGACCATGCCGAGTTCGCGGGCGACGGCGCGCAGCGAGAGCTTGGCGGCGCCGTCCTCGGCGAGCTGTCTGCGCGCCTCGTCCTTGATGGCGGCGGTGACCTCCTGCCGCGCGCGGGCGCGGGCTCCCTGCGTGGCGCGTGGGGGCGTGCTGCGGCTCGTACTCATGAGGTCAGTGTCGCACGCCTGCGGAGCACTGCACACACTTTGGAGCGGCGCACTGAAAAGAGAGCACTGCTCTTGCCAAAGATCACCGATCTCGTGCAGACTGCTCTCAAGCGAGAGCAGTGCTCTCACACGTCACTTCCTGGGGGATCCCGTGTCCACGTCTGCGCACGTCCAGAAGCCCGGCTGGTTCACCCTCAACGTCCTGAACCGCTCCGTGTCGTGGCTGACCCGCCGGGGCCTCAGCGTCTGGGGCTCCCGGGTGCTGGCCGTCCGCGGCCGCAAGAGCGGCGCCTGGCGCACCACTCCCGTCAACCTGCTGACGGTCGACGGCCAGCCGTACCTCGTCGCCCCCCGCGGCCATGTGCAGTGGACGCACAACATGCGGGCCGCGGGCGGCGGGGAACTGCGCCTGGGCAAGAAGGCCGACGCGTTCACCGCCACCGAGGTCGCCGACGACGACAAGCCCGCACTGCTGCGCGCCTACCTCAAGCGCTGGAAGGCCGAGGTCGGCGTGTTCTTCAACGGGGTGGGCCCCGACTCGTCCGACGAGGAACTGCGCCGCATCGCCCCCGACCACCCCGTGTTCCGGGTCGACCTCAAAGGCTGACCGCTCGGCGCCGGACCGCCGGGCCGGCCGCTCAGCGTTCGAGCCGCGACAGGGCCCGTCCCGCCATGGGATGCGTCCTCACCAGCTCGGCGAGGGTGGAGGAGCCCCGGGTGATCCTCGCGAACGCGTTCCACGCGGGACGGAATCCGGTGAGCGCCGCGTGCAGCAGACCCGGCTTGCGCTCGAAGAGCGTCAGCATGCTCTTGCCGACGGCCATCTCGACGCCGAGCCCGGCCTTGATGGCGAACGCGTAGTTCAGCGCCTGCCGGCGGGCGTCCACCGCGTCGTGCGCCTCGGAGACGCGCACCGCCCACTCCCCCGCGAGCCGCCCGGAACGCAGCGCGAACGAGATGCCCTCGCGGGTCCACGGTTCGAGCAGCCCCGCGGCGTCGCCGCAGACCAGGACCCGGCCGCGGGAGAGCGGCGAGTCGTCGGCGCGGCAGCGCGTCAGGTGCCCGGAGGAGATCGCCGGCTCGAACCCGGCGAGCCCGAGCCGCCCGATGAAGTCCTCCAAGTACCGCTTGGTGGCGGCTCCTTCGCCGCGGGCAGAGATCACGCCGACGGTGAGGGTGTCGTCCTTCGGGAAGACCCAGCCGTAACTGCCGGGCATCGGGCCCCAGTCGATGAGGACGCGGCCGCGCCAGTCGTCGGCGACCGCCTGCGGAACCGGGATCTCCGCCTCCAGGCCCAGGTCGACCTGGTCGAGCTTGACCCCGACGTGCGCTCCTATGCGGCTGGCGCTGCCGTCCGCGCCGACCACGGCCCGCGCGAGCACCGTCTCTCCGTCCTGGAGGACAACGGCGACCGTGCGCCGGTCGGGCACCCCGGAACCGTGCTGCTCGACGCGCGAGACGGTGGCGCCGGTACGCAGTTCGGCGCCCGCCTTCTGCGCGTGCTCGACGAGCTGCGCGTCGAACTCGGGCCGGTTGATGAGCCCGAACAGCATGCTCTTGGAGCGCCGGGTCCGCGCGTACTTGCCGTTCAGGGAGAACGTCACCGCGTTGATCCGGTCCTTCAGCGGCAACTCGAAGCCGGGCGGCAGCGAGTCCCTCGAGGGGCCGATGATGCCGCCGCCACATGTCTTGTACCGCGGGATCTCCGCTTTCTCCAGAAGCAGGACCCGCCGTCCGGCGACCGCGGCCGCGTAGGCGGCGGACGCCCCGGCGGGGCCCGCGCCCACGACGACGACGTCCCACACCTCCATGGCCCGCTCGTCGTCCATGTCGTTGCCGCCCGTCGAGTTCTCGCTGCTCACGATGGTCTACTGCTCCCGATCCAGCTGCCTGCCGCACGTTTCCCAGGCATCCTACGGCGGGCCGTCCCGTGACCTGCTGTGGGAGGATCATCGGCACACCCCGTACAACGTCGCACCTACGAGGAGCGTGCCCATGTCGCCGCGTCCGATCGCCGAGACCGTCGCCTCCCTTCTGCCCCGCGCGAAGGCTGAGCTGGCCGAACTGGTGGCTTTCAAATCGGTGGCGGATTTCGCTCAGTATCCGAAGAGCGAGAGTGAGGGCGCCGCGAACTGGGTCGCCGACGCGCTGCGCGACGAGGGCTTCGAGGACGTCGCGCTGCTCGACACCCCGGACGGCACCCAGTCGGTCTACGGCTTCCTGCCCGGGCCCGCGGGCGCGCCGACGGTGCTGCTGTACGCGCACTACGACGTGCAGCCGCCGCTGGACGAGGACGCGTGGGTGACGCCGCCGTTCGAGCTGACGGAGCGCGAGGACGGCCGCTGGTACGGACGCGGCGCGGCCGACTGCAAGGGCGGTGTCCTGCTGCACCTCCTGGCGATCCGCGCGCTCAAGGCGAACGGCGGGGTCCCGGTCGGCGTCAAGGTGATCGCGGAAGGCTCGGAGGAGCAGGGCACCGGAGGCCTCGAGCGCTACGCCGAGCAGCACCCCGACTTGCTGCGCGCCGACACGATCGTCATCGGTGACGCGGGCAACTTCCGCGTCGGCCTGCCCACCGCGACGGCCACGCTGCGCGGCATGACGCTGGTCCGCGTCCAGATCGACACCCTCGAAGGCAATCTGCACTCCGGCCAGTTCGGCGGCGCGGCACCCGACGCGCTGGCCGCGCTGGTGCGCGTACTGGACTCGCTGCGCGCCGAGGACGGCTCCACGACCGTCGACGGTCTGGAACCGTCGGAGTCCTGGGACGGGCTGCAGTACGAGGAGGACGCGTTCCGCAAGGACGCGAAGGTGCTCGACGGGGTCGAACTGATCGGATCGGGCACGGTCGCCGACCGCATCTGGGCGCGGCCCGCCGTGACCGTGCTCGGCATCGACTGCCCGCCGGTGGTCGGCGCGACGCCGTCCGTGCAGGCCGGCGCCCGCGCGCTGATCAGCCTGCGCGTGCCGCCGGGCACGGACGCCGCCGAGGCGACCAAGCTCCTGATGGCGCACGTCGAGGCCCGCACCCCGTGGGGCGCCCGGGTGCAGGTCGAACAGGTCGGCCAGGGCCAGCCGTTCCGCGCGGACACCGCCAGCCCCGCGTACGCCGCGATGGCGGAGGCGATGGCGGAGGCGTACGACGGCCAGGAGATGCAGTACGCGGGCCAGGGCGGCTCCATCCCCCTCTGCAACACGCTCGCCTCGCTCTACCCCGAGGCGGAGATCCTCCTCATCGGCCTGAGCGAGCCGGAGGCCCAGATCCACGCGGTCAACGAGAGTGTGTCGCCGGAGGAGTTGGAGCGTCTCTCGGTGGCGGAGGCGCGCTTCCTGCAGAAATACGCGGCCGCCAACTGACCGCCCGACCCGCCCGGTCGGCCGCTTCTCTGCCCAGAGCCGAGTAGGACACGGTCGTGTCCGTGAGCTTCGTACGGTCGTTTCATGACGACCTACAAGCTGACGGACACGATCGACCTCACTCCCCGGCTCCGCCTGCTGCGCTTCCCCGTGGGGCAGGCCTATCTCTGGCGCGACGGCGCCGAGTTGACCCTGATCGACGCGGGCGCGGCCGGGGCCGGTCAGCCGATCGCCGACGCCGTACGCGAGTGGGGGCACGCTCCCGAGGACGTACGGCGGATCGTGCTCACACACTTCCACGAGGACCACGCGGGCGGCGCCGGGGAGTTCGCGCGGCTGAGCGGGGCCCAGGTGTACGCACACCGGAACGACGCGCCGTTCGTGCGGGGCGAGGCCGAGGGGCCCGACCCCGTCCCGGAGGACTGGGAGCGCCCGCTCCACGCGCAGGCACTGGCTCAGCTCCCGCCCCGGCCCGTCCGGCCCGTACTCCCGCCGTCCGTCGAGGAGTTGGCGGACGGTGACGTCCTCGACTTCGGGGACGGGGCGCGGGTGGTCGGCGCGCCGGGGCACACCGACGGCTCGATCGCGCTCCGACTCCCCGCGCACGGCGTCCTGTTCACGGGCGACGCGGTGGCCGCCTCGCCCGTGGACGGTCAGGTCATGCTCGGCGTACTCAATCTGCAGCGCGACCGGGCCATCGCCTCCTTCCGGCGGCTCGCCGCGCTCGACAGCGACGTGGCGTGCTTCGGTCACGGGGACCCGGTGGTGGGCGGGGCGGCCACAGCGCTGCGCACGGCAGCGGCACCGTACGCACCCGCCTGACGCTGTCAGCCGACCGGGACTCCGGCCTCCAGATAGTGGACGGCGCCGCGCTCGCGGGCGCGAAGGGCCCAGCGCAGCCGCTCGAAGCGGACCGGGGGCAGCAGCCCGGCCGCCTCGCTCTCGCTCACGAACCGCCAGGCCCGCAACTCCGGTCCGGGCAGCAGGACGTGCCGTGCCGCGGCACTCGTCAGCGGCCCGCCGTCGAAGAGCAGCCGCAGGCCGCCGTAGCGGGGCGGCACGGGCGACTCCCAGTCGACGACCAACAGCCTTGGTACGTCGCTGAGTTGGATCCCGGTCTCCTCGGCGACCTCCCGCATCCCGGCGCGGGCGGGCGCCTCGCCCGGCTCGACGACACCACCGGGGAACTCCCAGCCCGGCTTGTACGTGGGGTCGACGAGCAGCACCCGCCCCTCCTCGTCGAAGAGCAGCACGCCCGCGGCGACCGTCTCGGCGGTCGGCTCCGGGGTCTGCACGATGTCGGACAGGGGCGCCTCCCCGGTACGCACCGCGGCGGCGATCCGCACGGCGGTGTCGTACGGGGTCAGCGCGCTGTTGTCCACGAGGTAGGCGTCGGCGGCGAGCCAGTTCGCCAGGGCGGCGCGGTAGGGCTCGATGTCCGTGGGAGTCTCGCCACCGGGGTCCCGCTCGCGCAGGATCGTTTCCCCGGGAGCAAGGAGCACATGGCACACAGGGATCCGCCGGGCCGCGAGACCGCCGAAGATCTCGTCCCGGTACTCCTGTCGCAACAGCCCCATCGGCACCACGAGCACTCCGCCCACCTCGGCGAGCAGGGCCGCCGCGGTGTCCACCACGAGCCGCCGCCAGATCGGCAAATTCTGATGGTCGCTCACCTCGGCGAGCCGCTTGGGCGGCAGCAGCCGCTCCAGCTCGCCGTCGATCACCTCGGGGTCGAAGAGCGTGCAGTTCGGGAGCAGATCGATCAGCTCCCGTGCGGCGGCGGTCTTCCCCGCACGGGACGCACCGTTGACCCAGACGATCACGGTTCCCCCTCATCCGTCGGCCTCCTGAGGCTTGCCCGCAACACCCCGCTGCGGAAACCAGATGCTGATGAGGGGCGGTTTCCGGGCACATTTCAGAGCCCGACGATCACCCTCTGGCGGTCGGCGGTTCATAAGTCGGAGGCACGTTGTCAGTGCCGCCCGCTAGTCTCTTCACATGATCCCCACCGAGTCCCGTGCTCCCGCGCGGTCTGCCGACGAGTTGAACGAGCAGATCCGCGGCCTCATGGCGCGCTCCGGCGGCCGATTGAGCGACTCGCAACGCCGGGAGTACGAGGTGCTCGTGGTGGAGTGGGCGGCCGCGGTCCGTGGGGAGATCGTGAAGGCGGCTTGAAACGCGACGGCACAGGGCTTGCAGCCGAAGCCTCACGGTTCTGCGCTGGCGGACTCCACCTGTGTGGTTGCGGGCTGAGGGCCATAGTCTCGCGGCTCAGGGCCGGGACAGCTGCGGACTGACGGTTCACGGCTTACGGACGACAGCCCACCGCTCACGGATGACGACTGCGGCTACCGGCCGGCTCACGACCCACGGCTGACGGACGCCAACCGACGGGCCACAGCTGGCGGATGCCGGCTCACCGCTCACCGACGACGAGCACGGCTGACAGCGCACGGCTTACGCACGACAACCGACGGGCCACAACTAGCCGATGCCGGCTCACCGCTCACCGACAACGAGCACGGCTGACAGCGCACGGCTTACGCACGACAACCGACGGGCCACAACTAG
>NZ_JBFAKV010000013.1:193757-231875 GCF_040655895.1 Streptomyces sp. NPDC050264
AGCCGATGCCGGCTCACCGCTCACCGACAACGAGCACGGCTGACGCACGACAGCGGGCGCCCCAAGGCTGGCGGATGGCTAGATCACGACTCACAGCTGACAGCCGACAACGCACAGCTGGCGGCTGACGGCTGACGGCCCGCCGCTCACGGACCACGACCGCGGCTACCGGCTAGCTGGCAGCTCACGCATCACAGTTGACGGACGACAGCCGAGGGCCCACGAAGCGCGGCGACGGCTCACGGCTGATGGACGGCAACTGACAGCGCACGGCTCACCAAGTGGCGACGGCAGCCGGCGGTCGAGGGGCGACGACTCGCTGATGACGAGTCGCGCCGCCCGCACCGGTTCGTCAGGCCCCCGCCGTCACCAGCCGCAACCCATCCACCGCCGCCGGCGACAGCATCGACTCGTCCAGTTCCGCGAGCGGGATCCACTCCACCGCTTCCGTCGTCCCCGCCACCTCGACGACCTCAGGCGTGTCTCCCTTGAGTTCGACGGCGTAGAACAGGGCGATCAAGTGCCAGTGCACGCCGCCCCGTTGCACGGTGTACGCGCGGCTGTCGATGAGCCGGGCTTCGACGAGGTCCAGGCCCGTCTCCTCGCGGAGCTCCCGTTCCAGCGCCTGCGCCGGCTGCTCGCCGTGGTCGATGCCTCCGCCGGGCAGATGCCACAGGCCCGGTTCGAAGACCGGTGAGGTGTCGGCGAGTCGGCCGAGCAGGACGCGGCCCTCCTTGAGTGCCAGCGCGTACGCGGAGACACGTGTCCGCGGTCGGACGTCCACAGCTGTTCCCCCTGGGGCGGTCGCGGTCACCCGACGTGATCGCGGCCTCGGGCAGACCCTACGGGGCGTCCCGCCCGCCGCCTCGGGGATGTCGCGGCAGGCGGGGCACGGGTGGACCGGAAGGCCGGGGCGACCACCGCTGCCCGACGGCGGGCCGCCGGCCCATGTCCGGCCTCCCGGTGTTCCCAGTACGAGTCAAGCGCAGCCGCGCGGACGGCAGAAGCGTGTGCGGGGATGCCGTCGCGGCACAGCGTTCACACGGGGTGTGCGCCGCGCACACGGGGCCCGCGGCTCCGGTCAACCGGCCAGCGCCGCCCGGATCTGGCGCGACGTCTGCTCCGCGATCCGCGGACTGGTGGCCGCGTACGCCGTGTAGGCGGAGAGGCCGGTGGTCAGGGCCCAGCCGCGCCCGCGCAGCCAGGTCGCGTCGTCGACGCCAAGTGCGCCTCGGAAGACCGCGCGGGTCTCCGCGGACATCAATGTGAAGGCGATCATCAGGTCGACGGCGGGGTCGCCCGGGCCGAAGTTGCCGAAATCGATGACCGCGCCGAGGCGGCCGTCGACGGTGAGCAGGTTGCCGGTGTGGAAGTCGCCGTGGCACCACACCGGCGGGCCCTGATGGCCGGGGCAGGACAGTGCGGCGTCCCACAGTGCCGTCAGCGCGGGCGCGTCGAAGACGTCGGCGACCGCGGCGATGGCGGCCCGCGTGCTGCCGTCCCGCCCGGCCAGTCCGGCCAGTCCGGCCGCCGAGCCGTCAGCACCCTCGCCCTCGCCAGCATCCGCATCCGCATCCGCATCCGCATCCGGGGCGAAACTCTGCAACGCACTGAGAAATTCGGCCAGTTCGCGCGCCGCCTCCGACGAGTCACCGAGCTTCCCGACCGTGGCCACCTCACCGTCCAGCCAGCGGGTCACCGCCCACGGCCAGGGGTAGCCGAGCGCGGGCCGCCCCACGGTCACCGGGACGGGCACGGCCAGCGGAAGCCGCGGGGCGAGCCGGGGCAACCAGTACCGCTCCTTCTCCGCCTGCCCGATGGCTCCCGTATGCCGGGGCAGCCGGACCGACAGCTCCTCGCCCAAACGGTGGATGACGTGGTCCGACCCGGCCGGGTCGATCAGCTTCAGGGGCAGCCCGGCCCAGTGCGGGAACTGAGTGTCGACGAGGCGTCGGACCAGGGCGGTGTCGATGGCGGGCCGGTGGTCCGGATCGGGCACGGTGACCAAGTCGGCTGCTCCTGTTGCGAATTCGGGGTGCGGCGACGGGTAAGGCGAGCGACGGGGGACCGGTCCATCACAGCGTGCCGGATCCCGCCTGTCGAACGACTTTCTCGTTCAGCCGTCCCTTTACAAGTCAAGCACTTCACCATCAATTCACCCCATCAAGTGATGTCAGGGTCTCCGGAATCGTTACGGCACAACGCGCCGCCGAAAGTGCCGATACCGTGGCCGACCAGGCGCCCCAGTCCCCGGTGACCTCCCGATTCGTTCGCACGAAACATGTGGCAGCGCGGACGGCTCCCCGGAGCCGGACAGGTGCTCGGCCCGGGGGGACCGATGCGACAGGGCAACAAACAGGACTACGTCTCCGACGACGGCTTCGAGAACTGCGACGGCACCGCAGACATGACAGGTGCCGACGAAGCCGTGTATCCACCGGTGGTGCGCACACCAGGCGACTGCGCCGTGGTCGAACTCTTCGGCGAGATCGACCTTCTCGCCTTCCAGCGCATGGCTCCGCTGGTGGACACCGTGGCAGCGGGCCCGTACCGCATCGTGGTGATCGATCTCACCGGCACCACGTTTCTCGACTGCTCCGGACTCTCCCTCCTGGTGCGCGCCCATCGCAGGGCCACGGGTCGCGGCGGACATGTCACGGTGGTGTGCAGCCACCGTCTGACACTCCGCATCATCGAACTCTCGGGCCTGACCGAGGCGCTGCACCCGGTCGCGACGCTCGAGGAGGCACTGCGCTGAGCGGCCGCCGGGCCGGTCACGCCGAGTGATCGCTCCGGATGCGGCTCGCCCGAGTCGCTCCTAGCGTGGCAGTCGACCCCGCAGCTCACCAACCGAGGAGCAATCATGGGCGAGAACGCCATGGACAAGGCCAAGGGCAAGGCCAAGGAGATGGCCGGCAAGGCCACCGGCAACGAGCGTATGAAGTCCGAGGGCAAGGTCGACCAGGCCAAGAGCGACGCGCGCAAGGCGGCCGACAAGACGCGCGACAAGGCCGAGGGCCTCCGCGACTCGATGCGCGACGACAAGTAGTACGGCAGGACCGCAAGACAGCGGGACGGCAAGACAGCACGTAAAGAAGCAGCGCCTGTGCCCCCTCCTTTCCGAGGGGGCACACGCATGTCCCGGGCAGGCCGCGTCAGGCCTCCGTCTCGGCGGACAACCCAACACAACCGAACGGTCGAACCGGCATACCGCCGCCGGTCTTCCAACAGACTCCAACACGCCTTAACGTAAACGCGCACACGTGACACGTACATGCAGTAATTCCATCTTTCCGGGAGTACGGAGGAACGTCACCATGCGTCGTCTTCCCACCCGCAGCACCAGCCCCGTCCGGCGAAGAGTCGTCGCAGCGGTGGCCGTGTCGGTGCTGTGCGCCGGCGGAGTCGTGGCGGCACCCGCATCCGCCACGGCATCCCGCCCCGCACCTGCCGAGTCGTCGCCCGCACTCGACGAAGGACTGGCGCTCACTCCGCCCATGGGCTTCAACAACTGGAACTCCACACACTGCAGCGCGGACTTCGACGAGAGCATGGTGAAGGGCATCGCCGATCTGTTCGTGGACAAGGGCCTCAAGGACGCCGGGTACCAGTATGTGAACCTGGACGACTGCTGGGCCCTGTCCGCACGTGACGCGAACGGGAAGTTGGTGCCCGACCCGGCCCGGTTCCCCAATGGAATCAAGGCAGTTGCGGACTATGTCCACTCCAAGGGCCTCAAGCTCGGCATCTACACGAGCGCGGGCACGAAGACCTGCAGCAACGTGGGCTTCCCGGGGGCGCTCGGGCACGAGTACAGCGACGCGCGGCAGTTCGCCGACTGGGGCGTCGACTACCTCAAGTACGACAACTGCAACAACCAGGGCGTCGATGCCAAGCAGCGCTACACGACGATGCGCGACGCACTGCGCGCCACCGGGCGGCCCATCGTCTACAGCATCTGCGAGTGGGGCGAGAACAAGCCATGGGAGTGGGCCGGCGATCTCGGGCAACTGTGGCGCACCACCGGTGACATCAGCGACAGTTGGGGCTCGATGCTGTCGCTGTTGAAGCAGAACCTGCCGCTCGCGCAGTACGCGGGACCCGGCCACTGGAACGACCCGGACATGCTGGAGGTCGGCAACGGCGGCATGACGGACACCGAGTACCGCACCCACTTCTCGATGTGGTCGGTCATGGCGTCGCCGCTGCTCATCGGCACGGACCTGCGCACGGCGTCCGGCACGACGTACGAGATCCTCTCCAACCGTGACGTCATCGCCGTCGACCAGGACCCGCTGGGCAAGCAGGGGACCGTGGTCTCGTCCGACGGCGGCCGCTGGGTCGTGTCCAAGGAGATGGAGGACGGCAGCCGCACCGTCGCCCTGTTCAACGAGACGGGCTCCGCGCAGCGCGTCGCGACCACGGCCGAGGCCGTCGGACTGCCCTCCGCCCCCGCGTACGTCGCCCGCGACCTGTGGCAGCACAAGAACGCCAGCACGGCGGGCACGCTCGCGGCGAGGGTCCCCGCGCACGGCACGGTGCTGCTGCGGGTGGCGGCCGACCCGAAGTGGGCCTCGTATCCACCGGCGGCCGAACTCGGCCTGGACGAGCACGTGTTCGTTGAACCGGGCGCCTCCGCCAAGGCCTCCGGTACGTTCGCGAACCTGGGCCGCACCCCGGCCCGCGACGTCGCCGTCTCGCTGAGCGGGCCGTCCGGCAAGGGCTGGAAGATCGAGGCGAACGGGCCGACGAAGGCCCCCGTCGTCCCGGGCGGCAAGTCACTGCGCACCCGGTGGACGGTGAGCGCCCCGGCGGGCTCGGCCACGGGCTCGTACGACCTCACGCTGCGCGCCACGTACCGCTCGCCGCAGGGCGCGAAGGTCACCAGCACGGTCCCGGTGACCGCGGCCGTGGCGACGGCTCCCCCGAGCGGCGCCTCGGCCCTGGGTGATCTCCCGTGGCTCTCGACGACCAACGGCTACGGGCCGGTGGAGCGCAACACCAGCAACGGCGAGAGCGCCGCGGGCGACGGGAACCCGCTCACTGTCGGCGGTGTGGTGTACGCCAAGGGGCTGGGCGTGCACGCGGCGAGTTCCGTCGACTTCTACGCGGACCGCTCGTGCGAACACGTCACGGCACAGGTCGGCGTCGACGACGAGAAGGGCACGAAGGGCACGGTCACGTTCGAGGTGTGGGCCGACGACCGTAAAGCCGCGTCGACCGGCATGCTCACCAACTCCGATGCTCCGCAGGCCCTTTCGGCCGATGTGGCGGGGGCTCAGGTGGTGCGCCTGGTCGTCACGGACGGCGGAGACGGGATCGACTCCGACCATGGGGACTGGGGTGACGCGCAGCTGACCTGCTGAATCCCCGTTCGGCCGGGGGCGTGCGGGGACCGTCCCGCACACCCTTGACGGCTCGTCAGACTGCTTGCCGCCGCGCGCCGTTCAGGACGGGACCGGATCGCAGGGCCGCGGCCGCCGCGCCCACGAGACCCGCGTCGGTGCCCGTCGACGCCGGGGCGACCGTGAGGCGTTGCACGAAGGACAGCGTGGCGTAGTCCCGCAGCGCGCGGCGCAGCGGGACGAAGAGCACGTCGCCGGCCTTCGCCACTCCCCCGCCGATCACCGCGATGTCGATCTCGACGAGCGTCGCCGTCGCCGCGATGCCGGCCGCCAGGGCCTGCGCCGCGCGGTCGAAGGAGGCGACGGCCGCCCGGTCGCCCGCGTGCGCGGAGCGGGCCACCGCGGCCGCGGACGTGTCGCCGTCGGCCTCCGGGAGCCAGCCGTCGGCGAGGGCGCGGCGGGCGATGTTGGGGCCGCTGGCGATGCGCTCGACGCAGCCGCGCGCTCCGCACGGGCACGGGTCGCCGTCCAGATCGACGCTGATGTGGCCGATGTGCCCCGCGTTGCCGGTGGGGCCGGGGTGGAGCTGACCGCCCAGGATCAGGCCGCCGCCGACGCCGGTGGAGACCACCATGCACAGCGCGTTGTCATGGCCGCGCGCCGCGCCCTGCCAGTGCTCGGCCGCCGTCATCGCCACACCGTCGCCGACGAGCTCGACCGGCAGGCCGCCCGCGACCGCCCGCACGCGCGAGACGAGCGGGAAACCGCGCCACCCCGGCACATTGACCGGGCTGACGGTGCCGGCCGACCGGTCCACGGGACCCGCGCTGCCGATGCCGACGGCCCGCGCCCGGGGCCACAGCTCGGACACCGTCAGCTCGGTGAGGACCTCCTCCACCGCGCCCATCACCGTCTCGGCGTCCTCCTGCGCGGGCGTGGGCCGCTGCGCCCGCGCGAGGATGCCGCCCTGGTCGTCCACGAGGGCGCCGGCGATCTTGGTGCCGCCGATGTCGAGCGCGGCGACGAGGTCCATGTGCATCAGTGTCAGATCCCCTGGAGAAAGGCAGGTCGGAGAAGGAAAGCCCAAAAAGCGAGAGTCTACGAAGCGGCTTGAGCGGTGGACAGTCTCCCCCGCATCTGACAACGTTGTCCAGGCCCTATGCTCGACGCCACACGCCCGTACAGGATGATGAGCCCTGAGGAATCGGGCCCGTCACCTCTCCCGGGTGGCCGGCTTCCCGGCAGCGACGACAGGACAGGACAGCGCATAGTGGATCGCACCGCCCGCCGCACCGAGAACCGCTACGGCAACCGCCCGACCATGAAGGACGTCGCCGCGCGCGCCGGGGTGGGCCTCAAGACGGTCTCCCGGGTCGTCAACGGCGAACCGGGCGTCACGACGGACACGGAGCGCCGCGTACAAGAGGCGATCGCCGCGCTCGGCTTCCGGCGCAACGACAGCGCCCGGGTTCTGCGCAAGGGACGTACGGCAAGCATCGGACTGGTCCTGGAGGATCTGGCGGACCCGTTCTACGGCCCGCTCAGCCGCGCCGTGGAAGAGGTCGCGCGGGCGCACGGGGCGCTGCTCATCAACGGCTCCAGCGCCGAGGACCCGGAGCGCGAGCAGGAGCTGGTGCTCGCGCTGTGCGCACGCCGCGTGGACGGCCTCGTCGTGATCCCGGCCGGTGACGATCACCGCTATCTGGAGCCGGAGATCGCGGCCGGCGTTGCGACCGTGTTCGTGGACCGCCCCGCCGGGCGGATCGACGCGGACGTGGTGCTCTCCGACAGTTTCGGCGGCGCGCGGGACGGTGTCGCGCATCTCATCGCGGGCGGCCACCGGCGCATCGGCTTCATCGGCGACCAGCCGCGGATCCACACGGCGGCCGAGCGGCTGCGCGGCTACCGGGCGGCCATGGAGGACGCCGGGATATCCGTCGACGAACAGTGGATGTCGCTGGGCGTCACCGATCCCGAGCGGGTGCGGCAGGCGGCGGAGGAGATGCTGAAGGGCGAGGACGCCGTCACGGCGATCTTCGCGGGCAACAACCGTGTGACGGTGACCGTGGTCCGGGTCCTGGCCGGACTCGACCGCCCCGTCGCCCTGGTCGGCTTCGACGACATCGAGCTGGGCGATCTGCTCCAGCCGGGCGTGACCGTGGTCGCGCAGGACGCGGCACAGCTGGGCCGGACCGCCGCCGAGCGGCTGTTCCGCCAGCTCGACGGGGCGACGCTGCTGCCGGAGCGGATCGAGCTGCCGACGCGGCTGATCCAGCGCGGTTCGGGAGAGCTTCCGCCTGCGCGGTGATCGGGCCGTGTTCTTCGGCCGGGTTCGTCGGCCGGGTTCGTCGGCCGGGTGAAGCGGGCGCGAGAGGCCGTCACTGATCGGATGCGTTCGGTCAACTCACCCCTGCATAGCGGGTTTTTAGACTATTTCGCCGCGCCTGCGGCTGCGTATTGATCGGACCTATCCTGCGCACACCCCTTCCCCGGGCGCGCGGGGCTCCATCAGGCCGGGATCGTCGGTTCACTTCCGCTTCTACTGGATCCAGCTCTCCAAGGCGGCGAGTGCCACGCGCGCGGGCGGCCCGTCCCTCTCCGAATGGGGCCCTTGGTACCCGAAGACGGGCGGCAGCTGGTCGGCAGTCTGGTGGAACCTCAACGTCCAGATAGCCACGTGGCTGATCCAGGGCTCGAACCACCCCGAACTCGACTCGGTCACCTCCACCTTCACCGCCTTCGAGAAGAACCTCCCGGTCTCCGTCCCGCCCGAATACCGCGACGGCGACACGTACGCGCTCGCCCACCCCTCCGACTGGACGCTGCGCCCGGGCGAGAAGACCGTCGGCATCCCCGGCACCGCCACCAAGACCGACAACACGGGCAATCTGCTCTGGGCCCTGCACAACATCTGGCTCAGCTACCGCCACACCACATGGACCTGGCCGTCGTACGCGACGTGCTCTACCCGGTCCTGTCGCGGGCGGTGAACTTCTACGACCACTTCCTGTACGAAGGCGGCGACGGCGCCCTCCACCTGCCGCTGACCCGCTCCCCGGAGTACGCCGACGCCGAGGACTGCACGTACGACCTGTCGCTGGTGCGCTGGGGCTGCGCAACGCTTTTGAAGTGCCTTGGGCTGCTGCGCACCACGCACCCCGAGTCGGTGCGCCGGCAGGAGATCCTGGACCGTCTCACGCCCTACCCGCGCGACGCGACCGGCGTCATGATCGGCGCACACACCTCTCACCGAGTCGCACCGGCACTTCTCCCACATGCTCTGGCTCTACCCGCTCGCCGAGTACGACCACGAACGCGCCGCCGACCGGGCCCTCATCGACACGACCTTCGACCACTGGGTCGAGGACCGCACGCTCTGGGCGGGGTACAGCTTCGCCTGCGCCTCGTCGATGGCCTCCCGGATCGGCCGCCCCGAGCAGGCTCTCGACCTGCTGACGTCCTTCACGGACGGCCATGTCTTCCACAACGCCCGGATGACCGAGAACACCATGTACGTCGAGGGCACCAACCTCGCCGTCGAGTCCCCGCTGACCGCGGGCCAGTCGGTGCTCGACATGGTGGTGCAGAGCCACGGGGGGCCGGTGCGCGTCTTCCCCGGCGTCTCCGCGCGCTGGCCGGACGCCAGCATCCAAGGGCTGCGCGCCCAGGGCGCCTTCGTGATCGACGCGGTCCGCGCGGCCGGTGCCACGCGCTGGGTCCGGGTGCACAGTGAAGCCGGTGCGCCGCTCGTGCTCGACCACGGGATCGCCGGTGACATCGACGTACGGGACGAGCACGGACGGCGCCTGCAATTCCGGGCGACCGGCGTGGGCCGGGCCGAGATGAAGCTGCCCAAGGGGACGACAGCGCTGGTGACACCCGCCGGAGCGCGGACCGTGCGGCCGGCGCCCCGCGACGTGCCGGGGCTGTCCGAGCGCCGTCCGTGGGGGCTCCCTCAGGAGCCCGCCTAGTTCCTACTTGCCCGTCACCGTCAGGCCGCCGCGGCGCGGCCCCGAGTAGCCCTCCAGGTCGGCCCGCGTGAGGCCGGACAGGCGGGCCACCTCGGCGACGTCGAGCGCACCGCAGTCCAGGCCGCGCAGCAGGTACCCGGCGAGGGCCTTGGCGGTGGCGGGCTCGTCTGCGATGTCACCGGAGGCCTGGTTCGCGTACGCGGCGAGGCGGGCGGCGGCCTGCTCGAAGCCCTCGCGGTAGAAGGCGAAGACGGCCGCGTAGCGCGTCGGGATGTGGCCCGGGTGCATGTCCCAGCCCTGGTAGTAGGCGCGGGCGAGGGCGCGGCGCGTGAGGCCGTAGTGCAGGCGCCAGGCGTCGTGCACCTTCGCGGTGGCGCCGACGGGCAGCACGTTCGTGGAGCCGTCGGAGACCCGGACGCCCGTGCCGGCGGCGGCGACCTGCATGACGGCCTTCGCGTAGTCGGCGGCCGGGTGGTCGCTGGCCTGGTACGCGGCGGAGACGCCGAGGCAGGCGCTGTAGTCGAACGTGCCGTAGTGCAGGCCGGTCGCGCGCCCCTCGGCTGCGTCGATCATGCGGGCCACGGCGGCGGTGCCGTCGGCGGCGAGGATGGACTGGCTGGTCTCGATCTGGATCTCGAAGCCGAGGCGTCCCGCGTCGAGGCCGTGGCTCTTCTCGAACGCCTCCAGGAGCCGCACCATCGCGGTGACCTGCTCCGGGTACGTCACCTTCGGCAGTGTCAGCACGAGCCCGTCGGGCAGGCCGCCGTGCTCCATGAGGCCGGTGAGGAAGATGTCGAGGGTGCGGATGCCGCGGTCGCGGACCGGGGCCTCCATGCACTTCATACGGATGCCCATGTACGGGGCGGCCGTTCCGTTCGCGTACGCCTCGGAGATGACGCGCGCGGCGCGGGCGGCCGTCTCGTCCTCGTCGGCGTCGGAGGCGGGCCGGTAGCCGTCCTCGAAGTCGACGCGCAGGTCCTCGACGGGCTCGCGCTCCAGCTTCGCCCGTACGCGGCTGTGGACCGGCTCGGCGAGGTCGTCGGTCAGACCGAGCACGGCGGCGAACGAGGCGGCGTCCGGGGCGTGCTCGTCGAGCTGTGCGAGGGCCTGGTCGCCCCAGGAGCGGACGGTGTTCGCGTCGAAGGCGTCACCGGGGACGTAGACCGTGTGGACCGGCTGACGGGTGCCGGGGTCTCCGGGATAGCGGCGGCCCAGCTCCGCGTCGACCGGGGCGAGTGAGGCGCTGATGCCCTCGCTGACCGCGCCCGCGAGGCTCGTCGACACCTTCTCCTGCTGACCCATTCCTGCACCCTCCATACGCTCGATCTTTCCGCTCCACGGAATCAACAATCCGTATAGCGAAGTTAACGGGCGACGTGATCGGCGTCAATGGTCCTCTTGCACGGTCCCGGTACGCGGACGGGGCCGCGCGGCGATGAACGCCACGCGGCCCCGTCGGAACAGCCGGACGGATCAGCCCTTGCGGGACTTGACCTCTTCGGTCAGCTGCGGGACGACGTCGAACAGGTCGCCGACGACGCCGTAGTCGACCAGGTCGAAGATCGGGGCCTCGGCGTCCTTGTTGACGGCCACGATCGTCTTCGAGGTCTGCATGCCGGCGCGGTGCTGGATCGCACCGGAGATGCCGTTGGCGATGTACAGCTGCGGCGAGACCGCCTTGCCGGTCTGGCCGACCTGGTTCGAGTGCGGGTACCAGCCGGCGTCCACCGCGGCGCGCGAGGCACCGACGGCCGCACCGAGCGAGTCGGCGAGGGCCTCGATGATCGAGAAGTTGTCGGCACCGTTGACGCCACGGCCACCGGAGACCACGATCGCGGCCTCGGTCAGGTCCGGGCGGCCGGTCGACTCGCGCGGGGTGCGCGAGGTGACCTTGGTGCCCGTCGCCTTGTCCGAGAAGGAGACGGACAGGGCCTCCACGCTGCCGGCGGCCGGGGAGGCCTCGACGGCGGCGGAGTTGGGCTTGACCGTGATCACCGGGGTGCCGCGGGAGATGCGGGACTTGGTGGTGAAGGAGGCGGCGAACACCGACTGGGTCGCGACCGGGCCCTCGTCACCGGCCTCCAGGTCGACGGCGTCGGTGATGACACCGGACTCGATGCGCAGCGCCAGACGCGCGGCGATCTCCTTGCCCTCCGCGGAGGACGGGATCAGGACGGCGGCCGGGGAGACGGCCTCGACGGCGGCCTGCAGGGCCTCCACCTTCGGTACGACGAGGTAGTCGGCGTACTCGGCGGCCTCGTGCGTGAGGACCTTGACGGCGCCGTGCTCGGCGAGCGCGGCGGCGGTGTCACCCGCGCCGTTGCCGAGCGCGACGGCGACCGGCTCGCCGATGCGGCGGGCCAGGGTCAGCAGCTCGAGGGTGGGCTTGCGGACGGCACCGTCCACGTGGTCGACGTAGACCAGAACTTCAGCCATGGGTCTTCAATCTCCTGCAATCACAAAGAAGGTGGGGTGAACTTGCCGGAACGGCCGAGGCTCAGATGAACTTCTGGCCCGCGAGGAACTCGGCGAGCTGCTTGCCGCCCTCACCCTCGTCCTTGACGATCGTGCCCGCGGTGCGGGCCGGACGCTCGGTGGCCGACTCGACCTTGGTCCAGGCACCCTCCAGGCCGACCTCTTCTGCCTCGATGTCGAGGTCCGACAGGTCCCAGGACTCCACCGGCTTCTTCTTCGCCGCCATGATCCCCTTGAACGAGGGGTAGCGCGCCTCACCGGACTGGTCGGTGACCGAGACGACGGCCGGCAGCGCGGCCTCCAGCTGCTCGGACGCCGTGTCGCCGTCGCGGCGGCCCTTGACGGTGCCGTCCTCGACCGAGACCTCGGAAAGGAGCGTCACCTGCGGCACGCCCAGACGCTCGGCGACGAGCGCCGGGACGATGCCCATGGTGCCGTCGGTGGAGGCCATGCCGGAGACGACAAGGTCGTAGCCGGCCTTCTCGATCGCCTTGGCCAGCACCAGGGAGGTGCCGAGGGCGTCGGTGCCGTGCAGGTCGTCGTCCTCGACGTGGATCGCCTTGTCCGCGCCCATCGACAACGCCTTGCGCAGCGCGTCCTTCGCGTCCTCCGGACCCACCGTCAGGACGGTGATCTCCACGTCGTCATCGGAGTTCTCCGAGATCTGCAGCGCCTGCTCCACCGCGTACTCGTCCAGCTCCGACAGCAGCCCGTCCACGTCATCGCGGTCGACGGTCAGGTCATCAGCGAAGTGCCGGTCGCCGGTGGCGTCGGGCACGTACTTCACGGTGACAACGATCCTCAAGCTCACGCCGGCTCTCCTACTGCAATCGTCTTTTACTGGGCGGCCCTGCTGCTGCGGCTGACAGCGCCTTCTAGCAGGCAGCATAGGCGCCCGAGGCGGACTCCTCCGGTCGGGGCGGCCCGCGCTCCGAACGAAATATTACTCGTCAGTACATCCAGATCATGCCCACTGAGCAAGCGCTTTGAACTGTGACCTTGCCAACGCTCCGTAATCGTGCCGTGCAGGAACTTTCAGTCACGCAGCGCGTTGAAGCGGCCCTGGTGATAGAGCAGCGGGCGGCCCGCCCCCGCCGGGTCGCCGTGGACCGCCTCGGCGAGCACGATCCGATGGTCGCCGGCCGGCACGCGCGCGATGACCCTGCAGACGAGCCAGGCCAGGACGCCGTCGAGGACGGGGACGCCCTCGGGGCCCTCGAACCAGCGAGTGGGAGCGCCGAAGCGATCAGCGCCGCTCTTGGCGAAAGTGGCGGCGAGAGCTGCCTGGTGCTCGCCGAGTATGTGCACGCCTATGTAGTCGGCTTCGGAGATGGTGGGCCAGCTGGAGGCGCCCAGGCCGATGCCGAACGAGACGACCGGGGGTTCGGCGGAGACGGAGGTGAGGGAAGTGGCGGTGAAGCCCACGGGTGCGGCGCCGGTGGCCGTGATCACCGCGACACCGGCGGCGTGCTGCCGGAAGACCGAGCGGAGCAGGTCGGGAGTGGCGGGCCGGGCGGAGCGCAGGTCGGGCGTGGCCGTCATGGAGTTGTCCTTCTGCCGGAGGGTTCGAGCGGGATCCGTGGCTGCGTCAGAGGACGCGACAGCGGGCGCTCGAACAGCGGGCCAGGTCGACATGGACCCGCTCGTAGAGAAGGAGTTCCGGAGGCATACGGTCAGGGTGACGATACGTGGCGCGTGCAGTCAAGTGCGTTCCGTCATCTGGGAGATCCGTCACCAGGTCTTCTCCCTCCCCCGATTCCCCGGCTTTCCCCGGTCCGCGAACGCGCCGTAGCCTCAGACCGCTTGCCCCAGCGCCGCGATGACGTCCGCCTTGCGCGGTTGTCCGGCCGCCCGGCGCACCTCGCGGCCGCCCGCGTCCAGGACGAGCACCGTCGGCGTCTTCACGACACCGCTCCGCCGCACGAGGTCGAGCCTGGCCTCCGCATCGATCTCGACATGGGAGACACCGGGGACCATGGCGGCGACCTCCGCGAGAACCCGCCGGGTGGCCCGGCAGGGGGCGCAGAACGCGCTGGAGAACTGCACGAGCGTCGCCCGCTCCCCCAACTCCTCGCCCAACTGCTCCGCGTCGAGCGTCAATTCGCCCACGGTCACCCTGCGCCTCCTCGGTCCGCCGCTTTACTCGCAGCGCCGAATCGCCGCGCCGTATTCCCGCTCACGTGACATGGATCTCGCGCAAGGCCGGAACCAGGACTGGTCACTCAGCCGTTCTTGGGGCACGATCTGCGCAAGCCGGAAAACCTACGGCTGCGTAACTTACCGCCGGGAGCCGCCTCCTCCGAAAGCCTCGGAGGAAACTCCCCACGGCAATAAGAAGGGTCCACCCCCTCCATGGCAGAGCTCGTCTACCGTCCGGTCATCGGCGCCGCGAAAACGATGTTCAAGGCGCTCGACCTGAAGATCGACTGCAAGGGCACGGAGAACATTCCGCGTTCGGGCGGAGCCGTCCTGGTCAGCAATCACATCAGCTACCTGGACTTCATCTTCGACGGCCTCGCTGCCCTGCCCCAGAAGCGGCTGGTCCGCTTCATGGCCAAGGAGTCGGTGTTCCGGCACAAGATCTCCGGGCCGCTGATGCGCAGCATGAAGCACATCCCGGTGGACCGCGCACAGGGTGAGCACGCGTACCAGCACGCGCTCCAGTCGCTGCGCTCGGGCGAGATCATCGGGGTCTTCCCGGAGGCGACGATCTCCGAGTCGTTCACGCTGAAGAGCTTCAAGACCGGCGCCGTGCGCCTCGCGCAGGAGGCCGGCGTTCCGCTGATCCCGATGGCGCTGTGGGGCACCCAGCGGGTGTGGACCAAGGGGCGTCCGCGCAACTTCAAGCGGCAGCACATTCCGGTCACGATCCGGGTGGGCGAGGCCATGGAGGCGTCGCGCGACCAGTTCGCCGGGGCGATCACCCGCCGGCTCCGCGACCGCGTACAGGAGCTCCTCGAAGCGGCGCAGCGCGCCTATCCCGTACGTCCCAAGGGTCCGGACGACACGTGGTGGATGCCCGCGCACCTCGGCGGGACGGCCCCGACCCCCGAAGAGGTCAAGGCCGCCGAGGCCCGCTGACCCCGCTCGGCTCAGACCGCCGGGTGGACGGTGAGCCGTGCGCCGGGGCTGAACTTCTGCAGGAGTTCGGCCAGTTCGGCGCCGGCCGCGTCCAGGCCCGCGCCGCCGCCCATGCCCTCCAGGAGGAACAGGGCGTCGACGGAGGTCTCGGTGAGGCGGGTGCGGGTGCCCTGCCGCCAGTTCCAGCGGCGGCAGGTGACTCCTTCGTCGTCGCACCAGACGACCTCGCCCGCGTCCGGGTGCTCGATCGTCCGCTCCCCGGAGGCCACGGTGACGAAGTCCTCCGCGCCGGTGGCCCTGATGAGCCGCATGCCGCCCTTGATGTGGCCGAGGTCCTCGCCGCCGACCGGGACCAGGTGGGCGACGCTGATGGCGTTGTAGACGTCCACGAGCGTGTTGATGCGGGGCAGGCCACCGTCGGCGAGGGCCCTCTTGGCGAGCGCTTCCGCGGAGTTGCGCGTGCGGTTGGGCTTGGCGCCGAAGGCCGTGTACGCCGCCCGCCAGGCCGCCATGTGCGGGTCCTCGTGCGGGGCGCGCCCGTCGAGACGCGCCACCAGTCGGCGCGTCGCGTCGTCGAGGAGGGCCGATGTGCTCTCCGTGCTGGGCGTGTTGACCAGTCCGTACGCCTCGATGGCGATGTGGTGGAAGTCCGGGGCGATCGCCCGGACGTCGTCGGAGACGGTGAGCTGGAGGGGCATGGCCTGCCTTCGGGTCGAGCGATCAGAGATCGAGCGAGTCGGGGAGGTTCTCCCAGAGGTACGGGCGGTCCGGGGCGCCGCGCAGGACGTCGATCACCGCCGGATGCGGTACAGCAAAGAGTACTGGATAGTCCATCTCATTGGACTCGGCGTCCGGCACCCATGCCAGCCGCTCCCCTTCGAGAGAGAACTGGGCGTCGACGCCGGGTTTGTTGCCCCGCACGTCCTGCCGGTGCCATGAGCCGTGAAATCGTACGGCGATCAGGCCGTGGACACACCAGCCCGCGCCCGCGTCGTGCGTGAGCCGCTGATAGCAGAGGGCCGCGGGGATGTCCTCGGCACGCAGGAGCGCGGTCAGCGCGTGCGCCTTCGCGTGGCAGATACCGGTGCGCTTCTCCAGGACGTCGGACGCCCGCCAGGTGACGCGCAGGTCCCCGCTGTCCGCGGAGTGCGGAATGGTGTCGCGGACGAACTCATAGGCCGCGCGAGCGTATGCATATGAATCGGCGGCCTCGCCCGCGAGGCGGGCCGCCGTCTCCCGCACCAGCGGATGATGATGGTCGATGACGTCGTCAGCGGCCAAGTAGGCCGAGAGATCAGGGTTCTGCTGGATCAGCTGCATGGCACGAGAGCATAGAAAAGCGACCGGCCGCGGTCAATGAATTTACGGCCGATCGCATATCTATGCAGCTTTGCGGGATTGGTCGACTAGCGCGCCATCTCTTCCTCGAGCGCCGCCACGAACCCGTCGACGTCCTCTTCGCCGGTGTCGAAGGCGCACATCCACCGCACGTCGCCGAGTGCCTCGTCCCAGAAGTAGAAGCGGAAGCGCTTCATCAGACGCTCGGAGACATCGTTCGGGAGGCGGGCGAAGACGCCGTTGGCCTGCACGGGGTACAGGATCTCGACGCCGTCGACGGCACGGACGCCCTCGGCGAGGCGCTGGGCCATCGCGTTCGCGTGGCGCGCGTTGCGCAGCCACAGGTCCTTGGCGAGCAGCGCCTCCAGCTGCACCGAGACGAAGCGCATTTTGGAGGCGAGCTGCATGGACAGCTTGCGCAGGTGCTTCATGTGACGGACGGCGTCCGGGTCGAGGACGACGACGGCCTCGCCGAACAGCGCGCCGTTCTTGGTGCCGCCGAGCGAGAGGAGGTCGACCCCTGCCGCGTTCGTGAACGTACGCATCGGCACATCGAGGGACGCTGCCGCGTTGGCTATCCGCGAGCCGTCGAGGTGCACCTTCATGCCGCGCTCGTGGGCGTGGTCGCAGATCGCGCGGATCTCGTCGGGCGTGTAGAGCGTGCCCAGTTCGGTGGATTGCGTGATCGAGACGACCTGCGGCATCGCGCGGTGCTCGTCGTCCCAGCCGTACGCCTGCCGGTCGATGAGCTCGGGGGTGAGCTTGCCGTCGGGGGTCGGGACGGTGAGCAGCTTCAGGCCGCCCATGCGCTCGGGGGCGCCGCCCTCGTCGACGTTGATGTGCGCGGACTCGGCGCAGATCACCGCACCCCAGCGGTCGGTGACCGCCTGGAGCGCGACCACGTTGGCCCCCGTGCCGTTGAAGACCGGGAACGCCTCGGCGGACGGGCCGAAGTGGCTGCGGATGATCTGCTGCAGGTGGTCCGTGTAGTCGTCCTCGCCGTACGCGACCTGGTGCCCGCCGTTGGCCAGGGCCAGCGCGGCCATGATCTCCGGGTGGGCGCCCGCGTAGTTGTCGCTGGCGAAACCCCGGGTGCTGGGGTCGTGGTGCCGGCGGGCATCGGTCCTGGGAGGATTCACGGCTTCTCGGTCAGCCACAGACGGGTCCCGTTCACTTCGGCGGCGGGCCGGTTCCAGACGTCGACGATGGCCTCGGCCAGCTCCTTGACGTCGGTGAAGCCCGCGAACTTCGCGTTGGGGCGTTCGGCGCGCATCGCGTCGTGCACCAGTGCCTTGACCACCAGGATCGCAGCCGCCTGCCGGGGGCCGGCGTCGCCCCCCGCCTTGCGGAAGGCGTCGCCGAGGGCGAGCGTCCACGCCTCGGCCGCGGCCTTGGAGGCGGCGTACGCGGCGTTGCCCGCGGTCGGCCTGGAGGCACCGGCGGCGCTGATCAGCAGGTAGCGGCCCCGGTCGGAGCGGCCGAGTCCCTCCTGGAAGGCGAGCGAGGTGTGCTGCACCGTACGGATCAGGAGCTTTTCGAGCAGGTCCCAGTCGGCGAGGTCGGTCTCCGCGAAGCTCGCGCTGCCGCGCCAGCCGCCCACGAGATGCACCAGGCCGTCGACCCGGCCGAAGTCCTTCTCGACCCGGGCCGCCCACTCCCGTGTGGCCTGCAGGTCGAGCAGGTCGACGGTGTCTCCGATGACGGTGGCGCCGCCGTGCGCGTAACGCGCCTCGTCGACGGCCTCGGCGAGGCGCGCCGGGTCAGCGTCGGCGCCGACGACCGTGGCGCCCGCCTCCGCGAGCCGCTTCAGTGCGGCGCGTCCGGCGGGCCCGGCGGCACCGGCGACCGCGATCACGGCACCGTCCAGCGAGTCCGTGGTGACACCAGCGACGTGGGGATCAGTCATGGCAGTCGCCTCCTGTACGCGGTCGCTCATGCGGCGATCCGTTCGGCGCCCGCCGCGGTGATCCCCTTGGTGGAGGCGATCACGTTCTTCAGCTTCTTGGACAGGGCCTCATAGAACATGCTGAGCGGAAACTCGTCCGGAAGCACGTCGTCCACCAGTTTGCGCGGCGGCAGGCTCGTGTCCAGGGCGTCGGGGCCCTTGGCCCAGCGGGAGCCCGGGTGCGGGGCGAGGTACGTCGACACGAGGCCGTACGCGGCGAACCAGTGCACCAGCTTCGGGCGGTCGATGCCGTCGCGGTACAGCGTCTCGATCTCGCCGCACAGCTGGTTCGTCACCTCGGGGGCGCGGTCCCAGTCGATGTGCAGCTTGTTGTCCGTCCAGCGCACCACGTCGTGCTTGTGCAGGTAGGCGAAGAGCAGCTGCCCGCCGAGGCCGTCGTAGTTGCGTACGCGCTCGCCGGTGACCGGGAAGCGGAACATCCGGTCGAACAGCACGGCGTACTGGACGTCGCGGCCCTGCGGAACCCCGTCGGCCTCCAGCTTCACGGCCTCCTTGAAGGCGGTGAGGTCGCAGCGCAGCTCCTCCAGGCCGTACATCCAGAACGGCTGGCGCTGCTTGATCATGAAGGGGTCGAAGGGCAGGTCGCCGTGGCTGTGCGTGCGGTCGTGGACCATGTCCCACAGCACGAACGCCTGCTGGCAACGGTCCTGGTCACCGACCATCTCCGCGATGTCCGCGGGCAGTTCGACCCCGAGGATGTCGACGGCGGCCTCGGTGACCCGGCGGAAGCGGGCCGCCTCGCGGTCGCAGAAGATGCCGCCCCAGGAGAAGCGCTCGGGGGCCTCGCGCACGGCGATCGTCTCGGGGAAGAGCACCGCCGAGTTCGTGTCGTAGCCCGAGGTGAAGTCCTCGAAGGTGATGCCGCAGAACAGCGGGTTGTCGTAGCGCGTCGCTTCCAGCTCGGCCAGCCACTCGGGCCAGACCATGCGCAGCACGACCGCTTCCAGATTGCGGTCCGGATTCCCGTTCTGCGTGTACATCGGGAAGATCACCAGGTGCTGGAGGCCGTCCCGGCGCTGTGCCGCGGGCTGGAAGGCCAGCAGCGAGTCCAGGAAGTCGGGCACCCGGTAGCCGTCGTCGGCCCAGCGGCGCAGGTCACGCACGAGCGCCTCGTGGTACGCGGCGTCGTGCGGCAGCAGCGGGGCGAGCTGTTCCACCGCGGCCGCGACGCGGTCCACGGCCAGATCGGCGGAGGAGCGCGCGGGGGCGCCCTCGGCGTCGAAGTCGATCGACCCGTCCTTGTCCTGCCAGGTCCTGATCTCCTCCACGGCGTCCTTGAGCACGGGCCACGCGGGGTGGTCCACCACCCGGCCGCCGACCGCCCGAGCCGAAGGAACGATTCCCTCCGCGCCCGTCTGCACAAGAATTTCCGTCATGTCCCATCCTCCACAGGAGAACCTCGCGTATGGACACCGTATGCGTATGAGGTTCTCCAGGACAAGGGGAGCTTCGGGAAATTATCCTGCGCGACCCCCGGCATCACCGTCGTTTTTCCTGTCCCTTGCGCTTGAAACGATGACCTCTGCCACATCCTTGCGGACCCGGCAGGCAAGGAGAACGCGGCGGCCACCCCGATCACGCTGTGCCGTCGGCCCCCTAGGCTTGCTCCGCCACCCCGCCGACCCCAGGAGCCCTGCTGTGTTCGACCCCGTACCGGAGTACCCGTACCGCGACAGCGACCAGCCGGACGGAGCGCCCGCACCGCACCCGCTGCTCGCTCCCGTGCTCGGTCTGCTGGGGAGCTGGCACGGGCGGGGGCGCGGCGGATATCCCACGATCGACGGGGAGTTCACGTACGCGCAGGAGGTCAGCTTCCGGCACGACGGGCGTCCTTTCCTGCGGTACGAGGCGCGCGCCTGGCTGCTCGGTGAGGGCGACGCGCCGTTGCGCCCGGCGGCACGGGAGAGCGGCTGGTGGCGGCTGCAGCCGGACGGCCGCGTGGAGGCCCTGATCACCCAGCCCACCGGCATCGCGGAGATCGCGGTCGGGCACGCGGCCGACGGCATGGTCGGCCTCGCGACCGACAGTGTGGCGCTCACGCCCACCGCCAAGAAGGTCGAGGGGACCCGGCGCCGCTACACGCTGGACGGCGACGGCACCCTGGCCTTCGAGCACGATCTCGCCGCGGTCGGACAGCCGTTGCAGCACCACCTGTCGGCACGGTTGCGGCGCAAGGACGCATAGCCGGGCCGTGCTCGCTGCGGACGCAGGCCGGCCGTCGCGCCGGCGCGGCGGTCAACCCCCGTGGGACTCGCCCACCGACGGGTGACATGGCTCGCCACGGCCGGGCGAGGGGCGGTAGGACGGGCCGGGTTCCTGTCCCGCGCCGTAGGGGAGTGCGTCCATCGTGAGTACCCGCGCCGTCCTTGTCGCCGCCGTCGTCACCGGGCTGGTTCTCGGGATCGTGGGTGCCCGAGCGGACCACTCCGGTCACTCTCGGCGGAGCGGCCCCGTAGCCGAAGCGGGCCGTTAGGCTCGGGCCTGCCGCGTGCGTGATGCGCGCGTGGCACCCGAGCCGCCGTCGACGGAAGCGAGACCACCTTGAACTTCCTCACCATCGGACATCGCGGAGCCATGGGTGTCGAACCCGAGAACACCCTGCGTTCCTTCGTCGCCGCCGAGCGGGCGGGCCTCGATCTCATCGAGCTCGATCTGCATCTGAGCAAGGACGGCGCGCTCGTCGTCATGCACGACGCCGACGTGGACCGCACCACGGACGGCACGGGTCCGATCGCGGAGAAGACGCTCGAGGAGCTGCGGACGCTGGACGCCGGGCGCGGGGAGCGGGTGCCGGTCTTCGAGGAGGTCCTCGACGCGGTGAGCGCCCCGCTGCAGGCGGAGATCAAGGACACGGCGGCGGCCCGGGCGCTCTCCGAGGTGCTGCTGCGCCGCGATCTGGTGCACCGGGTCGAAGTGATCTCGTTCCACGACGAGGCCGTGGCGGAGATCGCCCGGCTCGTGCCGGGGGTGCGCACGGCGCTCGTCGCCAGCCGCTACGGCACGGACGTCGTGCAGCGGGCCGTGGCCGTCGGCGCGACGACGCTCGTCCTGAACATCCGGCGTCTGACGCAGGAGATCGTGGAGCACGCCCGCAAGGCCGACCTGCGGATCATCGGCTGGGTCGTGAACACCCAGGACGATCTGCGGCTCGTCCGCGCGCTCGGCCTGGACGGGGCGACCACCGACTACCCGGAGATCAAGCGGACCGGCCGCTTCACCGCGTAGGACCGCACAGGACCGCGTAGGAGCTCAGACCAGCGGCTTGACCAGCAGCTCGAACTGCAGGTCGGTGCGCTGGGGGATGCCGAAGCGCTCGTCGCCGTACGGGAAGGGGCTCATCTCTCCCGTACGGCGGTAGCCGCGGCGCTCGTACCAGGCGATGAGCTCCTCGCGTACGGAGATCACCGTCATGTGCATCTCACGAACGCCCCACGCCGTACGCGCCGCACCCTCCGCCTCGGTGATGATCACCTTGCCGAGGCCCGCGCCCTGGAGGGCGGGGCTGACGGCGAACATGCCGAAGTAGGCGTGGTCGCCGCGGTGCTCCAGCTGGCAGCAGGCGACGACGGCGCCGTCGCGCTCCACGGTCAGCAGGCGGCTGTCGGCGGCCTTGACGACGTCGAGCACGCCCTGCGGGTCGGTCCGCTGCCCTTGAAGGATGTCCGCCTCCGTGGTCCAGCCGACGCGGCTGTCGTCCCCGCGATAAGCCGACTCGATGAGCGCGACGAGCGCGTCGACATCGGCCTCGGTGGCATCGCGGAAGCTCAGGCCGTCGGTGGCGGGGGGCGGGGCGGCGGTCATGGGCGGCTCTCCGATCTCGTACGGGTTCTGGCCAGTCGGCGCCGTCGAGGTTAACCCGGTCGCAGTACTCTCCGTCGGCATGGTTCATGTACTGAGCAGCAGGGTTCTGATCAGGCCGGGTGACCCCGAGCGGTCGCGGGCGTTCTACGGCGAGGCGCTGGGGCTGGCCGTGTACCGCGAGTTCGGGACCGGGCCCGAGCGGGGCACGGTGTACTTCCTGGGCGGCGGCTTCCTGGAGGTGTCGGGGCGGGCCGAGCCGCCCGTGCGGCCGGGGCTGCAGCTGTGGCTCCAGGTGGCGGACGTGCACGCGGCGCACGAGGAGCTGTCGGCGCGGGGCGTGCCGGTGCTGCGGGAGCCGCTGACCGAGCCGTGGGGCCTCGTCGAGATGTGGATCTCGGATCCGGACGGCACGCGGATCTGCGTGGTGGAGGTGCCCGAGGAACATCCGATCCGCTGCCGGCCGGGCATCTGACATGCGGTGAGGCCCGGTGCGTCGCAGGATGACTCCGAGTCAGGGGATTCGGCGGCGCCGATCCGGATACATGACCGGGAGCGCTCCTCGCCTGTCCGCACACCGTCCAGCCCAGGAGAGATCCGAACCATGACCGCTCCCCGTACCTCGACCGTGCCCCGGATTCTGATCATCGGCGGTGGGTTCGCCGGGATGGAGTGCGCCCACAAGCTGGAGAAGGAGCTGAAGCCCGGGGAGGCGGTGCTGAAGCTCGTGAGTCCGATGGACCATCAGCTGTATCTGCCGCTCCTGCCCCATGTGGCGTCCGGTGTCCTGACGCCACAGTCGGTCGCGGTGCCGCTGCGCCGGATGCTGCGGCGCACCTCGATCATTCCGGGCGGCGCCATCGGCGTGGACCCGAAGGCGAAGGCCGTCGTCGTCCGGAAGATCAACGGTGAGACCGTCGTCGAGCACTACGACCATCTGGTGCTGACGCCGGGCAGCGTGACCCGGCAGTTCGACATCCCCGGTATCGAGGAGCACGCGGTCGGCGTCAAGACGCTCGCCGAGGCGGCCTGGATCCGCGACCACGTCATCTCGCAGCTCGACCTCGCGGCGGCCAGTTCGGATCCGGCCGAGCGGGAGGCGCGGCTGCAGTTCGTGGTGGTGGGCGGCGGGTACGCCGGCACCGAGACGGCGGCGTATCTGCAGCGCCTGACGACGTCCGCGGTGAAGCGGTATCCCGGGCTCGACCCGCGCGGGATCAAGTGGCATCTCATCGACGTGGCCCCGAAGCTGATGCCCGAGCTGGGCCCCCGGCTCGGTGACAAGGCGATGGCGATCCTGCAGCGGCGCGGCCTGCACGTCTCGCTCGGGGTGTCCGTGGCGAAGGTGACCGAGGACAGGGTGACGCTCACCGACGGGCGCGAGCTGCCCTGCCACACCCTGATCTGGACCGCGGGCGTCGCACCCAGTCCGCTCGTCGCGACGCTGGGCGCGGAGACGAACCGGGGCCGGCTCGTGGTCTCCCCGGAGCTGACCGTGCCGGGGCTCGACGGGGTCTTCGCGCTCGGTGACGCCGCGGCGGTGCCGGACCTCGTGAAGGGCGGCGACGCGATCTGCCCGCCCACGGCGCAGCACGCGATGCGGCAGGGCTGGGCGGCGGCGCGCAATGTGCTCGCGGCGGTCCGCGGGGAGCCGCTGAAGCCGTACCGGCACAAGGACCTCGGCCTCGTCGTCGACCTCGGCGGCATCCAGGCGGTGTCGAAGCCGATGGGCGTGCAGCTCACCGGGCTGCCCGCGCAGATCGTGGCCCGCGGCTACCACCTGGGGGCGCTGCGGACCCTGACGGCGCGCTTCCGTACGGCGGCGAACTGGGCTCTGAACGCGGTCGCGGGCGACGACTTCGTGCGCACCGGGTTCCAGCGCAACCGGCCCGCCACGCTCAAGGACTTCGAGATGACGGACGCGTATCTGTCGCCGGAGGAGATCCACGCGGTGATGTCCGCGGAGGTCGCCGGGCGGTTGATGGCACCACAGAAGCCGGAACTGCCGATCACCTGACGCAGCGGGTCAATACACCTAGGGCCTGTCCTCAGACTCCCCTCGTCGCCCGGAGGGCGGCCCGGCGGCGTTCGGTGCGTGCTCTCGGCGCGCCGGGTGCAGGGCCTCGTACGGGGCGTACCCGGCTTTGCGCCCGGTGTGGCGGGAGTGCGTGCCGGGCGTCACCGGGCAGAGGGGAGTCTGAAGACAGGCCCTAGGCTCGGGGGCCGCCGAGGCGGCCTTCGAGCTGGGAGAGCAACTCGCCCAGGAGTGTGCTGAGTTCGGCGTCGCGGCCGCCGTCGAGGCCCGCGAGCACGGTCGCTTCGTAGGACAGCTGCTGAGGCAGGATCTCGTCGACGAGGGCGCGCCCTTCGTCGGTGAGGCTCAGGTGGGACACCCGCCGGTCGCGGGTGTCGCCGCGCCGCGCCACCAGACCGCGCTCCTGCAGCTGCTTCAGCC
Source organism: Streptomyces sp. NPDC050264 (assembly GCF_040655895.1). NCBI lineage: Bacteria > Bacillati > Actinomycetota > Actinomycetes > Kitasatosporales > Streptomycetaceae > Streptomyces > Streptomyces sp. NPDC050264. The sequence continues at coordinate 218,187 of NZ_JBFAKV010000013.1, forward strand.
GCTTCGTCACGGCGGCGCCGGACGAGAACGTCTCCCGGGCCAGATCGCCGGGCGTGAGTTCCCGTCCGGTGCGGCGCAACGTGCCGAGCAGGTCGAACTCGGTCCTGGTCAGTCCGGCGTGCCGCAGGGGCGCGTCCTCGGCCTGCTGGAGCAGCGCGGCGCACCGGTTGATGCGGCCGATGATCTCCATCGGCCCGGTGTCGACGTCGGGGCGCACGGCCTGCCACTGCCGTACGACCGAGGACACCGTGTCGGGCGGCCGCGCTGCCGCCGTCTCGTGCTGCGTGCTCATGCCTGCCTGACCGGACCTTCCTCGACCGATACCGCTATCCGCGGGCGCCGCTCCGCTCGCCCGCCTTGTCACCAGTGTCGTCGACAGCGGTGACCGGTCCGAGCGGCTGCCGCCGGACCGTCGCCGCGAGCGTACGGTGTCCGGCCCGCTCGGCCGCGACCACCCGGTCCTCCGGCAGCGCCCGCTGCCACCATTCGCCGGCCGCCGTGTCGGCGGCGGCGCGCAGCTCCACCAGGGCCCCGGCGAGCGAGCGGCGGGCCGTCTCCAGGGCGGCGGGCCCCGGCGCGGCCGAGGCGAGTGTGCGGTCGGCGGTCGCGCGGGCGGTGTCGACCCGGGTGAGGGCCTGTTCGATGTGGTCCCCCGCGCGCCGGTTCGTCACGGCGACGGCGGCGAGGACGCCGAGCAGCGCTCCCACCAGCGTGTCCACGACGCGGTCGGTGATGAGTTCACTCGGCTCCTGGAACCGGGCGAACTCGGTGACGAGCAGCGCCATCGGCGTCACGCACAGGCTGCCCAGCCAGTAGTTGCGGGTGATGAGCGCCTCGGCTCCGAAGCTGAAGACCATGCAGCACGCCACCAGCGCGGCGGGGCCGAGGTGCGCGAACGGGACGACCGCGGCGAAGACGAGCACCCCGGCGAGGTTGCCGACGACCCGCTGGACGCCGCGGTTCCAGGTCAGGGTCACATTGGCCTGGTAGAGCGAGGCGGCGGTGACCAGGGCCCAGTAGGGCCGGCCGACGCCGAGGGCGAGTGAGGCGTATCCGGCGAGGGCGCAGCCGACGGCGGTGCGCAGGGCGACCGGCAGCAGCGGCGAGCCGGGGCCGAGCCGCCGCCACAACGACGGTGTGCCCACGGCGAGTTCGACCTCGACGCCGAGCAGTTCGTCGTCGGTCCCGGCGATCGGGCCGGGCCGTGGCACGGCTCCGGCGCCGCGGAGCCCGGCGGCCCAGGCGCGCAGCTGCGCGGCGTCCGCGTCGCCGGGTGCCGCGAGGGCGACCTCCGCCCGTACCACGAGCCGCTCCAGGGCGCGCCGCGCGGCGGTCCGGGCCCCGGTGGCGAGCAGCGACTGCCATGCGGCGTGCACGGCAGCGGCGGCGGCACCCCGGGCGGGCGCGTGCTCGGGCCGCTCGGCGTACGCGGCGGCGGCGTTCAGGGCGCGCGCGGTGGCCCGCCGCTCCGGGCCGTGGGGGCGGACGAGCGCCGGCGCCATACCGACGAGCCAGGCGACGGCGCCGGCGCCGAGGGTGAGCGCGAGATGCCCCGGCACCTGCCCGATGGTCTGCGGCGCGAACAGCGACGCGGAGCTGATGAACGTGAAGATCAGGTGGCCGGGCGGGCCGATCCGGGTCGCGTCGCACAGCGTCTTCTGCGCGGCGGCGAGCAGCGCGCCCACCATCACGAGGATCACCGCGGACGAGGTGAGCGACGCCGCGACGAGGGCGACGGCGATGCTCGCGAGCATGCCCAGCACCACGCCGCCCAGGGCCCGGGCCCGGGCGGCGTACGGCAGGTTGTGCCCGTACAGGGCACAGAAGCTGCCGGCCATCGTGTACATCATCAGGTCGAGCCGGCCGAGGGCGAGCAGCGTCAGGTTCGGTATCGCGGCGGAGGCGACGACGCTCGACGCCGGCTTGAACCAGATGTCGGACGGCTTGTTCGGACGCAGCACTCCGGCCAGCGGGAGTCGGCGGACGGTCACGGTACGCGGGGAGGGAGGTGGCGGGGATGTGCTGCTCATACCTAAAACCTTAGCAGGTGTTTTACTCGTAAAAGATGTGCTGGCGCGGTGGCGAGAGTCCTGGGGGCACGTTCCTGTCCGGACGCGCGACCGCCCGTGCTCCTCTGCGCTGCCTTACGCACCCGCGTGCCGGGGCATCTCCACGAGAGCCGCAGGAAGAGGGGGACCCGGGGTGCACGGACCGCTGTCGGCCGCCTGGCTGCTCGTCGCGCTGTGCGCGGCGACCGGCGCGTACTGCCTGCTGCGCATGCGCAGCGGTGTCGAGGAACAGCGCCGCACGGCCGGCGGCGAGGCGCTGATGGGGTTCGGGATGGCGCTGATGGCGGTGCCCGCCGCGATCCTCACGCCGCCGCCCTGGGCCTGGCTGCTCTACGGGACCGTGTTCGGGGCCGCCGCCGTACGGGCCCTGTGGGCGGCGCGGCGCGAGGCGCACCACCTGCACCACTTGGTGGGCACGTTCGCCATGACGTACATGGCGGTGGCGATGGCGGTGCGCCCGGCGACGCACGAGCACCACGGCACCGTGGGCGCCCCGGCCCTCACGGGCCTGCTGCTCCTCTACTTCGTGGGGTACGTCCTGTGGTCCGGGACGCGCCTGGTACCCGCCGGGACCGTGACCGCGAGCGGCCCCGCCCTCCCCGGCTGGGGCGATCGTCCGGAGCTGGCGCGGGCCTGCCGGCTCTCGATGGGGATCGGCATGCTGTCGATGCTGCTGACGATGTAGGGCCGGTCGGCGCATCACCTGTACGCCTCGCCCAACCGTGGCGTACGTCACTTGACGTGCCGGGCCATACCCCTGGCGAGGACGCCCTACATAGGCTGTCGACCATGACGGTCCCCGTAGCACTGTTGCTGCTCGGCACCCTTCTCGCCGTTGTCGCCCCGCGCCTGCTCGCGCGAGCCGACTGGCCGGAGCGGGAGCCGATCGTCGCGTTGTGGGCGTGGCAGTGCGTGGTGGCGGGCATGCTGCTCTGCTGCTGCCTGTCGATGGCCCTGAGCGCGGCCTCGGCCTGGCAGGCGGTGCGCGGCCATCTGTTCGCACCCGCCCCGCACGCGGTCGTGGACGCGTACGCGCTGCGCACCACCGGACCCTGGGCGGCCACCGTCGCCGTCGCGCTCGCGCTCGGCGGGGTCTGGACGGCCGCCATGCTGGTGCGCGAGGTGCGCGGGGCGCGGGCCCGGCGCAGGCAGCGGCGGACCGAACTGCTGGTCCGGGCGCCCTTGTTGCCCGGCGAGGAGCCGGGCTCGGACCGTCTCGTGGTGCTGGAGGGCGAGCGGCCCGACGCGTGGTGGCTGTCCGGCGCGACGCCCCAACTGGTCATCACCACCGCGGCGTTGCGCCGCCTGAAGGGGCGCCAGCTCGACGCGGTGCTCGCGCACGAGCTGGGGCACGCGCAGTGGCGGCACGACTGGCTGCTGCACTGCTCGGGCGCACTGGCCGTCGGATTCCCGCAGGTACGGGTGTTCGCCGCGTTCCGCGACGAGATGCACCGGCTGGTCGAGCTGGCCGCCGACGACGTGGCCTCCCGCCGCTTCGGCCGGCTCACCATCGCGCTGGCCCTGGTCGAACTCAACGAGGACCGCGGGGTGTTCGGCCCCTGCCCCACACCGCACGCGCACGTCCCGCAGCGCGTGCACCGGCTGCTCACCCCGCCCTCGCGGCTGACCCCGGCACGCCGGCTGCGGCTGACCGCGGCGGCCGCGCTGCTCCCCCTGGCACCGCTCCTGGTGGCGTTCGTCCCGGGGCTGCGCGCGTTGGGATAGTGTGCGCGCCCCGAAATGGGTCAGGATCTTCTTCATGTACCCGGCGCGACTCGACTCCCCGACCCGGCCGCGCGCCCCGCTCGCGGCGGCGCTCGCGACGGCCTGCGTGCTGCTGCTGTTTCTCGTGGCGGCCCGCTGGAGTCCGCTGATGGACCTGGACTCCGGCATCGTCCGGACCCTGCACCGGGGAGCGGTCGCCCAGCCGGGCCTCACCCGCGCCAACCGTGTCCTGTCGGACTGGGTGTGGGATCCGTGGGCGATGCGCGCCGGGTGTGCGGCGGTCGCGGCGGTTGTGGTGTGGCGGCTGCGGGACCGGGTTCTCGCGGCCTGGCTGCTCGTGACGTGTGCGCTGGGCACGCTCGTCCAGCAGGGGCTCAAGGCGGCCGTCGACCGGCCCCGGCCGGTGTGGCGCGATCCGGTGGACTCGGCGCACTTCGCGGCGTTCCCCTCGGGCCATGCGATGACCGCGACGGTCGTGTGCGGGCTCGTGCTGTGGCTGCTGCGCCGGCACGGGGCCGGTCCCGCCCTGCGGAGCGCGGCCCTTGCCGTCTCGGTGGTGTCGGTGCTCGGTGTGGGCCTCACCCGGCTCTGGCTCGGGGTGCACTGGCCGTCCGACGTACTGGGCGGCTGGCTGCTCGGCGCGCTGACCGTGACCGTGTCGACAGCGGCGTTCGAGAAGTGGCGTGGCCCGAACAGCCGCCCTTGACCAGCGACTTCGGCACCCCGCAGGATCGGGGGCATGACGATCGAAGCCGTGCTCTTCGACTTCTCAGGGACGCTCTTCCGCATCGAGTCCGCAGCGTCGTGGCTCCGCGCGGTGCTCGACGAAACCCGGCTGACGATGTCCTACACCGAGTTCGAGCGCGCGGCGCGGGCTCTGCACGATGTCGGGGCGCTGCCCGGGGGTTCGACGGCCCACATCACGGTCCCCGGCCACCTCACGGAGCTGATGGCGGTGCGTGACGTGGACGCCACGCGGCACCGGGCCGCGTACACGGGCCTGGCCCGCGAGGTCCCGCTCCCCGACGACCGGCTCTACGACGCCCTCTACGAGCGGCACATGCGGCCGGCCGCGTGGCACCCCTACCCGGACGCGCTCGACGTCCTGTCGGGGCTGCGCGAGCGCGGGATCCCCGTCGGCGTCGTCAGCAACATCGGCTGGGATCCGCGTCCCGTCTTCGTGGAGCACGGGCTCGACCGTTACGTCGACACGTACGTCCTGTCGTACCGGCACGGCGTCACGAAGCCGGATCCCCGCTTGTTCTCGGCCGCGTGCGAGGCGCTGGGGGTGGCACCGCACGACACGTTGATGGTCGGCGACGACCGGCGGGCGGACGCCGGTGCGACGGCGCTGGGCTGCGCGGTGCACTTCGTGGACCACCTGCCGGCGGAGCAGCGGCCCGACGGCCTGCGTCCGGTGCTCGGTCTGCTCTAGCCGGGCCATAATGGACCACAGAGTCCATTGTGGAGGGATGTGGCGCATGCGCGGCGAGCTGACGGCCAAGGGGAAGGCGACGCGGGGCCGGATCGTCGAGGGGGCCGCGGCGGTGTTGCGGGAGAGAGGCGTCGCCTCGGCGACGCTGGACGACGTCATGGCGCGGACCAGCACCAGCAAGAGCCAGCTGTTCCACTATTTTCCGGCCGGCAAGGACGAACTCCTCGTCGCGGTGGCCCAGTTCGAGGCGGACCAGGTCCTGGAGGACCAGCAGCCCTACCTGGGCCGCCTCGACTCGTGGGAGGCATGGGAGCAGTGGCGAAACGTGGTGATCGAGCGCTATGAGGAACAGGGGGACGAGTGCCCGCTCGGCTCGCTGTTCCTGCAGATCGGCCGTACGACTCCGGGGACGCGGGCGATCGTGGTCGAGCTGCTGCGCCAATGGCAGGAGAGCCTGGCCGAAGGCATCAGGGCGCTGCAAGCAGCCGGCCTGCTGCCCGCCGGGCTCGATGTCGACCGGCGGGCGGCGGCGCTGCTGACCGCGATCCAGGGGGGCGTGTCGATCCTGCTGTCGACGGGCCGCTCCGCCCACCTGCGCGCCGCCCTCGACCAGGGCATCGCGGACCTGCGCCGGGAGGGCCGCGCCGACGCGTGACGCGGCCGTCAGGCGGCGATGACGGCGGCGGTGGTGCGGCCGCCGTCGACGTCGAGCACGATGCCGTGCACGAAGGAGGACTCCTCGCCGGCCAGGTACACGGCGGCGTTCGCGATGGCGTCGGGGGTGCCCATACTGTTCGCGGGAGTGCCCTTCATCATGATCTCGCCAGGGACCACTTCGCCCGGCACGGGCGTCTGCACCACCCCCGGGGAGATCGCGTTCACCCGCACCCCCCGCGGTCCGAACTCCGCCGCCCAGGCCCGGGTCAGGGTCTCCATGGCCCCCTTGGTGGAGCTGTAGAGGGCGCCGGCCGGGACGCCCAGGCGCGCGATCCAGGAGCCCAGGTTGATGATCGCCCCGCCGCCGGCCTCCACCATGGCGGGAGCGATGGCAGCGGTCAGGAAGAACGGGGCCTTCACGTTCACGGCGTAGACCCGGTCGAAGGTCTTCTCGTCGGTGGCCACGGTGCTGCCTCCGGGGTAGATGCCGGCGTTGTTGACGAGGACGTCCACCCGCCCGCCGAGCACCCGGGCCGCCTCCCGGGCCAGGGCCTGCGAGGCGGTGACGCCGCCGTCCAGGTCCGCCTGCACGAACTCCGCGCGGCCACCGCGGGCGCGGATCCCGTCGACCACCTCCGCGCCCCGCTCGGCACTCCGTCCGGAGACGGCGACGTGCGCCCCCTCGGCGGCGAAGGCCTCCGCGATCGCCCGCCCGATATTGCTGGTCGCCCCGGTCACCAGGGCGGTCTTTCCGTCCAGTCGCATCGACATGGTCCACTCCTCAGGTCGTTGAGTGGTGCCACTGTGCGACGCAAAAAATGGACCGGCAAGTCCAGTCGACGGCGAGGGCGGCGGCGTTCGCATTTCAGCCAGTCGACGAGGAAGGGGGACACCGGCACCCGCGCGGACTCCGATTCCTGTACGCCCCGGGCTCACCGGCCTCCGGGCGGCACCGACACCGTCCGGAGGCCAGTTCCGTGACGCGGCCGCATCGGACGATCCCCCGCGTCGCCCGATACGGCCGTCCTCCCGCGCGCACCGCACCCAACAGGCCGGTGGCCAGGACACGTTGAGTATAGTTGGCTCGGAGCCAGTCAACGCAGGAGTCAAGAATGTCCCCCCGCAGCGCATCGGTCAATGAGGAGTTGCGTCGACGTTCTCGCGAACGGCTCCTGCAGGCGACACTGGAGCTCGTCGGGGAGCACGGTTACGACGCGACGACTCTCGGAGACATCGCGGACCGCGCCGGTTCGGCACGTGGTCTGGTCTCGTACTACTTTCCCGGCAAGCGGCAGTTGCTGCAGTCCGCCGTGCACCGGCTGATGCACCGGACCCTCGAAGAGGCCCTGGAGAGCGAGCCGCGCACGATGGACGGGGACGAGCGGCTCGCCCGGGCCATCGACGCGATCCTGGGTCTGGCCCGGGACCAGCCGCTCCTCATGCGGACGCATATGGCGGGCATCCTCCAGGCCGAGGGGTTCGTACAGTGCCCGGAGCAGCAGCGGCTCGCGGCCCTGCTGCGCGACACCGTCCTGCGGCACGGCACGCTCGACGTGGACCGGGACTATCCGCTGCTGCGCGCCGTGCTGATGGGCGCGGTGTTCGCGATGCTCGTGCCGGGCGCGCCGATGCCGGTCGCGGCCCTGCGCACCGAACTGTTCAAGCGTTACGAGCTGGCGTGGGAGCAGGGCTTCCCGCCGGGCGACAGCGATGACGTGTCGCCCGGCGGGAGTCCCGCGCACGGCCGGCCGGCCGATTTCTCACGCTACTTCGAGCGGTTGCGGCCGGCCGGCGGCGAGGGCCGGCCGGCTCAGTCGAAGTAGTCCGGCTGCGTCTGGACGTTGAGCTCGTCCACGTGGACCCGCTTGGCGGGATCCGTGCGCCGGTCGCTGAGCTTCAGGACGTCGAAGCCCTTCTGGATGTCGTTGGAGTAGATGTAGCCGTTGTAGTAGTACGCCGACCAGGAGCCGCCGACGACCAGTTGGTCGGTGGAGACGGGACCGCGCTCGAAGTAACCGATCTCCTTGGGCTTGGCGGAGTTCGTGAAGTCCCAGACCGAGACGCCGCCCTGGTACCAGGCCTGGACCATGAGGTCCTTGCCCTTGACGGGGATCAGCGAGCCGTTGTGCGCGACGCAGTTCTCGGTGTCGGCCTGGTGGCGCGGGATCTTGAAGTAGCTGCGGAAGACGAGCTTGCGCTGGTCGCCCTTGCCGACGATGTCGTAGATGCCGTCCGCGCCGCGGTCGGGGCCGACCTCGGCGTTGCAGGTGGCCGCGCCGCCGCCGCCCAGCTCATCGGTGAACACGACCTTGTCGGCCTTCTGGTTGAACGTCGCCGAGTGCCAGAACGCGAAGTTGACGTTGTCCTGGACCTGGTCGATGACCTTCGGGTTCTCCGGGTCCTTGATGGAGAACAGGATGCCGTCACCCATGCAGGCGCCGGCGGCCAGGTCCTTCGAGGGGAGCACCGTGATGTCGTGGCAGCCGGTGGTCTTGGAGACGCCCGGGTTGGTCGGAGCACCCGGGTTGCCGCCGCCGTCCGCGCCCTCACCGGGGAACAGGACGGGGAAGTTGACCACGGCCGCCTTCTGCGGGGCCTTGCGCGGCACCTTGATGACCGAGATGCCGTCGTGCGGCGGCTGGCAGTCGGGGAACGTCGCGCTCGGCGAGTACGAGGAGACGTAGACGTAGACGTTCTTCTTCTGCGGCACCAGGGTGTGCGTGTGGGAACCGCACGCGGTCTCGACGGCCGCGACGTACTTCGGGTTCCGCTTGTCGCTGATGTCGAAGACCTTCATCCCCTCCCAGGACGACTTCTCGGTCGCGGGCTGGGTGGTGGAGGCGCAGGAGTTGTCGCTGCGGGAGCTGTCCGTGGACAGGAACAGCAGGTTCCCGGAGACGGAGATGTCGTTCTGGGAGCCCGGGCACAGGACCTGCGAAACGGTCCTGGGCGCCTTCGGGTTGCTGATGTCGTAAATGCGGAAACCGTCGTAGTTCCCGGCGAAGGCGTACTTGCCCTGGAACGCGAGGTCCGTGTTGAAGTTGGGGAGCGCGTCCTTGGGGATGTTGGTGAGGTGCTCGATGTTCCCGGAGTGGACGATCTCGTCCTGGCCGGGTATCTCGCCGGCGGCGATCGCCGCCTCGGCCTCGGTCTCGGCGCTCTGCGACACACTCTTGGGCGCCGCCGACCTGTCACCCGGGTCGGGCGTCGCCGACACCGGTCCCGCGGCCAGGAGTGCCGCGAGGAGTCCGGCGGCTGCGGCCCCGACTCCCAGGCGTCTGCGGCGTGTTCGGGTGGAGTCCTGCAACAGGGTCACTGTTGTCTCCCTGACTGACGATGACGTCATTGATACGTGAACGGTTCACGGATCCCCCGAGTATCGTCTTCATCATGCACAGATCAACAGATGGCAACGGACTCGTAATCAAAGTTGCTGTTCCCGCGCTGTTCGCGGCACTCGCGCTGGGGTTGACCGCGTGCGACCCGGGGGGCTCCGATCAAGCCAACTCCCCCGCGTCCAGCGGCCCTTCGGTCATCGCGCCGGGCAGGCCCGGGGAAGCCGCGGAGACCCTCTCGGCCAAGGACGCGCAGCGGCGCGGCGCGGACGACCGGCCCAACTCGGCCGACGTCCGCTACGCGCAGATGATGATCCAGCACCACGAGCAAGCGCTCCGGATGACCGAACTCGCCCCGGACCAGGCCAAGTCGGCTTCACTCAAGCGCCTCGCCGAACGGATCGCCGCCGCCCAGGGCCCCGAGGTCGAGGTGATGCGCGGCTGGCTGAAACAGCACGGGCGCGGTGAGACCCCGACCGGACACGCGGGGCATGAGGGGATGCCGGGGATGGCGAGCGCGGCACAGCTGAAACGCCTGCGGGCCGCGCGGGGCAAGGCGTTCGACGAGCTGTTCCTGAAGCTGATGATCACCCACCACCAGGGGGCCGTGACGATGGCCACGGAGGTGAAGAGCGAGGGGAACGATGTACAAGTGGAGGAGATGGCGGACGACGTGATCGCGCAGCAGACGACGGAGATCAGCCGGATGCGCGACATGTCTTGAACCGGCGTGCGGGTCTTTGACGGAGGGCGCGGCCGGGGGGCCCGAAGGGCAGCGATGCCGGATGGGCGGTGGACGGGGCACCGTGGGGCCCGGAGTCGGTGGTGCCCGGCGCCCGGTGGACGGGTCGCCGCCGGAGGTTTGCCCGGAGTCGGCGGCGAGTCGTCGGGCGGGGCACCGCGGGGGGGCGCCGAGGGTCGGCAGCGCCCGCTTGGAGGGGTTGGGCCCCGGGGTTCACCGCGAGTCGACAGCGCCCCGCCCGACTGGTCAACTCCCTGAAGTCCGACCCGAGTCGACCACACCCCACCGGGCTCCCCCAGGAACTCACCCGGGTCGAACACGACCCGCCGGATGAGATGGGGCCGAGGGCTCACCCTCGGCCCGCGCAGCGCCCCGCCGGGTGAGGCAGCGCCGGGCGTCACTCGAACCCCCGTGAACCCCCGCGATCACCCGCAGGTTCGCTGCGGCGACCCTCCGGAAACATTTCAGCCGAAATCGATCAGTAACAGTGAAGATCGAACCCCGGAAACACGCGTACGGTAGTCAAACGATCACTAACAGACAGGCCACGGCGCGCCGACAACCTCTCCCCGAGGGCGCTTCCCGGTGACATGCTGAACGACGTCAGCGCACTGCGGAAGGAGCCGCCCGTGCCGCACATCGCCGTTGTCGGATCGGGGCCGAGCGGGGTCTACGCCGCGCAGAGCCTCGTCCAGCAAGGCAGTCTCCCGGACATCCGCGTCGACGTGCTCGACCGGTTGCCGTGCCCGTACGGCCTCGTGCGCTACGGCGTCGCACCCGACCACGAGAAGATCAAGTCGCTGCAGGGCACACTGCGGACGGTGCTGCAGGACGAGCGGATCCGTTTTCTGGGCGGCGTCGAGGTCGGCCCCGCACTGCCGCCCGCGAAGCTGCTGGAGCTGTACGACGCGGTCGTCTACTGCGTGGGCGCCGCCGCCGACCGTCGGCTCGGAGTGCCGGGCGAGGATCTCCCCGGAAGCTGGTCGGCGACCGACTTCGTGGCCTGGTACAGCGCGCACCCCGACGCGCGCGACGACGGTTTCGTACGGGGCGTGCGCTCCGCCGTCGCGATCGGCGTCGGGAACGTGGCGGTCGACGTGACCCGCATGCTGGCCCGCGGCGCCGCCGAACTCGCGCCCACCGACATTCCGCAGGCGGCCCTCGGAGTCCTGGCGGACAGCGAGGTGCGGGACGTCTACATGGTGGGCCGGCGAGGCCCGTCGCAGGCCCGCTTCACCACCAAGGAACTGCGCGAACTCGGCGCGCTGCCCGGCACCGAAGTCATCGTGGAGGAGGGCGAGTTGGCCCTGGACCCCGGTTACCTCGAACCCGGCGCGCTGCCCGCCGCCGTCCGCCGCAACGTGGAGGTGCTGCGCGGCTGGGCAGCCCGGCCGCGACAGGGCGCCGCCCGCCGGATCCATCTGCGGTTCTTCCTGCGGCCCGTCGAGATCGTCGAGGGGCGCGGGCGGGTCGCGGCGGTGCGCTTCGAGCGGACCCGGCCGGACGGGCACGGGGGCGTGCTCGGGACGGGCGGGTACGAGGAGATCGGCGCGGAGCTGGTGCTCCGGTCGGTCGGATATCGCGGAGTGCCGCTGGCGGGGCTGCCGTTCGACACGGGGCTCGGAACGGTTCCGCACGCCGCGGGGCGGGTGCTGCGCGGCGGTCACGTCTCGCCCGGCGAGTACGTCGCGGGGTGGATCAAGCGCGGCCCGACCGGGGTCATCGGCACCAACCGGCCGTGCGCCAAGGAGACGGTGTCGTCCCTCCTCGACGACCTCGCCGCTCCCACCCGCGGGGAACGGGTGCGGGATCCGCTGGCCGGACTGCTCGCCGCCGGGGTACGGCCCGTGGAGTGGGACGGCTGGCGGTCGATCGAGCGGGCCGAGGCGGCGCTGGGGCTCTCGCTCGGGCGCGGTTCCGTCAAGATCCACGACTGGGAAGGCCTGTTGAGCGCGGCGCGAGGTCCCTCCGGGGCGTGACCCGCCCCGGTTCGACGGCGGGTTCAGGCCTCGCTGTCGCCGAGCCGGGCGGCCTGCCGGGCAGCCGCGTCGAGAACACGGTCGAGCAGCCCGGGGAACAGTGCCTCCAGATCGGCGCGGCGCAGTCCGTTCAGCTTCGTCGTGCCACGGTAGACCTGCTCGATCACGCCGCTCTCGCGCAGCACCCGGAAGTGGTGCGTGGAGGTGGACTTGGTGACGGGCAGGTCGAAGTGGGAACAGGAGAACCCCTGGGAGTCGTCCCCCTGGGCGCTCGCCATCTCGCACACGACGGCGAGGCGCATGGGGTCGGCCAGCGCGTGCAGCACCGCTTCGAGGCGGATCTCCGCACGGTCGGGGTGCGCGAGGGCGCGGCTGCCGGTGGTGTGCGCTGCGGCGGTCGTCATGGCGGATCCCCTTGTGTCTGCTGGTGACGGCGATCCGTGGTCCCTCTACGACCCGCGCGATCCCGGACTCTGCGGTCCCGGCTCATTGTACGAGACTCCTCGTAGTTTGACAGGTGCCGTACTACGATGCCTATCGTATTAGGCAAGCACCTGAGCACGTACGAATGGAGTCCGGCGTGAGCGCGCTGTTCGAGCCCTACACCCTGCGGTCGGTGACTGCCGCGAACCGTGTCTGGATGCCGCCGATGTGCCAGTACAGCGCAGCCCCCGAGGGCCCGCTGACCGGCGCCCCCACGGACTGGCACTTCCAGCACTACGGCGCGCGGGCGGCCGGCGGCACGGGCCTGATCATCGTCGAGGCCACCGGGGTCAGCCCCGAGGGCCGGATCTCCCCGTACGACCTGGGGATCTGGAACGACGCGCAGGTGGAGGCCTTCCGCCGGATCACCTCGTTCTTCACCTCGCAGGGCACGGTCCCGGGGATTCAGCTCGGTCACGCCGGCCGCAAGGCCTCCACCGACCGTCCCTGGAAGGGCGGCGCGCCGCTCGGCCCCGAGGACCACGGCTGGCAGGCGGTGGCGCCGAGCGCGGTGCCGTTCGACGACAAGCACCCGGCGCCGACGGAGCTGTCGGCCGACGGCATCCAGGAGATCGTCCAGCAATTCGCCGACGCCGCCCGACGCTCCCTGGACGCCGGATTCAAGGTCGCCGAGATCCACGGCGCGCACGGCTATCTGATCGGCCAGTTCCTCTCCCCGCACAGCAACCGGCGCACGGACGAGTACGGCGGCTCGTACGAGAACCGCACCCGGTTCGCCCTCGAAGTCGTCGACGCCGTGCGCGCCGTGTGGCCCGAGGAACTCCCCCTCTTCTTCCGTATCTCCGCCACCGACTGGCTGGAGGGCGAGGACGGCTGGACCGCCGACGACACGGTCCGCTTCTCCGGCGAACTCCAGGCGCACGGCGTCGACCTGATCGACGTGTCGACCGGCGGCAACGCCGCGGGCGTCCGCATCCCGGTCGGCCCCGGCTACCAGGTCCCGTTCGCGGCGCGCGTGCGCAACGAGGCCGGGGTGCCGGCCGCCGCCGTCGGCCTCATCACCGACGCCGAACAGGCCGAGAAGATCCTCGCCAACGGCGAGGCCGACGCGGTGCTGCTCGGCCGCGAACTCCTGCGCGACCCGTCCTTCGCTCGCCACGCGGCGCGCGAACTCGGCGCCGACGTGCACGTGCCGGACCAGTACCACCGGTCCGTCTGAGCGGTACCGCCGCACGCTGAGAGACGAGGGGCGAGCGCCGCCACCAGTTCGGGAAAGTACCTGGTCAGCGACTTGGTGGAGCGG
>NZ_JBFAKV010000014.1:0-179517 GCF_040655895.1 Streptomyces sp. NPDC050264
CCTTCGGTCTTGCGTTTCCGACTCTATCAGATCTTTCCGATCCGATTTCCTCGGGGTCCTGCTGGTTTTTCTCTTCGCTTTCCGGCCTTTCGGCCTTCCTGCGGTGTCGACTCTATCAGATCCTTTCGGGCCTGATTCCCTGTCAACCGGGTTTGTCTTCCCGGCCGTTGGGCCGTTCCGACGTCCCAAACATTAGCGGATCCTCGCGGTCGTTCCTAATCGAGTCGATCAGGCCGTACGCAACCCGGTTTCGAAATTGAATTCGGGCACGCCGAAAACAATCCCGGTCTGGGAGATCGTGCTGGTGTTTGGGTGCCGCTTGAGCGGCAGGAGGCGCTGCCCTGGAACCGTGGGCTCCGGGACAACTCGAAGGACCCTACGCCACCCGGGCCGGTAGTACAAAAGCGGGGTCCGGCACGTGGTGTGCCGGACCCCGCCAGGGCGGTGCTCAGGCCCCTACGGGCTCCTTCGTCTCGCCGCCGCGCGGTGTCGGCAGCTCCGTGTCGTCGGTGCTCGTGTCCAGCAACGTACGTTCGTCGAAGGGCAGCTGACCGGCGAGTACCCGCTCGACCCGGTCCCGGTCGACCTCCCCGGTCCAGGTGCCGATCAGCAGCGTGGCCACCGCGTTGCCCGCGAAGTTGGTCAGCGCGCGCGCCTCGCTCATGAACCGGTCGATGCCGACGATGAGCCCGACCCCGTCGACCAGCGCCGGCTTGTGCGACTGCAGGCCGCTCGCGAGGACCGCGATGCCGGAACCGGAGACACCGGCCGCGCCCTTCGACGCGATCATCATGAAGAGGAGCAGACCGATCTGCTGGCCGACGCTCATCGGCTGGTCCATGGCGTCGGCGATGAACAGGGACGCCATGGTCAGGTAGATCATCGTGCCGTCGAGGTTGAACGAGTAGCCGGTCGGCACCGTGATGCCGACGACCGGGCGGCTCACGCCCAGGTGCTCCATCTTCGCGATCAGCCGCGGCAGCGCCGATTCCGAGGACGACGTCGACAGGATCAGCAGGAACTCGCGGCCCAGGTACTTGAGGAGGGCGAAGATGTTGAAGCCGGTCGCCAGGCGCAGGATCGCCGCCAGCACGATGCCCACGAACAGGGCGCAGGTGACGTAGAACCCGATCATGATCGTGGCGAGGGCCTTGAGGGCGTCCACGCCGGTTTCGCCGATCACGGCGGCCATCGCGCCGAACGCGCCCAGCGGGGCGGCCCACATGATCATGCCGAGGACGCGGAAGACCAGCTTCTGGATGTGCTCGACGCCGCGCAGGACCGGTTCGCCGGAGCGGCCCATGGCCTGCAGCGCGAAGCCGACGAGGAGGGCCACGAGCAGGGTCTGCAGGACCTCGCCCTCGGTGAACGCGGAGACCAGCGTGGTCGGGATGACCCCGAGGATGAAGTCGACCGGGCCTTCCGCGGCGTCCTTGGCCGCGGTGTGGCCGACCTCTCTCGTGGCGTCGGTGAGGTGCATGCCGCTGCCGGGGTGCAGGATGTTGCCGACGATCAGGCCGATGGCCAGGGCGACCATCGACATGACGATGAAGTAGCCGAGGGCGAGGCCGCCGACCTTGCCGATCTTCGCGGCCTTCCGTACCGAGCCGACGCCGAGCACGATCGTGCAGAAGATGATCGGCGAGATCATCATCTTGATCAGGTTCACGAAGCCCGTGCCGATGGGCTTGAGCTCCTTGGCGAAGTCGGGCCAGATGAAGCCGACGGCGATGCCGAGCAGCACCGCCACGATCACGGCGATGTAGAGATAGTGCGTGCGGTCCCGCTTGATGGCGGGGGGCGTGGTTGCGGTCCCGGACTCGGCCACGGTTCCTCCTGACGACGACGTCGGCGTACTGGAACGGTTGGGAACGGATTCCGGACGGGGCCCTTGAAGGGGTCCGGAAGGGTTCACGTACGCGGGGGACGTGCGGCTCACGGTCCCCGGATCCCGGTGACTATCTCCCAGGCCGTGAGGACCGTCACCCTTCCGTTCATTTAGTTCGCACTTATACGACCGGGCAGACTGGCGGCATGCGCCTCCCTCTCCCCCGCAGCCTGGCCGGCCAGCTCTTCGCGATGCAGGCCGTCCTCGTCGCGGTCGTGGTCGCGGGGTGCGCGCTGTTCACGTACGTCAGTGACCGCAATCAGGCGGAGGCGGCCGCGCAGCGGCAGGCGACGGCGGCGGCCACGGCGGTCGCCGACTCTCCTTCGGTGCGCGCGGCGATCGCGGCGCCGGGGAATCCGAGCGGGCGGCTGCGGGCGTACGCCGATGATGTCCAGCGGCACACCGGCGTCGACTTCGTGACGATCATGGATCCGCACGGCATCCGCTGGACGCACCCGGACAAGCGGCAGATCGGCAAGCGGTTCCTGGGGCACATCGGGCCAGCTCTTGCGGGCCGTACGTTCCCGGAGACGTACACGGGGACGCTCGGTCCTTCGGTGCGTGTGGTCACGCCGGTCTACGGTTCCGGGCACCGGGTCGTCGGGCTGGTCAGCGCCGGCATCACGATCGACGAGATCACGGCGCAGGCGCGCGGGCAGGTGATCGCGGTCGCGGGGGTGGCGGGGGCCGCGCTGGTGCTCGGCGGTATCGGCACGTACGTCATCAACGCGCGGCTGCGGCGTCACACCCATGGGATGAACGCGACCGAGCTGCACCGGATGCACGCCTATCACCAGGCCGCGCTGCACGCCGTCCGCGAGGGGCTCGTCATGCTCGACGGGCAGCGGCGGGTGGCGCTCATCAATGACGGGGCCCGCGAGCTGCTGGGCGTCGGCGAGGAGGCGGTGGGGCGGGGCGTCGCCGAGCTGGGGCTGCCCGCGCCGCTCACCGGTGCTCTGCTGGCCGCCGAGCCGCGCGTCGACGAGGTGCATCTGACGGCCGACCGGGTGGTGGTCGTGAACACGTCGCCGGTGGCCAGTGGTGACCGGCGCGGCACCGTCGTCACCCTGCGCGATCACACCGAACTCCAGTCGGTGATGGGCGAGTTGGACTCGGAGCGGGGGTTCACGCAGGCGCTCAGGTCGCAGGCCCATGAGGCGGCGAACCGGCTGCACACGGTGGTGTCGCTGATCGAGCTGGGCCGCTCCGAGGAGGCCGTCGACTTCGCCACGGCGGAGCTGGAGCTGGCCCAGACGCTGACCGACCAGGTCGTCGGTGCCGTCAGCGAGCCCGTGCTGGCCGCGCTGCTGCTCGGCAAGGCGGCGCAGGCCAATGAGCACGGGGTGGAGCTGGTCGTCTCCGGCGATACGCGGATCGACGACGGGCTGCTGCCGCAGGCGCTGGCCGCCCGCGATCTGGTCACGGTGCTCGGCAATCTCGTCGACAACGCGGTGGACGCGGCGCAGGGGTCACCGCGCGCCCGGGTCACCGTCACGGCGCGTGCCACGGCCGACGCCCTGCTGCTGCGGGTCACGGACTCCGGTCCCGGGGTGCGTCCGGAGCACACGGACGCGGTGTTCGAGCGGGGCTGGTCGACGAAGCCGGCGGGGCCGGGCGGCCGTGGTCTCGGCCTCGCGCTCGTACGGCAGGCGGTGCGCCGCAACGGGGGCACACTGGAGCTGGCGCAGCCGCCGGAGGGCGGGGCCGCGTTCACCGCGCTGCTGCCCTTGACGACAACCCAGGACGGAACGTCATGACGGACCCGCGGATCAGTGTCCTGGTGGTGGAGGACGACCCGGTCGCCGCCGACGCCCACGCCCTCTATGTGAACCGGGTGCCGGGCTTCGTCACCGTCGCCAAGGCGCACAGTGCCGCCGCGGCGCGGCGCGCCCTGGACCGGGCGCCGGTCGATCTGATCCTGCTCGATCTGCATCTGCCCGACGGCCACGGCCTGGCGCTCGCCCGGTCGCTGCGTGCCGCGGGGCACCAGGCGGACGTCATCGCGGTCACGTCGGCCCGGGATCTGGCGGTCGTGCGGGAGGGCGTCTCGCTGGGGGTCGTCCAGTACGTGCTGAAGCCGTTCACGTTCGCGACCTTGCGCGACCGGCTCGTGCGCTATGCCGAGTACCGCACGTCGAGCGGTGAGGCGACCGGGCAGGACGAGGTCGACCGGGCCCTGGCCAACCTGCGTTCCCCCGCCCCGGCCGCCCTGCCCAAGGGCCTGAGCGCGCCCACTCTGGAGCGGGTCACGCAGGTGCTGCGCGAGGCCGCGCCCGAGGGCATGACGGCGTCGTCGGCCGCCGGTTCGGTCGGTATCTCGCGCATCACCGCGCGCCGCTATCTGGAGCACCTGGTGGACTCGGGCCTGGCCGTGCGCAGTCCGCTGTACGGGCAGGTCGGCCGGCCCGAGTTGATCTACTCCTGGAAGTGACAGCAGGCTCTAGCGGATCCGGAAGCGGGTGAGCTGGTCCTCGCCGGTCGGGCCCGTGCCGGACTTGTCGACGACGTAGGCGGTGCCGCCCGCGATCTCGACGTGGTTGGGGTTGGCGCCGGTGGTGACGGTTTTGACGACGGTGCCCTTGCGCGGGTCGACGACGGTCGCGGTGGCGTCCGTGCGGTTGACGGCGACGACGGCGCCGGAGCGGTTGTCGGTGGCCACGGAGAGCGGTCCGGCGCCCGTCGGCACGGACTTGGTGACGAGTCCCTTGTCCAGGTCGACGACGGAGACCGTGCCGCCGGTGTTGTCGGCCGTGTAGGCGGTGCGGCCGTTCTTGGAGAGCGCCACGGAGATGGGGCCGTCGCCGGCCGGGACGAGCCGCGGCGTCGTGGACTTACCGGCGACCACGATGAGCTGGTCGTTGGTGAGGTCGGCGGCGTAGACCGTGCCGGTGCGCTCGTTCACGGCGATTCCGGTGGGGCCCGCGCCCTCGACGGTGACGCGCTTCTTCTCCTTGTACGTGCGGCTGTCGAAGGCCACCAGGCTGCCGTCGCCGAAGGCGCTCGCCCACACGGTGTCGTGCTTCTCGTCGACGACGATCTCGCGGGCGTGCGCGACGTTCGGCAGCGTGGCGAGGTGGGCGCCGGTGCGCTGGCTGTAGACGGCGACGCTGTTGTTGCGGGTGTTGGTGACCCAGACGGTGTTGTGCTCGTCGTCGACGGCGACGCCGTAGACCGCCTCGACCGCGCCGGTGGCCGCGTCGGTGACCGGCGGCGTGTACGTCGCCAGCACCTTCAGCGTCTTCGGGTCGACCTTGCTCAGGGCGGACGTGGTCACCGGGGGGCGGCCCACGGCCGACGCGGTCCACAGGACGTGGTTCCGCTCCGAGTACGCCGACTGGTAGAGGCCTTTGGCGACGGGGGCGGCGAGGGAGGCGGGTGCTCCGGTACCGGTGGAGGCGACGGCGGCCGGGGCCGTCGTCGCACCCGCGACGAGGGCCACCACGACGGCGGCGGAACGGCGGATCCTGGGCGTGATGCGAGGCATGCGGCGTCAATCTCCTTCTGCGACAGGGGTGTTGCACAACCACCCGAAGATTAACTTAGCTTAGGCTAACCTAACTTTCCACTTCACCCCCATGGGCCGGTTACAACGTTGTCACCGATGTGACGAGGGACCGCGCACACCCATTGACCTTGCTCCGAACCGGCCCGTACGTTCACGGGCAGCCCCGCGTGGCAACGATGCCCGCGAGCGTCGTAGGAGGTCGTGCCTGTGCGCCCCACCGCCCCTCTGCTCGTCGCCACCGCCCTGCTGGCCGCCGGAACGCTCACCGCATGCGGCGGGGGCTCCGGCAGCGACGCGAATACGGTGAAGGTCTCGTTCAAGCAGTCCACGGACAACCAGATCAAGGTCATGGACACCTATCTGGCCGCGATGAAGAAGCAGTTCGAGAAGGACCACCCGGGCAAGAAGGTCGAGCTCGTCCCGATCAAGGCCCCGGACTCCGAGTACTACACGAAGCTCCAGCAGATGCTGCGCTCCCCGAAGACGGCCCCCGACCTGGTCTACGAGGACACGTTCCTCATCAACTCGGACATCACCAGCGGCTATCTGAAGCCGCTCGACCAGTACCTCGACTCGTGGTCGGACTGGGACCAGTTCATCGGCACCGCGAAGACCGCCGCGAAGGCCCAGGACGGGAAGACGTACGGCGTCCCGGACGGCACGGACACCCGCGGCCTCTGGTACGACAAGGGCATCTTCGAGAAGGCCGGCATCGCGACGCCCTGGCAGCCGAAGAACTGGGCCGAGGTCCTCGACGCGGCCCGCACCATCAAGAAGAAGGTCCCGGACGCGATCCCGCTCAACGTCTACTCCGGCAAACCCAATGGCGAGGCCGCCACCATGCAGGGCTTCGAGATGCTGCTGTACGGGACGGGCACCGGCAGCGCCGACCCGCTCTACGACACCTCGTCGAACAAGTGGATCTCGGGCTCGAAGGCCTTCAAGGACAGCCTCGCGTTCGTGGAGACGGTCTTCAAGGAGAAGCTCGGCCCCGATGTCTCCGACGCCCTCGACCCGAACTGGGCGACCCGGGTGCGCGGCGAGATGCTGCCCAAGGGCAAGCTCGGCATCAACCTCGACGGCTCCTGGCTGCCGCAGGACTGGATCAAGGGCAGTGGCCACGAGTGGCCCGAGTGGTCGCAGAAGCTGGGGCTCGCGCACATGCCGACGCAGGAGGGCCAGGCGCCCGGCAAGGTCAGCATGTCCGGCGGCTGGACCTGGGCCGTCCCGTCCAGGTCCAGCAACCCGGACCTCGCCTTCGACTTCATCAAGACGATGCAGACGAAGGCCAACGCGCAGCGCTGGTACATCGCCAACTCCGGGATCTCCGTCCGCAAGGACGTCGCCGCGGACCCGGCCTACGTGAAGGCGCAGCCCGGCATCGAGTTCTTCACCGACCTGGTCGCCACGACCCACTACCGCCCGGCCTATCCCGCGTACCCGAAGGTGTCCACGGCGATCCAGGAGGCGATGGAGTCGGTGACCACCGGGGACTCGTCGGTGGACAAGGCGGCGTCGACGTACGACGAGCAGTTGAAGACGGCAGCCGACGGCAAGGTCGTCAACAAGCCCTGAACAGAACGGCGTTGAGGAAATGGAAGGTGACCGCAGCCACGTGACCCGCCGCCGCGCAGCACTCCGCACCCTGCCCATCGCCCCGGCCACGATCATCATGGCCCTCTTCCTCGCGGGCCCGATCGCCTACTGCGCCTACATCGCGTTCACCGATCTGCAGCTGACCGGCCAGGCGGAGTCGGCCTTCGTCGGGTTCGACAACTTCACGAGGGCGTTCCAGGACGACGCCTTCCTCAACGCGGTGCGGCTGACGCTCGTCTTCACGTTCCTGTCGTCGATCGTCGGCCAGAACACCCTGGGCCTGGCCCTCGCGGCGCTCATGCAGCGCGCCTCGAAACCGGTCCGCACGGTCACCGGTGCCGTGGTCGTCACGGCCTGGGTGCTGCCGGAGGTCGTGGCCGGCTTCCTGCTGTACGCGTTCTTCCGCCGCGAGGGCACGTTGAACGCCATCCTCGACCGGCTCCATCTGCCGGACCAGAACTGGCTGTACACGCTGCCGATCCTCGCGGTGTCGTTCGCGAACATGTGGCGCGGCACCGCCTTCTCGATGCTCGTCTACTCGGCGGCGCTCTCCGAGATCCCGAAGGAGGTCACGGAAGCCGCCGAGGTCGACGGCGCGAACGCCTGGCAGCGCCTGTGGCACGTCACTCTGCCGATGATCCGCCGCTCCATCGGCACGAACCTGATGCTCAACACGCTGCAGACGCTGTCCGTCTTCGGCCTGATCTGGGTGATGACCCGCGGCGGGCCCGGCAACCACAGCCAGACCCTCCCCCTGTTCATGTACGAGCAGGCCTTCCAGAAGAGCATGATCGGCTACGGCACGGCGGTCGCCCTGCTCCTGCTGGTGGTCGGCTCCCTGTTCTCGCTGGTCTACATGCGCCTGCTGCGCTCGGAGGCTTGAGTGACCCGCCGCGCCACCAGAAAACGGCTCACCGCCGACGCGACCCTGCTCCTCGTCACCTTCGCCTTCGTGCTCCCACTGGCCTGGGTGGTCCTGTCGTCCCTGGACGCGGACGCGAGCCTGAAGGTGAAGTTCCCGACGCACGCCACGCTCGACAACTTCGACGCGGTCCTGAAGCCGGACATCACCTTCACCCCGCTCCTGAACAGCCTGATCCTGTGCGGCGGCGCGACGGCCCTCACGGTCGTCTGCGCGGCGCTCGCCGCGTATCCGCTGTCCCGCTACCGCTCGCGCCTGAACAACCCGTACCTGGCGACGATCCTCTTCGCGACGTGTCTGCCGATCACGGCGATCATGGTCCCGGTGTACGCGCTCTTCGTGCAGGTGAACCTGATCGACACGATGGCGGGCACGATCTACTTCTTCACCGCCTCCCAACTCCCTTTCGCCATCTGGCTGATGAAGAACTTCATGGACGGGGTGCCGAAGGAGCTGGAGGAGGCGGCCTGGACGGACGGCGCGAACACCTTCCAGTCCCTGCTGCGCATCGTGCTGCCGCTGATGGGCCCGGGGGTCGCCGTCGTCACGGTGTTCTGCTTCGCCATGATGTGGGGCAACTTCTTCGTCCCGTTCATGCTGCTGCTCTCCCCCGACCAGATGCCGGCGTCGGTCAGCATCAACGACTTCTTCGGCAACCGCGGCACGGTCGTCTACGGCCAGCTCGCGGCGTTCTCGATCATCTACTCGACGCCGGTGATCCTGCTGTACGTGCTGGTCTCGCGCCGCTTCGGCGGGGGTTTCGCGCTCGGCGGCGCGGTCAAGGGCTGACACCTCTGCCGGCTGTACGTTCCTACGACATGTCACGCAAGACGAACGCACCGTAGCCAAGCGGGCCGTTCCCCCCTACTTTGTGCCCGTGCAGCACACCGCCGCGTCGCATCAGCCCACCCCTCCGTTCAACGCCCCCGCCGCCCGTCGCCTCCGCGAGGCGCTCGGCATGGCGCCGGGCCATGTCGCGTACGGCATGCGCGCGTCCTACGGACTCGCGCACATAACCCCGGAGACGATCATCGCCTGGGAGCGCGGCGAGGCGGCGCCCTCGGCGGGTGAACTCACCGCGCTCGCCGGGGCGTTGTGGTGCACTCAGGGTGAACTCATCGGAGCTCCGCGGACGTTGCGCGAACACCGGCTCGCGCTCGGGCTCGCCCCGGAGGACGTGGCGCGGTACGTCGGCATCGAGATCCACGCCTATCTGCGCATGGAGGAGACCGGCGAGTGGCGGGGCAACGACCGGCAGTCGAGCGCGCTCGCCGGGACGCTGCGGCTGACGCCGCGCGCGTTCACGACGGTGACCGGGCGGGACGCGCAGCTCACCGAGCTGCTGCACAGTGCGGCGACGACGCGCTGGCAGGCGTACGTGCGGCCGCTGACACGGCTCGTCCCGGTACAGCGGCGCGAGGCGGAGGACGTGCTGCACGAGATGCACCTGGAGTACCAGGCGCTGATGGCCGCCACGCTGAGCTGGGGCGGCGGATCCTCGGCCGGGGCGGGGGGCGCGGGGCAGGTGTTCCTGGAGCGGATCCTGGACGAGTTCTGGTCCAGGATCCGCAATCCGTAGGCGCCCGTGACGGCCTAGAACACCGACTCGGCCTCGTCCATGCGGTCCTTGGGGACCGTCTTCAGCTCGGTGACGGCGTCGGCGAGCGGCACCATCTCGATGTCGGTGCCGCGCAGCGCGGTCATCCGGCCGAATTCGCCGCGGTGCGCGGCTTCCACCGCGTGCCAGCCGAACCGGGTGGCGAGCACCCTGTCGTACGCGGTGGGGGTGCCGCCGCGCTGCACGTGGCCGAGGATGACGGGCCGCGCCTCCTTGCCGAGGCGGCTCTCCAGCTCGTAGGCGAGGGCGGTGCCGATGCCCTGGAACCGCTCGTGGCCGAACTGGTCGATCGCGCCCTTGCCGTAGTCCATGGTGCCGTCGGCCGGGTGCGCGCCCTCGGCGACGCAGATGACGGCGAACTTCTTGCCGCGGGCGAACCGCTCCTCGACCATCTTGACCAGGTCGGCCGGGTCGAAGGGCCGCTCGGGCAGGCAGATGCCGTGGGCGCCGCCGGCCATGCCGGACTCCAGGGCGATCCAGCCCGCGTGGCGGCCCATGACCTCGACGACCATCACGCGCTGGTGGGACTCGGCGGTCGTCTTGAGACGGTCCATCGCCTCGGTGGCGACGCCGACGGCGGTGTCGAAGCCGAAGGTGCGGTCGGTGGAGGAGATGTCGTTGTCGATCGTCTTCGGGACGCCGACGACGGGCAGGCCCGCGTCGGAGAGCATCCGGGCCGCGGTGAGCGTGCCCTCGCCGCCGATCGGGATGAGGACGTCGAAGCCGATCTCCTCGGCGAGCTGCTTGGCGTTCTCGCAGGCCGCGCGGAACTTGTCGCGCTCCAGGCGGGACGAGCCGAGGATGGTGCCGCCGCGGGCGAGTATGCCGCTGACCGCGTTGAGATCGAGGGGCCGGGCGCGGCCGTCGAGCAGACCCGCGTAGCCGTCCTCGAAGCCGAGCACCTCGTCGCCGTAGTGCGTGACGGCTCGGTGCACGACCGACCGGATCACTGCGTTCAGGCCAGGGCAGTCGCCGCCTGCGGTGAGAACTCCGATACGCATCGTGCTGTGTCTCCTGCTCGCTGCCGGTACGTGTGAGCCACTGCGATTCTTCCACGCTCCGGGAGGGGACGCGTTCGCGCACGCCACGGATGAGGCTTCGGCATGCTGTCGAGGGGCACGGGGACCCTGCTGTACAGGACCTTTGTCCGGCGGGCGACCTAGCCACCGCCAGAGGTATTGTCAAGAGGGCACGGCTTCCATTACGGCCATTTTTTTCGGCCGACCGCGTAGGACCACGAAGGAAACGGAGAGCACGCGTGACGCGCAGCGTGTACGTGACCGGGATCGACCGGGGCGACGGCCGGCAGGTCGTCGAGCTGGGAGTCATGGAGCTCCTGACCCGCCAGGTCGACCGGGTGGGCGTCTTCCGCCCGCTCGTCCACGACGGCCCCGACCGGCTCTTCGATCTGCTGCGGGCGCGTTACCGGCTGTCCCAGGACCCGGCGACCGTGTACGGCCTCGACTACCACGAGGCCTCCGCGATCCAGGCCGAGCAGGGCACCGACGAGCTGCTGTCTCAGCTGGTCGACCGGTTCCACGCCGTGGCCCGCGACTACGACGTCGTCCTCGTGCTCGGCTCCGACTTCGCCGACACCCAGCTCCCGGACGAGCTGGCGCTCAACGCCCGGCTCGCGAACGAGTTCGGCGCCTCCGTGCTGCCGGTCGTCGGCGGCAGGAAGCAGACCGCCGAGTCGGTGCGCGCCGAGGTCCGCAACGCCTACCGCGCCTACGACGGCCTGGGCTGCGACGTCCTCGCGATGATCGTCAACCGGGTCGCCGCCGAGGACCGCGACGGGATTCACCATCAGCTGGAGGCGCATCTCCCGGTGCCCACCTTCGTGCTGCCCGACGAGCCCGCGCTCTCCGCGCCGACCGTCGCGCAGATCACCCACGCCCTCGGCGGCACGGTGCTGCTCGGCGACGGCGCGGGCCTGGCGCGCGACGCCATGGACTTCGTGTTCGGCGGCGCCATGCTGCCGAACTTCCTGAACGCCCTGACCCCGGGGTGCATGGTCGTCACCCCCGGCGACCGCGCGGACCTGGTGGTCGGCTCGCTCGCCGCGCACAGCGCGGGCACCCCGCCCATCGCGGGCGTCCTGCTCACCCTGAACGAGCGGCCCGGCGAGGAGATCCTCAAGCTCGCCGACCGGCTCGCGCCCGGCACCCCGGTGGTGGCGGTGGCCGGCGGCTCGTTCCCCACGGCGGCCGAACTCTTCGCCCTGGAAGGCAAGTTGAACGCGGCGACGCCCCGCAAGGCGGAGACGGCCCTCGGCCTCTTCGAGCGGTACGTCGACACGGCGGGGCTGCTCAGGACCATCCAGGCGCCGTCCACGGACCGCGTCACGCCGATGATGTTCGAGCACAAGCTGCTGGAGCAGGCCCGCTCGGACAAGCGCCGCGTCGTGCTGCCCGAGGGCACCGAGGAGCGTGTGCTGCGCGCCGCCGACGTGCTGCTGCGCCGCGGTGTCTGCGACCTGACGCTGCTCGGCCCGGTCGAGCAGATCCGCAAGAAGGCCGCCGACCTCGGCGTGGATCTGGCCGGCTCCGAGCTGATCGACCCGCAGACCTCCGAGCTGCGGGACCGTTTCGCCGGCAAGTACGCGGAGCTGCGCGCCCACAAGGGCGTCACCGTGGAGCTGGCGCACGACGTGGTCGCCGACGTGAACTACTTCGGCACGCTGATGGTCCAGGAGGGGCTGGCGGACGGCATGGTGTCGGGCTCCGTGCACTCCACGGCCGCGACCATCCGGCCCGCCTTCGAGATCATCAAGACGAAGCCGGACGCCGCGATCGTCTCGTCCGTCTTCTTCATGTGCCTGGCCGACAAGGTCCTCGTCTACGGCGACTGCGCCGTGAACCCGGACCCGAACGCCCAGCAGCTCGCGGACATCGCCATGCAGTCCGCGGTCACCGCCGAGCAGTTCGGCGTCGACCCGCGCATCGCGATGCTGTCGTACTCCACCGGCACCTCCGGCTCCGGCGCCGACGTCGACAAGGTGCGCGAGGCCACCGAGCTGGTCCGCGGCCTGCGCGGCGACCTGAAGATCGAGGGGCCGATCCAGTACGACGCCGCGGTCGAGCCGAGCGTCGCGGCCACCAAGCTGCCCGGCTCCGAGGTCGCGGGCCAGGCCAGCGTGCTGATCTTCCCGGACCTCAACACCGGCAACAACACGTACAAGGCCGTGCAGCGCTCGGCCGGCGCGATCGCCGTCGGCCCGGTCCTGCAGGGTCTGCGCAAGCCGGTCAACGACCTGTCCCGCGGCGCGCTCGTGCAGGACATCGTGAACACCGTCGCCATCACGGCGATCCAGGCCCAGACGCCGGCCAACTGAACCCTCGTACCCGACGAAAAGGCAGCTTCTCCGTGACCGCGACCCGAGTCCTCGTCCTCAACTCCGGCTCCTCGTCGGTGAAGTACCAGCTGCTCGACATGCGCGACAGTTCGCGGCTCGCCGCGGGCCTCGTCGAGCGCATCGGCGAGGAGACCTCACGCCTCAAGCACACGCCGCTGACCGGCGGGGGCGGCGAGGCACGGGAGCGGGAGCAGCCGATCGCCGACCACGAGGAGGCCCTCAAGTCGGTCGCCGACGAGCTGGCGCGGGACGGGCTCGGCCTCGACTCCCCCGAGCTGGCCGCGATCGGCCACCGCGTGGTGCACGGCGGTCTCTTCTTCTCCGAGCCGACCGTGATCGACGACGCGGTGCTCAAGGAGGTGGAGCGGCTCATCCCGGTGGCGCCGCTGCACAACCCGGCGAACCTCACGGGTATCCGTACGGCGATGGCGCTCCGTCCGGACCTGCCGCAGGTCGCGGTCTTCGACACGGCGTTCCATACGACGATGCCGGAGTCGGCGGCGCGCTACGCGATCGACGTGAAGACCGCCGACGAGCACCGCATCCGCCGCTACGGCTTCCACGGCACGTCGCACGCGTACGTGTCGAGGAAGACGGCGCAGCTGCTCGGCAAGGAGCCCGAGGAGGTCAACGTCATCGTCCTGCACCTGGGCAACGGCGCCTCGGCCTCCGCGGTGCGCGGCGGGGTGTGCGTGGACACATCCATGGGGCTCACGCCGCTTGAGGGCCTGGTGATGGGTACGCGTTCAGGAGACGTCGACCCGGCCGTCATCTTCCATCTGATGCGGGTGGGCAATATGTCCGCGGACGAGATCGACGTCCTTCTCAACAAGAAGAGCGGTCTGATCGGTCTCTGCGGCGACAACGACATGCGGGAGATCCGGCGGCGGATCGACGAGGGCGACGAGGAGGCGCGGCTCGCCTTCGACATCTACATCCACCGCCTGAAGAAGTACATCGGTTCGTACTACGCGGTGCTCGGCCGGGTGGACGCGATCGCGTTCACCGCCGGGGTCGGCGAGAACGCGGCGCCGGTGCGGGAGGCTGCGGTCGCGGGGCTCGAGGAGCTGGGACTCGCGGTCGACGGCGAGCTCAATTCCGTACGTTCCGACGAGGCCCGGATCATCTCGCCCGAGTACGCCCGGGTCGCCGTCGCCGTGGTCCCCACGGACGAGGAGCTGGAGATCGCGCAGCAGACCTACGCGCTGGTCGCGCCGCCGGAGAACCGCAACGACTGAGCACCCGCCCGCCCATTTGTAGTTTCCACCAGACGGAATATTCCGTAGCGAAACAAACCGATAGGATCGCCCCCATGCGCCGTTCCAAAATCGTCTGCACGCTGGGCCCCGCCGTCGACTCCGAAGAGCAGCTCGTCTCGCTGATCGAAGCCGGCATGAATGTGGCCCGCTTCAACTTCAGCCATGGCTCGCACGCCGAGCACCAGGGTCGTTACGACCGGGTGCGCGCCGCCGCCGAGAAGACCGGCCGCGCGGTGGGTGTCCTCGCCGACCTCCAGGGCCCGAAGATCCGCCTGGAGACCTTCGCCGAGGGCCCCGTCGAGCTGGTGCGGGGTGACGAGTTCACCATCACCACCGAGGACGTGGCCGGCGACAAGTCGATCTGCGGCACCACCTACAAGGGGCTGCCGGGTGACGTCTCCAAGGGCGACCAGGTCCTGATCAACGACGGCAACGTCGAGCTCAGGGTCGTCGAGATCGAGGGTCCCCGCGTCAAGACGATCGTCGTCGAGGGCGGCGTCATCTCCGACCACAAGGGCATCAACCTGCCCGGCGCGGCCGTGAACGTCCCGGCCCTGTCCGAGAAGGACATCGAGGACCTGCGCTTCGCCCTGAAGATGGGCTGCGACATGGTCGCCCTGTCCTTCGTGCGCGACGCCGCCGACGTGAAGGACGTCCACAAGGTGATGGACGAGGAGGGCCGCCGGGTCCCCGTCATCGCCAAGGTGGAGAAGCCGCAGGCCGTCGCCAACATGGAGGGCGTCGTCGCGGCGTTCGACGCGGTGATGGTGGCCCGTGGCGACCTCGCCGTCGAGTACCCGCTCGAGAAGGTCCCGATGGTGCAGAAGCGCCTCGTGGAGATGTGCCGCCGCAACGCCAAGCCGGTGATCGTCGCGACCCAGATGATGGAGTCGATGATCACCAACTCGCGCCCCACGCGCGCCGAGGCGTCCGACGTCGCCAACGCGATCCTGGACGGTGCCGACGCGGTCATGCTGTCGGCCGAGTCCTCGGTGGGCGCGTACCCGATCGAGACCGTCAAGACGATGTCGAAGATCGTCCGCGCGGCCGAGGAGGAGCTGCTCTCCAAGGGGCTGCAGCCACTCGTTCCGGGCAAGAAGCCTCGTACGCAGGGTGGTTCCGTGGCGCGTGCCGCGTGCGAGATCGCGGACTTCCTGGGCGCCGAGGCGCTGATCGCCTTCACCCAGTCCGGTGACACGGCCCGCCGGCTCTCCCGCTACCGCGCGGCCCAGCCGATCCTGGCCTTCACCACGGACGAGAACACCCGCAACCAGCTCTCGCTGAGCTGGGGCGTGGAGTCCTACGTCGTGCCGCACGTGGACAACACGGACGCCATGGTCGAGCTCGTCGACGCCGAGCTGGTCCGGCTGAACCGCTTCAACGACGGCGACACCGTGATCATCACGGCCGGCTCGCCCCCCGGCGTCCCCGGCTCCACCAACATGGTCCGGGTGCACCACCTGGGCGGCGGCGACCGCGACTGACGGTCCCTTCCGGAACACGCGCCGAGGGCGCCCCCTGTACGAGACAGGGGGCGCCCTCGGCATTTGTGCGGCTCCCGGACGGGTCCGGAGGTCGTGCGGACTTTCAGCGCACGGTCAGCTGTCCTCGACCGTGGTGTGCAGCCCGGGCACGTGCAGAGTCCCGCCGAACTGCGCGGCCTGCGTGACCTTCACGTTGGTGAAGTACAGGATCGGCAGGTTGATCGGCGGCGGGTTCTTCGCGTTGAACGTCATGGGGATGAGCCCGAGCAGATTGCCCGAGAGCTCCTCCGTGTACATGGTCGTCTTCCCGTCACGGATGGTGGACGTGGAGCCCTTGTCCGAACGGATGTGGAAGTACTTGCCGTTCGGGCCGGGGGCGATCTGGTGCAGATCGCCGATGTCCGTCCCGTTGGAGATGACGTACTTCATGACGCGCTTGACGGAGCCGTCAGCCATCCTGACGTCCACGAGGCCCTGGTAGTCCGCGCCCTTGAGCAGGAGCGAGCTGGCCTCCAACTTCCAGGATTCGCTGGGCAGTTGGGCCGGGGTGTCCTCGTCGGCGCCCTCGGCGTCGGTGGCGACCGGGCAGTCCTCCGGGATGCCGGTGGCGCTCGGGGACGGGGTCGCCGCCTCCGTTGCCTTCTTCGTGGCGTCCTCGGTCGCCTTGTCGACGCCGTCCTTGGTGTCCTTGACCGCGTCGCCGGCCTTGTCCGTCGTGTCCTTGACCGTGTCACCGACACCGTCGACCGTGTCCTTGACCGTGGAGCCCAGGTCCTTGGCACCGTCCGTGCCGGACTTCGACGCGGACTCCGACGCCGACGGGCTGGGAGTCGGGCTGGCCGTCTCCTTGTCCTTGGGCGTGAACAGGTCCTTGAGCGCGTCGCCGACACCCAGCGGATCGAGCGGGTTCCTGGTCTCGGACGCCGAGGGCGCCGGGGTGGCCGTGGACCCGCTGTCCTTGCTTTCGCCCGAGCCGGACTTGGCCCCGGAGGAGGCGGAGGCCGACGGCGAGGGAGTCGGCGTGGCCGCATCCTTGCCGGAGTCCTTGTCGCCGTCCTTGCCGCTGTCCTTGCCGGCGTCCTTGTCCGTGGACGCCGAGGCGGACGGCGACGGAGTCCTGGACTCCTCCGCCTTGTCCTTGTCGTCGGTGGCGGCGCTGCCGTCCTTGGCGTCCCGCTCCGCCTCCACCGCGTCGGCGCACGCCTTGTAGTCGTCCGCAGAGAACTTGGTCGGGTTGTCCTTGGCCGACGCCAGCGTGGGCGTCATACCGAGGCCCATGAGTACGGCCGTGGGCATCGCCGCGATGGCTATCGCCTTGCCCGCGGGCATGTGCAGCCTGGTGAACAGATGCTTTCTCGGTGCTGCATGCCGCCCGGTTCTCGCACGGGGCTCCGCGAAGGAGTCCTCGTGGTGCACCTCGTCAGCCGGCACGGTGCCTCCCGTTCGTCCCGTTGTCCGGGCTCGTCCCTGACACGTCGTCGTTTGCACCCGAGACCCGGTAGGTGGCTCCCGCGATCGGGGGCACGGCACCGTGGTCCTCGGGACCGGAGTCGTCACCGCCCTGCGCGGCCGTCACGGCCTGTCCGTCGCGCTGCTGCCGGCCGGGCGCCCAGGAGACGCCGAGGGCGCCGCCGAGCAGGGCGAGCAGGAAGCCGATGATGAAGCCGCCGAAGTTGGAGACCACCAGGGAGACCAGGGCGAGAAGAATCGCCGCCACACCCGCGAACACCCGGGAGTGCGGCTGGAACCACATCGTCAGACCGAGCACGACCAGCAGGACGCCGATGATGAGCGACCCGGCTCCCGCCGTCGTCGCCATCCGGATCGTCATGCTGCCGATCGTGAGATTCGCGTACGGGAAGTACATGATCGGGATGCCGCCGAGGATAGCCAGGAGGCCACCCCAGAACGGGCGCTGACCGCGCCACCCTCGGAACGATTGGCGCATGTGACCAAGCTTCGGGCCCAGCCCTGCGTGCGCTTCGGCGCTCATCTCGTACAGCTCCTCGGGAATGGCGTTGATCTGTGGTGACGATGGCTGTCCGGGTACGGGCACGGGGACGACCTGGAGCGTTTCCCGCACGCCCCCGCGCCCGGCCGTTCAGCGCATCAAGTGCCTAGTCCCGGGCCCGGTTCGGACCCTTGCGGACTAGTAGCACTCGTGCTTGCCCTTCTTGACGCTCATCTTGAGGCCCGAGAGCTTGAAGGTGCCGGCCGTCGTGGCCCACGCGCGCTGCTGGACGTTCTCGAAGTGCACCGAGTCGGCCTGCTGGGCGAACGAGTTGGGGTCGGCCTTGTCGCCCTGGTGGATACCGGGGCCCTTGCTGGCGTCGCCCGCCGCCACACCGATGTCGATGTTCTCGAAGGTCGCATCGGCCTTCAGGTCATCGGCGTCGATGTAGAGGGTCTTGGCCTCGACGGGATTCTTCGGGTTGCTACCGGCCGACAGCGTCATCGACACATCGCCGAAGACCGGGACCGGAACGACGACGGACTGGCAGAGGTCGTGGATCTCTGCGGTCTTCATGCCGACGACGGCGACCGGGTGGGCACCCGTCTTGCCGGAGTCGATGGCGCCGTACTGGGCGAAGCCCTTGCCATCGAGCGAGCTCGCCGTCACCTTGAACGACTGCCCTGAAACGCTGAACGATGCCGCAAGCGCGCCCTGGGACAGGGCGACACCTATCGCGGCTGTCGCCGCGACGCTCGGCACCATGACTACGGCGAACCGCTTCCATCTGGTTCCGCCACGAGCCACGGACTTCATGACTTTCCTCCTTCTCGGACGTACATCTCCGGCCCTGACTGCCCTTTGCAGCGGCTCAGCCGGGCAGGGATGGGAGAAGTGCTACGTCCTCGGGAAGGAGAGCGCCCGCATCGGGAGTGTGTATCCGCACCCTGATCACCGGCGATCACCCCCGAGCGACAACCACTGGTCGCACCTGAGCCATCACGCGCAACCTGCTGGACAGGCTCGACCTGACGGTCGAGACCCCCCTGTCCCAGACCAACGGCGCTCCCCTTGGTCCGCCGTCGACCTGCCCGGTGGGGACCCACGAACCCCGCTGTCCGAATGGCTGTCGGACGGTGAGGAGTGGACCGAGCGTGCCTGATCGTGGTGCATTCCCGGCGCTCGCACAAGGGGGTTCGTTACTCACGGGTAACGGACGGATAACCGAACAACGACCGCCCGACATCGAACGACAACGCTGGGTGCCGTCGAGCGAGGGGAAAAAGTGGCTGATTCCGGTACGAGACCGGACAGAAGACAGCCCCTGACTTACTCCAAGTAACAGCGGCCGCGTTTACCAAGTTTTGGTAAAGCGCGGCCGCTGTGCGCCCCTGAGGACAGAATTTTCACCCCGGCATCACAAGCCGTGGCGTTTAAGAACAGGTCACTGGCGGCTCAGAAGAGAACCCGGGCCAGAGCCGTACGCGCGGTGCTCACGCGGGGGTCGTCGGCGCCCACGACCTCGAACAATTCGAGAAGCCTGAC
Source organism: Streptomyces sp. NPDC050264 (assembly GCF_040655895.1). Classification (NCBI taxonomy): domain Bacteria; kingdom Bacillati; phylum Actinomycetota; class Actinomycetes; order Kitasatosporales; family Streptomycetaceae; genus Streptomyces; species Streptomyces sp. NPDC050264. The sequence continues at coordinate 19,124 of NZ_JBFAKV010000014.1, forward strand.
CCGCGCCGCGGTCCGGTCGTCGCCGGCCGAGCGGGCCACCGCGTCGACCAGGCGCCCGAAGGCGTCCTCGACATGGCCCCCGACCAGGTCCAGGTCGGCTGCGGCGATCTGCGCCGCCACGTCGTTCGGCTTCTCGGCCGCGTCCCTGCGGACCGCCTGCGGGTCGAGGCCCTGCACGCGCTGCAACAGCTCGGCCTGGCCGAGGCCGAGCTTGGCCTCGGTGTTCCCGGGGTCGTCGGACAGCACGTTCTTGTACGCCTGGACGGCGCCCGCGAGGTCGCCGGCGTCAAGAGCGCGGACCGCCGCTTCGAGGAGCGCGTCGTAGGGGCCGGCCGGAGTCTCCACTACCGGTGCGGCGTCCTCCGCGTCCCCGTCCACGGCGATGCCGGTGAGTCCGAAGCGCTCCTCGCCGACCTGGATCAACTGGTCGAGGGTGCCGCGGATCTGGTCCTCGGGAGCCGCGCCCTGGAAGAGGGGCAGCGCCTGCCCGGCGACGACGGCGAAGACGGCCGGGATCCCCTGGACCCCGAACTGCTGCATCAACATCTGGTTGGCATCGACATCGATCTTGGCGAGCACGAAGCGGCCGTTGTACTCGGCGGCGAGGCGCTCGAGCAGCGGGCTCAGCTGCTTGCAGGGCTCGCACCACTCGGCCCAGAAGTCGATGACGACGGGTACTTCGGTGGAGCGCTGCAGTACATCGCGCTCGAAGTCCGCCTCACTGACGTCGATGACGAGGCTCGACGGGGACACCGCCCCGCCACCACCCTGCCGGGCCGCTTCGGCGCGCGCCTGCTCCGCCTTCGCCTTGGCCTCCTGGGCCGCCTTCACCGCGGCGAGGTCGACGACTCCGCTCATGGACATGTTCCGTGGCTGCATGCGTACAGTCTCCCCCTTCCGCGGACGGTTGTGGGCCGGGTCCGGCTCCGTCGCCTCCCGCCGGATTGCGAGACGTACGGAGCGGACTCGGCCCGGTGCTTCGGCGCCGGGTCCCCACCCGGCTCCTGATGCTTCGGTACCGGGTCCCCACCCGGCACCTGTGGTTGCCGCTCGTCGTGACCGCCCGGGGTGCAGAACCGAGTCGGTTGTACGAGATCGAGCTTTCGCTACGGCTCGTAGCGTATCTGTCGGAGGCGGGGCACCGGAGGGCGCCCCCGAGTGATCTGCCTCACGCGCGCCACGATGCCTACTGGCCGGTATGGTCGCGTCCATGCAGAGCCGCACGCCGTCGTCCAGCGCAGGTCGACTCGGCCGGCCGCGGTCCGCCGCGGCGGACGAGGCGATCCTGGAGGCCACCCGCGCGGCGCTCGTGGATCTCGGCTGGTCGAAGCTGACGCTGGGCGACGTCGCGACGCGGGCGGGCGTCGCGAAGACCACCCTGTACCGGCGGTGGGCCGGCAAGAACGAACTCGTCGTCGACGCGGTCGCGGTCCTCTTCGATGAACTCCGGCTCCCTGACAAAGGTTCCCTGGCCGCCGACATCGAGGGCGTGGTGCTCCAGTTCGCGGCGATCCTGGACCGGCCCGAGACGAAGACGGCGCTGATGGCGGTGGTCGCCGAGTCCACCCGGGACGCTCCGCTGCGGGAGCGGATCCGGACGTCGATCGTGGACCGGCAGAAACGACTCGTCCTGGAGGGCCGGGCCCGGGCCGAGCGCCGCGGGGAACTGCCGGCGGCACCGGACCCCCGGGTCGCCGCGGCGACGGCGGACCTGATCTTCGACGTGGCGGCGGGGGCGGTCGTGCACCGCACGCTGGTGAGCGCGGAGCCGGTGGACGCGGAGTGGGTGCGGCGCTTCACGGCGCTGCTCCTCGGCGGTCTGGCGGCCGCGTCCGACTGACGGGCCGGGAAGGGCCCGAGGGCCCTGGACCTGGTACCGGGCGGGGGCGAACCGCTCCAGGTTCGACGCCACCCACGCGGACGTCCGCTTCAGCCCAACTCCGGTTCCCACCCGGCCCGTTCACGCGCACGGGCGTTGTCCGACAGCAGGCGCTGGACCTCGCTTCCCGAGGGGCGGAGCCGGGCCGGGTCGACGACGACCCGGGCGTCCCGGCCCGACGCGTCGACGAGTGCCTGCGCCAGTTCGCCGACCGGGATCTCCTGACCCCTACCGAGATTGACGACCTGCCCCAGCGCGAGGTCGCAGTCGGTCACCGCCATGAATCCCCGCGCCGTGTCGGAGACATACGTGAAGTCGCGGTCGGGGTGAGGGAGCCGAGCTTGATCTCCCGTGCCCCGGAGTGGAGTTGGGCCAGGATCGTCGGGATCACGGCGCGTGCGGACTGCCGCGGCCCATACGAGTCGAAGGGCCGCACCACGGTCACCGGCAGCTCGAAGGCGTGCCAGTGGGACAGCATGTCGGCGCCGAGTACGGGGGACCGGGGCTGGAGGGGATGGTCCTCGGAGATCGGGCCGTCAGCGCGGTGCCGTAGACCTCACTCGTCGAGGTGTGGATCAGGCGGCGCACGGAGTGCCCGCGGCAGGCCTCCGCGATGTTCTCCGTACCGACGACGTTCGTCTGCACGTACCCGCCCGGTGTGCGGCCGGTACCCGGCGGCCGGGATGAGCCGGGTCTCCAGGCCGCGTTCGGTGCCGACGAACGAGATCACCGCGTCGGGGACGGCCCGGCGCAGCGCGTCGGCGAGGGCGAGTCCGGGGTAGATGTGCCCGCCGGTGCCGCCCTTGCCGATGACGACGGACAGAGGGGTGCGCAGGGGGCTGCGCGAGTCGGTTCGCATGAGAAGGGAGCGTCGCGGGGCGCTCTGAGAGGGTTTCAAGAGCCGGGTTTGGCAGCCTTTGCGGCATGACGACAGCGAGCGAGCGCGGTGCGGCCCGGATCCTGGTCGTGGACGACGCCCCGGAGGTCCGCTCGGCCGTCGAGGACGCGCTGACGGTGGAGGGCTACCGGGTGGCGTCCGCGACGATGACGACGGACAGAGGGGTGCGCAGGGGGCTGCGCGAGTCGGTTCGCATGAGAAGGGAGCGTCGCGGGGCGCTCTGAGAGGGTTTCAAGAGCCGGGTTTGGCAGCCTTTGCGGCATGACGACAGCGAGCGAGCGCGGTGCGGCCCGGATCCTGGTCGTGGACGACGACCCGGAGGTCCGCTCGGCCGTCGAGGACGCGATGACGGTGGAGGGCTACCGGGTGGCGCCCGCGCCCGACGGCCGGCGGGGCTTGAGCGCGCTCGCGCGCCGGGAGCCGGACGCCGTCGTCCTCGACGTGAGGATGCCGGTCCTGGACGGGCTCGCGGTGGGCCGCGAGATGCCCATTTCGGCGGCGACATGCGCTACCGGGCGGCCGGTGCGGACCCGTTCGACGAGCAGCCGCCTGCCGTGAACGGTCAGCCGGGCATGACGGTGGGACACGAAGACCTCCGGTGTGGTGCAGTCCTGGACAGCTCCACCACACCGGAGGTCTTCGCCATGATCAAGCCCCGCCGGCGTTGGCAACGCTCGTGATCAATACACCTAGAACCCGGCCGGCTCCGTATACACGCCCCACTCATCGCGCAGCACGCCACAGATCTCCCCGAGCGTCGCCTCCGCCCGCACAGCGTCGAGCATCGGCGCGATCATGTTGGACCCGTCGCGGGCCGCACCCAGCATCCGGTCGAGCGCGGAGCGCACCGCCGCGTCGTCCCGGGCCGCCTTGCGGCCGGCGAGGGCGCTGACCTGGTCCCGCTCGACCTCGTGGCTGACGCGCAGGATCTCCAGGTCGCCGGTGACGGAACCGTGGTGGACGTTGACCCCCACGACCCGCTTGTCGCCCTTCTCCAGCGACTTCTGGTACTGGAAGGCGGACTCGGCGATCTCCCCGGTGAACCAGCCGTCCTCGATTCCGCGCAGGATCCCTGACGTCATCGGGCCGATGGGGTGTTGCCCGTCGGGGTGCGCCCGCAGCCCGCGTTCGCGGATCTGCTCGAAGATCTTCTCGGCGTCGGCCTCGATCCGGTCGGTGAGCTGCTCCACGTACCAGGCACCGCCGAGCGGGTCGGCGACGTTGGCGACGCCGGTCTCCTCCATCAGCACCTGCTGCGTGCGCAGTGCGATCTCGGCCGCCTGCTCGCTGGGCAGGGCGAGCGTCTCGTCGAGGGCGTTCGTGTGCAGGGAGTTGGTGCCGCCGAGCACGGCGGCGAGGGCCTCGACGGCGGTGCGCACGACGTTGTTGTACGGCTGCTGGGCGGTCAGCGAGACGCCGGCGGTCTGGGTGTGGAAGCGCAGCCACTGCGCCTTCTCGCTGCGCGCTCCGTACACGTCGCGCATCCAGCGGGCCCAGATCCTCCTGGCCGCGCGGAACTTGGCGATCTCCTCGAAGAAGTCGAGGTGCGCGTCGAAGAAGAAGCTCAGGCCCGGTGCGAAGACGTCCACGTCGAGGCCGCGGGACAGCCCGAGTTCGACGTAGCCGAAGCCGTCCGCCAGCGTGTACGCCAGCTCCTGCGCGGCCGTCGAGCCGGCCTCGCGGATGTGGTACCCGGAGACCGAGAGCGGCTTGTACGCCGGGATGCCCGCGGCGCAGTGCTCCATCAGGTCGCCGATCAGGCGCAGGTGCGGCTCGGGCTGGAAGAGCCACTCCTTCTGCGCGATGTACTCCTTGAAGATGTCGGTCTGGAGCGTGCCGTTGAGGACCGCCGGGTCGACGCCCTGCCGCTCCGCCGCGACGAGATACATGCAGAACACGGGTACGGCGGGCCCGCTGATCGTCATCGACGTGGTGACGTCGCCGAGGGGGATGTCCTGGAAGAGGACCTCCATGTCGGCGGCCGAGTCGATGGCGACGCCGCAGTGCCCGACCTCGCCGAGCGAGCGCGGGTCGTCGGAGTCGCGGCCCATGAGCGTCGGCATGTCGAAGGCGACGGAGAGTCCGCCGCCGCCCGCGGCCAGGATCATCTTGTAGCGCTCGTTGGTCTGCTCGGCGTTGCCGAACCCCGCGAACTGGCGGATGGTCCAGGTGCGGCCCCGGTAGCCGGTCGGATGGAGTCCGCGCGTGTACGGGTACTCGCCGGGCCAGCCGATCCGCTCGAACCCCTCGTACGTGTCCCCGGGCCGCGGCCCGTAGACCGGCTCGACCGGATCACCGGAGAGCGTCGTGAAGTCGGCGTCCCGCTTGCGGGCGGAGTCGAACCGGGCCTGCCAGCGGCGGCGGCCCTCCGCGATGGCGTCAGCGTCCATGCTTCCCATGCTCTCCAATTTACTAGGACGTCCTAGTAAATGTCGATGGCGAACCGCTCACACCTCGTGCGAGCGGTGGGGTGTTACGCCTTGGCGAGCTTCGCGCCGTCGTCGGAGACCTTGGCCTCCAGCTCCGCGGAGACCTTGCGCTCCACGAAGAACGCCGCGGTCGGGATGGTGCCCGCGATGAGGACCCACAGCTGCTTGCCGACCGGCCACTTCGCCTTGGACCCGAGGTCGAAGGCGAACACCAGGTAGATGACGTACAGCCAGCCGTGCGCGATGGCGATGACGCGCGTGGCATCCGCCGCCCCGTCGATACCCAGCACGTACTTGGCGATCATGCCGAGGCACAGGAGGACCAGGAGCACACCGGTCACGTAGGCCATGACGCGGTAGCGGGTCAGCACGCTCTTCTTCATGCGTCGAGCGTAACCGCCCGTTTTGCGCGATCTTCAAGCGGGCCCGCCGGCCCGCTCACTCCTCTTCGAAGTCGTGCGCGGCCACCCGCAGCGGCCGCAGCATCGCGAAGATCTCGCCGCACTCCTCGGCGTCGTACACCCCGAGCCCGAAGTCCATCGCCATCAGGTCGCGCGTCGCCGCCTCGACGACCTCGCGGCCCTTGTCGGTGATGGTGGCCAGCGTGCCGCGGCCGTCGTTCGGGTTGGGGCGCTTGTCGACGAGGCCCGAGCGCACCAGCCGGTCGACCGTGTTGGTCACGGACGTCGGGTGCACCATGAGCCGCTCGCCGATCTTCGACATGGGCAGCTCACCCTCCTTGGAGAAGGTGAGCAGCACCAGCGCCTCGTAGCGCGCGAAGGTCAGTCCGTACGGCTTGACGACGGTGTCGACCTCGGCGAGCAGGATCTGGTGCGCGCGCATGATCGAGGTGATCGCGCCCATGGACGGCACGGACCCCCAGCGCTGTTTCCAGAGTTCATCGGCGCGGGCGATCGGATCGAAGGCAAGGCTGAGCGGCTTCGGCACGGCCTCGACCTTACCGGCCGGTCACATGGTGGTCAGCCCCGTCTCGCCCTTTGGCCGATTGCCCTCCACGGCTCAGCCGTCGGCCAGGTGCCGCTCCACCGTCGCCACCTTCGACGACAGTCCGTCGGTGACGCCGGGACGGATGTCCGCCTTCAGCACCACCGAGACCCGCGGTGCCCGCGCCTCGACCGTCGCGACGGCGCGTTTGACGACGTCCATCACCTCGTCCCAGTCGCCCTCGATCGAGGTGAACATCGCGTCGGTGTGGTTCGGCAGGCCGGATTCGCGGACCACGCGGACCGCGTCGGCCACGTACTCCCCCACGTCCTCGCCGACCCCGAGGGGCGTCACGGAGAAGGCGACGATCATGCGTTCACGATCCCTTCCTGGCGGGCGCGGGCGGCGATCGCCAGGTTGACCGCGTCGTCGGCCTCGCGCTTGAGCTTGCGCTCGGCGAAGAAGCCGCCGGTCGGCAGGACGGAGAGGACGAAGTAGAGGGCGGCGCGGCCGAAGCTCCACTTCGTACGGTTCCAGGCGTCCAGCCAGAAGAGCACGTAGAGCACGAACAGCACGCCGTGCACCATGCCCATCACCGGCACCGCGTTGAACTCGGTCGTGCGCTTCAGGACCGAGCAGACGATGAGCAGCAGGAACGAGACGGCCTCGGGCGCGGAGACCAGGCGGAGGCGGCGGAGGGCGGAGGCGGTCTTGATGTCCACGGGGCACCTTCGGCAGAAGCGGCGGGCGGGCGGTGCTGCGCGCGGTGATCTTGTGAATATGCGCACAAGCGTTTCTCATTGTGGCATCGCGTTCCGCGGGACCTGTCGGCGGGCTCCCCGGTCCGGCTACCTTCGACGCGTGGCAACGTTCCGGCTCCAGGGCAGCAAGATGCTCGCCGTCGACATGACGGGCGACAGCGTGAAGGCGAAGAACGGGTCGATGGTCGCGTACGACGGCCGGATGGCGTTCAAGAAGCTGAGCGGGGGTGGCGAGGGGATACGAGGGATGGTGACGCGCCGGGTCACCGGCGAACAGCTGGTGGTGATGGAGGTGAAGGGCCAGGGGACCTGCTGGTTCGCCGACCGGGCCAGTGAGATCAACCTGGTCGCGTTGCGCGGCGACAAGCTGTACGTCGAGTCCAGCAACCTGCTGTGCACGGAGGCGGGCCTGCGGACGGGCACCTCCTTCACGGGGATGCGCGGCGCCTCACAGGGCAACGGCCTGTTCACCACGACCGTCGAAGGGCACGGACAGGCCGCGATCATGAGCGACGGCCCGGCCGTGGTGCTCCGGGTCAGCCGGGACTACCCGCTGACCGTCGACCCGGGCGCGTACATCGCGCACCAGGGCGATCTGCACCAGTCGTTCCAGGCGGGCGTCACCTTCCGTACGTTTCTCGGGGAGGGCGGCGGCGAGGCGTTCCAGATCCGGTTCGAGGGCGACGGGCTCGTCTACGTACAGCCCAGTGAGCGCAACACGATCGCGGGGGATGTGTGATGCCGCCTTCGAACTTCCGCGAGATCAACTCGAAGATGATCGAGGCGACGGTCCTGCCCGGACAGCGCCTCTACAGCCAGCGCGGCGCGATGCTCGCGTACAAGGGGGACGTCACCTTCACGCCCGACATCCAGGGCGGGCAGGGCGGGGTGATGTCCATGCTCGGGCGGCGGGTGGCCAATGAGGCGACGCCGCTGATGAGCGTCGAGGGCAGCGGAACCGTGCTGTTCGGGCACGGCGGGCATCACGTGCAGGTGATCACGCTCTCCGGCGACACGTTGTACGTGGAGGCGGACCGGCTGCTCGCCTTCGACGGGGCGCTGCAGCAGGGCACGATGTTCATGGGCGCGCAGGGCGGCGTCATGGGCATGGTGCGCGGACAGGTCACCGGGCAGGGGCTGTTCACGACGACGCTCAAGGGGCAGGGGTCCGTGGCCGTGATGGCGCACGGCGGCGTCATCGAGGTGCCGATCACCCCGCGCAACCCGGTGCACGTCGACCCCCAGGCGTACGTCGCCCATCACGGGGACGTACGCAACAAGCTGTCCACGGCCCTCGGCTGGCGGGACATGGTGGGCCGCGGCAGCGGCGAGGCGTTCCAGCTGGAGCTCAGCGGGAGCGGCGCGGTGTACGTCCAGGCCTCGGAGGAGAAGCTGTGACCGGCCCTGTGGTCTTCGACCCCATGACGCTGCCCGTCGACGACAACGTCAACGCGTACACCTTCTGCGTGGAACTCAAGAGCAGTCAGTGGTTCCTGCAGAAGGGCAAGATGATCGCCTACTACGGGCGGATGGAGTTCAACGGCATCGGGCACGGCCGGCTCGACCGCCTCGTGCGCACCTCGTTCCATTCGCCACTGCACGCGAGCGACTGGGTGGTGGCGGAGGGCAGCGGCAAGATGCTGCTCGCGGACCGGGCCTTCGACGTGAACTCGTACGACCTGGACGACGGCAATCTGACCATCCGCGCGGGCAATCTGCTCGCTTTTCAGCCAACTCTCGCGCTGAAGCAATCGATTGTGCCGGGGTTTCTGACACTCATTGGCACCGGCAAATTCGTCGCGGCTTCAAACGGTCCCGTGGTCTTCATGGAACCGCCGGTCCGCGTGGACCCGCAGGCGCTCGTCGGCTGGGCCGACTGCCCGTCGCCGTGCCATCACTACGACCACGCGTACCTGACCGGCGTGATCGGCGGTCTACGTGCGATGACGGGTGTCGGCGGGGTCTCCGGCGAGGAGCATCAGTTCGAGTTCGTGGGCGCGGGGACGGTGCTGCTGCAGTCCAGCGAGGCGCTGATGCCCGAGCGGATGACGGGTGACGTGCCCCACCAGGCAGGCGTTCCGGGCGGCGGACCGGGCGCGGGCTCGGGTCAGTCGGCGGCACCGCGTCTTCCCGGACAGCTCGGAGACCTCCAGCGTCGCTTCGGGCTGTGAGCGGTAGTCTGCGGAGTGTGACGTCGAACGCGTGACCCCTTTCGTGAGGTCCTTCAGCGCACTGGGGTGTGAGGCGTCACAGTCCCCACATTCGTTCGCATTTCAACTTCTTAGGTAGAATCGATTTCATGGAGACCGAAACTGCCACGCCGTGGCTGACCGACGAGGAACAGTGCGCCTGGCGCACCCACCTGGAGGTCAACAGGCTGCTGAACTACCAGCTGGAAAAGGATCTCCAGCCCTTCGGCCTGACGATGAACGACTACGAGATCCTGGTGAACCTCTCCGAGGCCGAGGAGCTCCGGATGCGGATGAGCGACCTGGCTGCGGCGACCCTGCAGTCCAAGAGCCGGCTCTCGCACCAGATCACCCGCATGGAGAACGCGGGGCTGGTACGCCGCGAGAACTGCGAGTCGGACCGGCGCGGCCTCTACACCGTGCTCACCGACTTCGGCCTGGAGACCATGCAGAAGGTCGCCCCGCACCATGTGGCCTCCGTGCGGCAGCACTTCGTGGACCTCGTCGCGCCGGAGGACCTGGCCAACCTCCACAAGGCGCTCACGCCCATCGCCGACCACCTGCGTTCGCAGCGCGGCAAACCGTGACACCTGCGAATTCCCGGGGTCACGGAGGATCGCCGACTTCCCCCGTGACCCAACGCTTCCGAACGTTTTTGCTCAACTAGCCAACGGGCAGTCCGAGTTCGAAAAGGGCTCCGCCGTCCGGCGCGGTGCGCACCGTCAGCGTGCCGCCGTGCCGCGCGGCCACGTCCCGGGCGATGGCGAGGCCCAGGCCCGCCCCGCCGCCGTCCCGGGAGCGTGCGTCGTCGAGCCGTACGAACCGCTCGAAGATCCGCTCCCGCTCACCCTCCGGCACGCCGTCCCCGTCGTCCGCGACGGTGAGGACCGCCCGGCCTCCCGCGGCCCCTTCCAGGCCCACCGCGACGTGGACTCCGGTACGGGCGTGCCGCTGCGCGTTGTCCAGCAGATTGCCGAGTATCCGTGCCAACTGGCTCCGGGATCCGGTGACTTGGGCGGTTCCCCGGATGTCCGCGGTGACCGGGAGACGGTCGCCGACGCGCTGCGAGAGCTCCTCGCGGACCAGGGCCGCGAGATCGACCTCGGCGCCGCCGGCCTTCTCACCCGCGTCGAGACGGGCGAGCAGCAGCAGATCGGCGGCGAGTTCCTGCAGCCGTACGGTGTCCTCGACGGCGCCGTCCACATCGAGCAACTCCGGGTGCGCCGCGCCGACTTCGAGCTGGGTCCGCAGACTGGCGATCGGGCTGCGCAGCTCGTGCGAGGCGTCCGCGACGAACCGGCGCTGCCGCTCCACGGAGTCCTCCAGCGCGGAGAGGGTCTCGTTCGTCGTCCGCGCGAGCCGCGCCACCTCGTCGTGCGTCCCCGGCACGGGCACCCGGCGCGCCAGGTCCTGGGACGCGGTGACGGCGGCCATCTCGGCGCGGATGCCCTCGACGGGCCGCAGCGCGCGCCGCGTCACCAGCCAGGTGACACCGCCGACGACCACGAGCAGCACCGGGAAACCGATCAGCATGGAGGTCAACGCCGTGGACACGGCGCTCTGTTCGGCCGCGAGGGGAGCGCCCGCGTACACGGTCAGCGTGCCGTACGCGGTGTCCTCCACCTCGACCGCGGCGAACCGGTAGTCGGCGCCGTCCCCGTCGACGGTCGCGCTGCCGTTGCCGTAGCCGGTCGTCTCGGAGAGCTTGCCGTGGTCCTCGTCGTCTCCGCCGTGGTCGTCCCCGTCGTCGTCGGTGCGGGCCCGGACGGGCTTCACCGCACCCGTACCGGCCCCGCTGATCCGCTCCAGGTCCTCGGAGGCGGCCACCAGCCTGCCGTCCTCGTCGACCACCTGCACCGGCTGGTCCTCGTCGTCCAGGTCGAGGGCGCCGGGCGCGGTGCCGGTGGCCAGGGACGTGGCGACGCGGCGCGCGCCCGTGTCGGCGGCGCTGCCCGCCTGCTCGGTGAGGTTGGAGCGCAGGGCGAGCAGCACGGCGGTGCCGGCCGCGACCAGGGCGACCGCGACGACGAGGGTGGCGGCGAGTGCCGCGCGCGCCCTTACGGAGCCGAAGACCCGCCTCACCTGGGAATCTCCAGGCGGTATCCGGCGCCGCGCACGGTGCGGATGAGAGAGGCGCCGAGTTTGCGGCGCAGGGCGCTGACGTACACCTCGACGATGTTCGGATCGCCCTCGTAGGCGAAGTCCCACACGTGGTCGAGGATGTCGCTCTTCGACACCACCTCACCGGCGCGCTGCACGAGCTGCTCCAGAACGGAGAACTCCTTCGCGGTCAGGCCGACTTCACCATCCTCGGCGTGGGTGACCCGGCGCGCCGCGGTGTCCACCTCGTACGGCCCGACGGTGTGCACGGGCGAGGCGCTGCCCGCGCTCCCCCGGCGCCGCAGCAGCGCCTTCACACGGGCGACGAGGACGACGTAGGAGAAGGGTTTCGTCAGGTAGTCGTCGGCGCCCGTGTCGAGCCCTTCCGCCTCGTCGTACTCGCCGTCCTTCGCGGTCAGCATCAGGATCGGCACGTCGTCGCCGGCGGCGCGCAGGGCGGCGCAGACCCGGTAGCCGTTCATGCCCGGCAGCATGATGTCGAGGACGACCAGGTCGTACGTTCCCTCGCTCGCCCGGTGCAGCCCTTCGAGGCCGTCGTGGACCACGTCGACGGCGTAGCCCTCGGCGGTGAGCCCCTTGGCCAGCGACAGGGCGAGCCGCTTCTCGTCCTCCACGATCAACAAGCGCATGACAGCCAGGGTCGCAGGTCGAACCTGAAGAGTTCTTCAGGCTTCTTCAGCGGGGCTTCAGGATCACTCGGGCAGGTTGGTTCCCGTCGGAAAGAGCACGACACCGAACGACGAACTGGAGACGCTCATGAAGCGCCGTACTACCGCCATCGCCGCCATCGCCGCCGTCGCCCTGCTGGGCGCGGGCACCGCCACCACGGTGGCCGTCGCCGACAGTGGCTCGTCGGGCTCGTCCGGCTCGCAGTCGAGTGTGCGCGTCAAGGACGACGGCGTCAGCGACGCCCAGGAGAACGCGAACGAGGCGAAGGGCGCCCAGGTCAAGGCCGAGGACGCGATCGCCGCCGCGCTGAAGCACACGTCGGGCGTCGCCGTGGGCGCCGATCTCGACTCCGACGACGGCCGCCTGGTCTGGGAGGTCGACGTCATCGGCGCCGGCAACACCTGGCACGACATCGACGTGGACCCCGGCACCGGCAAGGTGCTCGGCTCGCACGTCGAGAAGGACGATGACGACGACCCGGCGCGGGTCGCCGCCGCGCTGAAGGGTGCGTCCACGTCCGCGGAGGACGCGGCTCGTGCCGCGGCCGCCAAGGGGACGGTGACCTCCGTGGACGCGGATGACGACGGGTCGGTCAGGGTGTGGGAGGTCGAGACGACCTCCGCCGACGGGAAGCAGCAGGACTGGCACGTCGACCTTCAGTCGGGTGCGGTGTCGGTGGACCGGTCCGGCGATGACCAGGGTGACGACGACTGAGCGGGTTCTGGCGCTCGCCGGAGCTGGGGCGCGGGTCACGGGGCTCCGCCCCGGACCCCGCTCCTCAAACGCCGGAAGGGCTGGACGCGGTGACAGGTACGGGCTTCGGTACCCGCCGCCGCACCATCGTGACCAGCCCCGCCACCAGCGGGGCCACGGCCGCCGCCGCGAAGCAGACGGGCAGCGGGAGGTGGCCCACCAACAGGCCCACCCCCGCCGTGCCGCCCGAACTGCCCGCGTTCACCGCCGTGTTGACCCAGGCTCCCGCTTGTGTGCGCAGGCCCGGGTCCACCGCGTCGTCCGCGATGAGGTACGCGGTCGTCAGGGCCGGCGCGACGAAGAGGCCCACGCAGGCCGCCGCCCCCGCGAGGGCGAGCAGCCCGGGGGCGAGTGCCGCGGCGCCCAGGGCCGCCGCGAGTCCGAAGGCCAGCAGGGTCAGCCGGGTGCGGGCGGGGAGCCGCCAGTCGACGGTGCCGTTGACGAGCCCGCCCACGGCGCTGCCCGCCGACAGGGCCGCCAGCACCCAGGCGGCCGCGTCGGCCCGTCCGCTGTCCTCGACGAAGGCCAGCACGAGCAGATCGGCCGCGCCGAGCGCGATACCGACGCCCAGCGTCACGATCACGGGCCGCTTGATCCGGCCCACGACCTTCGCCCGCTGCCGGTGCTGCCGGGCCGCCGGAGCGACCGCCCCCACCACGGGTGAGGCCACGAACACCAGCGTCCCCACGGCGACGAGCCCGGCGCTCATGGCGACGCCGAACGCGGCGGGCGCGAACAGCACGAGCACGCCCACGAGCAGCGGCCCGGACACGAACAGCAGCTCCTCCGCGACCCCGTCGATGCTGTAGGCCCGCTGCAACAGCCTCCGGTCGGGCAGGAGTTGGGACCAGACCGTACGCATCGTCGGGCCCAGCGGCGGTGTCGCGGCCCCCGCGAGGAGGGCGAGTACGACGAGCAGCCACCCGGGGACCCCGGGCCGCCAGATCACGGCGGCGAGCACCGCGAGCAGGACCGCGTACGCCAGGGCCATCGGGGTCAGGGCGCGGCGCGGCCCGTACCGGTCGATGAACTTCGCGCGCAGCGGCGAGAGAAGGACACTGGCGGCGCCGAACACCGCCATGACGGTGCCCGCGACGGCGTAGGAGCCGGTGGCCGCCTTGACCGCGAGCATCAGGGAGAGGGAGACGGTCCCGTACGACAGCCGTCCGAGCAGGGCGGCGCCAAAGGTGCGCAGGGCATACGGGGTCCGCAGTACAGCGGCGTACATGATGGTTTTCCTCCGGGCACGCGAAAGAACTCAACGGGGCGTCTACGCACCGGAGTTCTATGCACGGAGGAAGGTCATGCCGGGCAATGTAGCAGGGGCTCAGGAACAACAGAAGACCACCGGAGGTACCGGCGGGACTCAGTTCCCGGTGATCCCCTCCACCAGCTCGTCCGCGGCCCGGTAGGGGTCCAGTTCTCCGGCCACGATCCGCTCGGCCAGTACCCCGAGCCGCCGGTCGCCGGACAGGTCGCCGATCCGCTCGCGCAGCGCGGTCACCGCGATCGTCTCGACCTCGCGGGCCGCGCGGGAGGCCCGGCGCTCGGCCAGCACCCCGCGCTCCTCCATCCACGCGCGGTGCTTCTCCAGCGCCTCGACGACCTCGTCGATGCCCTCGCCGCGGGCCGCGACGGTCTTCACGATCGGGGGGCGCCAGTCGCCCGGCGCCCGTGCCTCGCCGAGGCCCAGCATGTGGTTCAGCTCGCGGGCGGTGGCGTCGGCGCCGTCCCGGTCCGCCTTGTTGACCACGTACACGTCGCCGATCTCCAGGATTCCGGCCTTGGCCGCCTGGATCCCGTCGCCCATACCGGGTGCGAGGAGCACGACGCTCGTATCGGCCTGCGCGGCGATCTCGACCTCGGACTGCCCGACGCCCACGGTCTCCACCAGGACGATGTCGCAGCCGGCCGCGTCCAGGACCCGGATCGCCTGGGGCGCGGCCCACGCGAGGCCGCCGAGGTGCCCGCGGGTGGCCATCGAGCGGATGTAGACGCCCGGGTCGGAGGCGTGCTCCGACATCCGCACGCGGTCGCCGAGCAGCGCGCCCCCGCTGAACGGCGAGGACGGGTCGACGGCCAGCACGCCGACCCGCTTCCCGGCCCGCCGGTACGCGCTGACCAGCGCCGACGTCGACGTGGACTTGCCGACGCCGGGTGAGCCGGTGAGCCCGACCACGTACGCGTTGCCGGTCAGCGGCGCGAGCGCGGCCATGACTTCACGCAGCTGCGGGGACGCCCCCTCCACCAGCGAGATCAGCCGGGCCACGGCGCGCGGCCTGCCCTCTCTCGCCTGGGCGACCAGCGTGGGGACGTCCTGCATCACAGCTCCGTTCACTCAAGCCCGTACGGACAACAACGGTTACGCCTTGGGTACCCGCACGACGAGCGCGTCACCCTGACCGCCGCCACCGCACAGCGCGGCCGCGCCGACGCCGCCGCCGCGCCGCTTCAGCTCCAGGGCGAGGTGCAGCACGATGCGGGCGCCGGACATGCCGATCGGGTGGCCGAGGGCGATCGCGCCGCCGTTGACGTTCACCTTTTCCGAGGAAACCCCGAGGTCCTTCATTGACTGCACCGCGACGGCGGCGAACGCCTCGTTGATCTCGATCAGGTCGAGGTCGGCGACCTCCAGGCCCTCCTTGTCCAGGGCGTGCCGGATCGCGTTCGACGGCTGGGACTGCAGCGAGTTGTCCGGGCCCGCCACGTTCCCGTGCGCGCCGATCTCGGCGATCCACTCCAGGCCGAGCTCCTGCGCCCTGGCCTTGCTCATCACGACCACGGCGGCGGCACCGTCCGAGATCTGCGACGAGGTGCCCGCGGTGATCGTGCCGTCCTTGGCGAACGCGGGGCGCAGCTTGCCCAGGGACTCCGCCGTCGTCTCGGCGCGGATGCCCTCGTCCTTGCTGAACAGGACCGGGTCGCCCTTGCGCTGCGGGATCTCGACGGGCGTGATCTCCGCCTCGTACAGGCCGTTCTTCTGCGCGGCGGCGGCCCGCTGGTGGGAGAGGGCGGCGACCTCGTCCTGCGCGGGGCGGGCGATGCCGAGGCGGGTGTTGTGCTTCTCCGTCGAGGCGCCCATCGGGATGTTCTCGAAGGAGTCCGTCAGCCCGTCGTACGCCATCGCGTCGAGCATCTCGACCGCGCCGTACTTGTAGCCCTCGCGGGACTTGGGCAGCAGGTGCGGGGCGTTGGTCATGGACTCCTGGCCGCCGGCGACCACGATGTCGAACTCACCGGCGCGGATGAGCTGGTCGGCGAGCGCGATCGCGTCGAGACCCGACAGGCAGACCTTGTTGATCGTGAGCGCCGGGACGTTCATCGGAATGCCCGCCTTCACGGCGGCCTGGCGTGCCGGGATCTGCCCTGCCCCGGCCTGCAGCACCTGACCCATGATCACGTACTGCACCTGGTCGCCACCGATTCCCGCACGGTCGAGGGCGGCCTTGATCGCGAATCCTCCGAGATCGGCCCCGGAGAAGGACTTCAGCGAGCCGAGGAGACGGCCCATGGGCGTCCGCGCGCCCGCGACGATCACTGAGGTGGTACCGGTCGTTCCAGACATGAGACACGGCCCCTTGGGGATGAGAAGTGAACGAGGGTTTACCCGAATGTACTGAGCGGTACGCCGCACGTCACCGCCCGGCAAGTGTGATCGCGCGCACGTTGCGTAACCGCCGGGAACCGCGCTGCACTGACAACATGCTGACGCGAATCGACCACATCGGGATCGCCTGTCACGACCTCGACGCGACCGTCGAGTTCTACCGGGCCACATACGGCTTCGAGGTGTTCCACACCGAGGTCAACGAGGAGCAGGGCGTGCGCGAGGCCATGCTCAAGATCAATGGGACGAGTGACGGAGGCGCCTCCTACCTCCAGCTCCTCGAGCCCACCCGCGAGGACTCCGCGGTGGGCAAGTGGCTGGCCAAGAACGGTGAGGGGGTGCACCACATCGCCTTCGGCACGGCGGACGTCGACGCGGACGCGGCGGACATCAGGGACAAGGGCGTACGCGTTCTCTACGACGAGCCGCGACGGGGCTCGATGGGGTCGCGCATCACGTTTCTGCACCCCAAGGACTGCCACGGTGTGCTGACCGAACTCGTCACTGCAGCCTCACAGGAGTCGGCGCAGCACTGACCTCCCCATACTTGGGCCGGTAGGGTTAAGGGGCGGCTGTCGCGTGCAAGCGGGACGACGGGACAGCCGTGGGCCGGGGTCCGGGTATCGGGGGACGAGGGTCGGGGCAGTTGGGCTGCGCGGAAGCAAGCCCGGGGCGCCGGCGTTTTTGATCTGACACCATTCCCCGGGAGCCCCGTTCGGCGGACGGACGAGGCTCGTAAGGAAGAACTTGCGACCAGGGGACGGATGGGACCGCGCAGTGCGGGGCTACGAGAGCCAGGACGGCCACAAGCCGGCTGAGACCGACCATCTCTCGCGGTTCGAAGCCGAGATGGACCGGCTGAAGACCGAGCGGGAGAAGGCCGTCCAGCACGCCGAGGACCTGGGCTACCAGGTGGAGGTGCTGCGCGCCAAGCTGCACGAGGCGCGGCGCAGCCTCGCGACCCGGCCTGCCTACGACGGGGCGGACATCGGCTACCAGGCCGAGCAGCTGCTCCGCAATGCCCAGACGCAGGCCGAGCAGCTGCGCGCCGATGCCGAGCGCGAGCTGCGCGAGGCCCGCGCGCAGACGCAGCGCATCCTCCAGGAGCACGCCGAGCAGCAGTCCCGGCTCCAGTCGGAGCTGCACTCCGAGGCGGTCACCCGGCGCCAGCAGCTCGACCAGGAGCTGGCCGAGCGCCGCCGCACCGTCGAGAACCACGTCAACGAGAACGTGCAGTGGGCCGAGCAGCTGCGTGCCCGCACCGAACAGCAGGCCCGCCGGCTGCTCGACGAGTCGCGTTCCGAGGCGGACCAGGCGCTGGCCGCCGCCCGCGCCGAGGCCGAGCGGGTCGCCGCCGAGGCCCGTCGGCGGCTGACCAGCGAGGCGGAGAACGCGAGCGCCCAGGCGCAGGCGATCCTGGCCCGCGCCCGGCAGGACGCCGAGCGGCTGCTGAACGCGGCGTCGACGCAGGCGCAGGAGGCCACCGACCACGCCGAGCAGCTGCGGAGCTCGACGACCGCCGAGTCGGACGCCGCCCGCCGCCAGGCCACCGAGCTGAGCCGCGCCGCCGAGCAGCGCATCAGCGAGGCCGACACCGCGCTGCGCGAGGCCCGTGCCGAGGCCGAGAAGGTGCTGAGCGAGGCCAAGGAGGCCGCGAGCAAGCAGCTGTCGAGCGCCGAGTCGGCCAACGAGCAGCGCACGCGTACGGCCAAGGAGCAGGTGGCCCGCCTCGTCGGGGAGGCCAACAAGGAGGCCGAGGCCTCCAGGACCGAGGCCGAGCAGATCGTCGCCACCGCGCGCGCCGACGCCGAGCAGCTGATCGCCGAGGCCAAGGAGAAGGCCCGTACGGTCACGGCCGAGGAGACCGCGGGCGAGCTCGCGAAGGCCGCCCGTACCGCCGAGGACGTGCTCAACAAGGCGTCCGAGGAAGCGAAGTCGACGACGAAGGCCGCCACCGAGGAGGCCGAGCGGATCCGCGCGGAGGCCGAGGCCGAGGCGGACCGGTTGCGCGCCGAGGCGCACGACATCGCCGAGGAGCTCAAGGGCACCGCGAAGGACGACACCAAGGAGTACCGCGCCAAGACCGTCGAGCTCCAGGAGGAGGCGCGGCGGCTGCGCGGCGAGGCCGAGCAGCTGCGGGCCGAGGCCGTCGACGAGGGCGAGCGGATCCGGGCCGAGGCCCGCCGCGAGGCCGTCCAGCAGATCGAGGAGGCGGCCAGGACCGCCGAGGAGCTGCTCTCCAAGGCGCGCACGGACGGGGACGAGCTGCGGGCCTCGGCGACCGCCGAGAGCGAGCGGGTGCGCACCGAGGCCATCGAGCGGGCCACGTCGCTGCGCAAGCAGGCCGAGGAGACGCTGGAGCGCACGCGCGCCGAGGCCGAGCGGTACCGCGCCGAGGCCGAGGAGCAGGCGGAGGCCACCAAGTCCGAGGCGGAGCGCGCGGCGCAGTCCCTGAAGGACGAGACCGAGCGCGCCATAAGCACCCGGCAGGACGAGGCGGCCCGCGAGCTGACCCGGCTGCACACGGAGGCCGAGGAGCGCCTGACCACGGCCGAGACGGCGCTGGCCGACGCGCGCGCCGAGGCCGAGCGGCTGCGCAAGGAAGCCGCGGACGAGAGCGAGCGCCTCAGGTCCGAGGCCGCCGAGCGCGTACGGACGCTGCAGGCGCAGGCGGAGACGGAGGCCGAGCGGCTGCGCACGGAGGCCGCGGCGGACGCCTCGACGGCCCGCTCCGAGGCGGAGAACATCGCGGTGCAGCTGCGGTCCGAGGCCGCCGCCGAGGCCGAGCGGCTCAAGACGGAGGCGCAGGAGTCCGCCGACCGCATCCGTTCCGAGGCGCAGAACGCGGCGGAGCGGATCGCCACGGAGGCGGCCGAGACGCTCGCCGCCGCGCAGGAGGAGGCCGGACGCCGGCGCCGGGAGGCCGAGGAGACGCTCGGCAGCGCGCGCCAGGAGGCCGACCAGGAGCGCGAGCGCGCCCGCGAGCAGAGCGAGGAGCTGCTCGCGGTGGCGCGGGCCCGCGTCGACGAGGCGCAGGCCGAGGCGGCCCGGCTCGTCGAGGAGGCGGACCGCCGGGCGACCGAGATGGTGTCGACCGCCGAGCAGACCGCGCAGCAGGTCCGCGACTCCGTGGCCGGGCTGCAGGAGCAGGCCCAGGAGGAGATCGCGGGGCTGCGCAGCGCCGCCGAGCACGCGGCGGGGCGCACGAAGCAGGAGGCGCAGGAGGAGGCCGACCGGGTCCGCACCGACGCCTACGCGGAGCGCGAGCGGGCCGGCGAGGACGCCAACCGGATCCGCACCGAGGCGAACGCCGAGTCGGAAGCCGCCAAGTCCCTCGCGGAGCGCACCGTTTCGGAGGCCATCACCGAGTCGGAGCGGCTGCGCACGGAGGCGTCCGAGCACGCCCAGCGGGTGCGCACCGAGGTGTCGGATCTGCGTACGAGCGCCGACCAGGACGCTTCCCGTACGCGGGCCGAGGCCCGCGACGACGCGAACCGGATCCGCTCCGAGGCGGCCACGCAGGCCGACAGCCTCATCGGTGAGGCCATCACCGAGGCCGAGCGCCTGACGACGGAGACGAACGCGGAGGCGGAGCGCGTCCGCGCCGAGTCGACGGCGAAGGCCGAGGAGCTCGTCACCGCCGCGACCACCGAGGCGGAGCGGCTGCGCGGCGAATCGACGTCCGCCGCCGAGCAGTTGACGAACGAGACGCGGGCCGAGGCCGAGCGGCTGCGGACCGAGTCCGTCGCCCACGCGGAGAAGCTGATCGCGGACGCGACCGGCGACGCGGAGCGGCTGCGCGCCGAGGCCGCCGAGACGGTCGGTTCCGCGCAGCAGCACGCCGAGCGGATCCGCACCGAGGCCGAGCGGGTCAAGGCGGCGGCCGCGGCGGAGGCCGAGCGGGTGACGACGGCGGCGCGGGAGGAGTCCGAGCGCATGCTCGACGAGGCCCGCAAGGACGCCAACAAGCGGCGCACGGAGGCCGCGGAGCAGGTCGACACGCTCATCACGGAGTCCACCGTGGAGGCCGACAAGCTGACGCGCGAGGCGCAGGAGGCGGCGCAGAAGACGACCGCCGACGCCGAGGCGCAGGCCGACACGATGGTCGGCGCGGCCCGCAGGGAGGCCGACCGGCTGATCTCCGAAGGCACCAACGAGGGCAACGCGCTGGTGGAGAAGGCCCGTACGGACGCGGACGAGTTGCTCGTCGGTGCCCGCCGGGACGCGACCCAGATCAGAGAGCGCGCCGAGGAGCTGCGCGACCGCGTCACGGGCGAGATCGAGGAGCTGCACGACCGAGCCCGGCGCGAGTCGTCGGAGGCCATGAAGAACGCGGGCGAGCGCTGCGACGCCCTGGTCAAGGCCGCCGAGGAGCAGCTCACCGAGGCGCAGACCAAGGCCAAGGACCTGCTCAACGACGCCAATTCGGAGGCAGGCAAGGTCCGTATCGCCGCGGTGAAAAAGGCGGAGGGCCTGCTCAAGGAGGCCGAGCAGAAAAAGGCCGAGCTGACGCGTGAGGCGGAAAAGATCAAGGCCGATGCCGAGGCGGAGTCCACGGCCATGATCGAGAAGGGGCAGCACGAGCTCGATGTGCTGGTCCGGCGGCGCTCGGACATCAACGCCGAGATCTCCCGTGTCCAGGACGTGCTGGAGGCGTTGGAATCGTTTGAGACGCCGTCCGGCAACGGGGGCAAGGACGGGGGCGTCAAGGCGGCCGCCACCGCCGGGGCCACACGTTCGGGTGGCAAGGGGTCAGAGGGCTAGCCAGGAGGGCAACTGTCGTGCTTCGCAAGGACCTTCGAACCCTGCATCTGGCAAGCGCTCCGCCGCTACGCCACTCAAAAGGGGTGTCATTCTCCAGATCAAACGGGCATCTGCTCGTTGACACGCCGCTTTGACCCCTAGGATTCCCTCTATCACCTCACCGGTCTCATTCGACAGGAACCCCATGAGCGACACTTCCCCCTACGGCTTCGAGCTAGTGCGGCGTGGGTACGACCGCGCTCAGGTGGACGAACGTATCTCCAAGCTCGTCTCCGACCGTGACAGCGCTCTTGCTCGAATCACTGCTCTGGAAAAGCGCATCGAGGAACTCCACCTCGAGACACAGAACGCCCAGGCCCAGGTGAACGACGCGGAGCCGTCGTACGCCGGCCTCGGCGCACGCGTCGAGAAGATCCTCCGCCTCGCCGAGGAGGAGGCGAAGGACCTGCGCGAGGAGGCCCGCCGGGCCGCCGAACAGCACCGCGAACTCGCCGAGTCCGCCGCCCAGCAGGTGCGCAACGACGCGGAGTCGTTCGCCGCCGAGCGCAAGTCCAAGGCCGAGGACGAGGGCGTCCGGATCGTCGAGAAGGCCAAGAGCGACTCCTCCCAGCTGCGTTCCGAGGCGCAGAAGGACGCGCAGCAGAAGCGCGAGGAGGCGGACGCCCTCTTCGAGGAGACCCGCGCCAAGGCAGCCCAGGCCGCCGCCGACTTCGAGACGAACCTGGCCAAGCGCCGCGAGCAGTCCGAGCGCGACCTGGCCTCCCGTCAGCAGAAGGCCGAGAAGCGTCTCGCGGAGATCGAGCACCGCGCGGAGCAGCTCCGCCTGGAGGCCGAGAAGCTGCGCACCGACGCCGAGCGCCGGGCCCGTCAGACGGTGGAGACGGCCCAGCGTCAGGCCGAGGACATCGTGGCGGACGCCAACGCGAAGGCGGACCGTATCCGCAGCGAATCGGAGCGCGAGCTCGCGGCGCTGACGAACCGTCGCGACTCGATCAACGCCCAGCTGACGAACGTCCGCGAGATGCTGGCGACCCTCACGGGTGCCGCGGTCGCCGCCGCCGGTGCGCCGGCCGAGGACGAGCCGATCTCGCGGGGTGTGCCCGCCCAGCAGTCCCGCTGAGGTGAGCCGCGTCGTGCACACGGAAAAGCCCCCTGCCACGTCCGAGTGGCCGGGGGCTTTTGCCCGTTCTACGGTGACCGCATGATCGAGCTCGAGGGGCTGACCAAGCGGTACGGCGAGAAGACGGCTGTCAACAACCTGACCTTCTCCGTGCGACCCGGCATCGTGACGGGCTTCCTGGGGCCGAACGGCGCGGGCAAGTCGACCACGATGCGGATGATGCTCGGCCTCGACAACCCGTCCGCCGGGTCGGTGCGCGTGGACGGCAAGCACTACGCCCAGCTGAGGAACCCCCTCAAATACATCGGCGCGCTCCTCGACGCGAAGGCGATGCACGGTGGTCGCAGCGCCTACAACCACCTCCTGTGTCTGGCCCAGTCCAACGGCATTCCCCGGGGCCGGGTGGACGAGGTACTGGACACCGTCGGTCTGACGTCGGTCGCCAAGAAGAAGGCCAAGGGCTTCTCCCTCGGCATGGGCCAGCGGCTCGGCATCGCGGGCGCGCTCCTCGGCGACCCCCAGATCCTGATGTTCGACGAGCCGGTCAACGGGCTCGACCCCGAGGGCATCCACTGGATCCGCAACCTGATGAAGTCCCTCGCGACGGCCGGCCGTACGGTCTTCGTCTCCTCGCACCTCATGAGCGAGATGGCGCTCACCGCCGACCACCTGGTGGTCATCGGCCAGGGCCGGCTCCTCGCCGACACGTCCATGGCGGACTTCATCCGGCAGAACTCACGCAGTTACGTCCGGCTGCGCTCGCCGCAGCGCGAGCGCCTCCTCGACGTGCTGCACGAGGCCGGCATCACGGCCGTCGAGTCCGGCAACGGCACGCTCGAAGTCGACGGCCACTCCGCCGAGGAGCTCGGCGAGCTGATCGGCAGCCACCAGCTCGTCCTGCACGAACTCAGTCCGCAGCAGGCTTCGCTGGAGGAGGCGTTCATGCAGCTGACGGCGGAGTCGGTGGAGTACCACGCGCACTCGGACGCCTCCGGCCCCCTGCCACCGGCGCAGCCGCCCGCCCCACAGGGCTGGGGCGACACCTGGCAGCGGCGCACCGGCGCGAACGACGAGAGGGGGGCCTGAGATGCCCGCGGCCCAGGTCCTCCGCTCCGAGTGGACCAAGATCAAGTCCGTGAACTCGACGGCCCTCACGCTGAGCCTCGCCGTCATCGTCTCCGTCGGGCTCGGCATGCTGATCAGCGCCCTGTCGAAGAACGACTTCAACAACCTCTCCACCGAGGACAAGCTGACCTTCGACCCGACCGTCACCGCCTTCTCCGGCCTCACGCTCGGACAGCTCGCCCTGGTGGTCTTCGGGGTCCTGGTGGTGGGGAGCGAGTACAGCACGGGCATGATCCGCACCTCGCTCGCGGCGGTCCCGCAGCGCGCCACGTTCCTGTTCTCCAAGGTCGCGGTCGCCGCGCTGCTCGCGCTGGTCGTCGCGCTGATCACCAGCTTCGCGGCGTTCTTCCTCGGCCAGGCCATGCTCGGCGACCACAGCACGGGCCTGGGCTCCCCGAACGTGCTGCGCGCGGTCCTCGGCGCGGCCGTCTACATGACGCTGATGGCGGTGTTCGCCATGGGAATCGCGTCGATCCTCCGCTCCCCCATGCTCTCGCTCGGCATCCTCATGCCGTTCCTCTTCCTGGTCTCCCCCATCCTCGGCAACGTCTCGGCGACGAAGAAGGTCGCCCAGTACTTCCCCGACCAGGCGGGCCTGAAGATCATGCAGGTGGTGACACCGCCGAACGACGACGCCCCGTACGGGCCCTGGGGCGGGCTCGTGATCATGCTGGTGTGGGTGGCGGCCGCGCTGCTCATCGGGTACGTGCTGCTGAAGAAGCGGGATGCGTAGCGGTCCCCGGGGCTAACCTGGCCCCCCATGGCGCTCAGTGACCCCAGCCGCACCCTCGTCTCCCTCGGCTACGACACCGTCCCGGCCCTCGCCCCGCTCACCTACCCGGGCCGGCCGGTGCCCGCCCCCTCCCTCCTGCTCGGCGAGGAACTGCTCGCCCTGGACGCGGCGGACCCGGACCCGGCCCACTGGACCGTCCCGGGCCACGGCCGCCTCGACGACGTGCTCGCCGCCGCGGGACAGGCGGGCACCTCCGGCCGCACCCCTGTCCTGGCCGTCGGCTCCAACGCCTCCCCGGCGCAGGTCGCGTACAAGCTCGGCGTGCTGAACCTCCCGGTGGCCGTCCCGATGGTCCCGCTGCGGATCCGCGGCATCGACGTCGGCTGCTCCGCCCACATCGGCCGCAACGGGTACGTGGCGGCCGCCCCGTTCCTCTCCCCCGGTACCGAGCGCACACTGGTCGTCTCCTGGCTCGACGAGGCCCAGCTGCGGGCGATCGACGCGACCGAGCTGCCGAGCTACCGCAGGACGGCCCTCGCCGACGCCCCGCTCCCCGGCATCCAGCTCTACGTGAGCGAGTACGGCGTCCTGCGCGATCCGGCCACCGGCGCCCCGCGGCCCGGCGGCGGCCACCAGGCGGAGCTGCTGACCGCCCTGATGGCCGACTCCCCCGCGCTGCGCGCGCTGCTGGGGCCGACCCCGAAGGACTGGGTGCGTCAGGCGGCCGCCTCCGCCACCCTGCGGGAGCAGGGCACGCGGCTGCTCCGGGCCACCGGGCCCCTCTGAACCCTTTACTCACTCTTGGCCGGAACCGTCAGCGCCCGGTTATCCTCCTAACCCTTACGGGGGCGTGTGCCCCGACGTCCTGAACCTTTCAGAACCTTTCATAACCTTCCGATGGGTGCGGAGAATGATCGAGGCAGTCGGCCTGACGAAGCGCTACGGCGCCAAGACGGCCGTGTACAACCTTTCCTTCCAGGTGCGGCCGGGGACCGTCACCGGCTTCCTCGGACCCAACGGTTCGGGCAAGTCGACGACGATGCGCATGATCCTCGGCCTCGACCGGCCGACCTCCGGTCACGTGACCATCGGCGGCCACGCGTACGCACAGCTTCCGAACGCCCCGCGCCAGGTCGGCGCCCTGCTCGACGCGAAGGCGATGCACGGCGGCCGGGCCGCCCGCAGCCACCTGCTGTGCCTGGCACAGCTGGCCGGCATCCCGGCCCGCCGGGTCGACGAGGTGCTCGGCGTCGTCGGCCTCCAGGACGTCGCCAAGAGACGCTCGAACGGCTTCTCGCTCGGCATGGGCCAGCGCCTCGGCATCGCGGCCGCGCTTCTCGGCGACCCGCAGGTGCTGCTCTTCGACGAACCGGTCAACGGCCTGGACCCGGAGGGCATCCTCTGGGTCAGGAACCTGATGAAGACGCTGGCCGCCGAGGGCCGCACCGTCTTCGTCTCCTCGCACCTCATGAGCGAGATGGCGCTGACCGCGGAGCACCTGATCGTCATCGGGCGCGGGCAGCTGCTCTCCGACATGAGCGTCAAGGACTTCATCTCGCACAACTCGGCGGACTTCGCCCGGGTCCGCACCCCGGACGCCGAACCGCAGCAGCGCGAGAAGCTGACCGCCGCGCTGACCGAGGCCGGTGGCCAGGTACTGCCCGAGCAGGACGGCGGGCTGCGCGTCACGGGCCTGCCGCTGCCGCGCATCAGCGACCTGGCGCACGGCGCGGACGTCCGCCTGTGGGAGCTGTCGCCGCACCAGGCCTCGCTGGAGGAGGCGTACATGCGGATGACGCAGGGCGCCGTCGACTACCGCTCGACCACCGACCAGCTGGCGGGCTTCCAGCCGCCGCTGCCGCCGGGCACGCTGCCGCCGCAGCAGCTGCCGGTCGCCGGACAGGGGCAGCCCGGCTGGTACGCCCCGCCGCCGCCCCAGGCGCAGCCGCAGCCGGCCCCGGGCCAGAACCCGTACGCGGCCGCGCCCCCGCAGGCGCCGCCCGCCGCCGCCCCGACCATGGACAAGGACGCCCGATGAGCACGCCGCCCACGCCCTACGCCGCCCCGCAGCAGCCCCCGGCGACGCCCGGCCGGCAGGCGGCCCCGGCCTCGTACTACACCTCGCCGATCCCGATGCGCAGGGCGCACCTGGGCGACGCGATCGCCTCGGAGTGGACGAAGATCCGCTCCGTACGCTCCACGATGTGGACGCTCGGCGTGATGATCCTGCTGATGGTCGGCATCGGTCTGGCCTCGGCGGCGGTCGTCGCCTCGACCGCCGGTGAGCAGCCCCGCCCCGACGAGGTGATCAGCTTCGGCTTCTTCGGCGTGCTGCTCGGCACGATCTGTGTGATCACGCTCGGCGTCCTGACCGTCGCGTCGGAGTACGGCACCGGCATGATCCGTACGACGATGACGGCCTGCTCCAGCCGCAGCCGGGTGCTCGCCGCCAAGGCCATCGTCTTCTTCGCGCTGGTCTTCGTGCTGACCACCGTGCTCGCGGCGCTCGTGGCGGCGCTGCAGGTGGGCATCGTGGGCGTCGGCTCGCCCAGCGGCACGCTGTGGTTCAAGGCGACCGTCGGCGTCGGCCTGTTCCTCGGGATGATCGGGCTGATCGGGCTCGCCATGGGCACGCTGGTGCGGCACTCGGCGGGCGCCATCACGATCATGATCGGCGTCGTGCTGCTGCCGCTGGTCCTCGCGATGTTCATGTTCTCGGACTCGCTCAAGGACCTGCAGCAGGCCCTCTTCGAGTACTCGGTCCCCAGCCAGCTCTCCGTGCTCTACGACAATTCGGTGGCCGGCGGCTCCGGCCCGTCGGGACTGGACCCGCTGTGGATCATGGGCGTGGTCACGGCGGTGACGCTCGGCGGCGCTTTCCTGTCCCTCAACAGCCGCGACGTGTAAGGCACTTCGCTCTTGTAAGGCACGTCACTTGTAGGGCGCGCCACTTGTCGGGCGCATCGCGCCGCGGGCTCAGTACCGCGGTGCGCCACGGGACCGCTGCACCTTCGTGGTGCGGCGGCCCTTCGCGTTCCAGCACGCCTTGTGCCAGTGCCGCCGGTCGTCCACTCCCCCGTACTCCGGCCACGCCACGACGTGCGCGACCCCGGACGGGATCTCCTGGTCGCAGCCCGGGCAGCGGTACGTCTTCCCCGCCGCGCTCGCGCCGGCCACGTGGCGCACACACCACTCCTCGCCCTGCCAGCTCTCGGTGGACTGGAACCCGCCGTAGCGCCGCCCCTCGTCCTCGCTGCTCTCTGCGGACGATCCGCCGACCTTCGGGCGGTTGCGACGCGGGGACACGGCTCACCTCACGGTGTGTGTACGGGGTAGGGGTTCCCGTCCAGCGTACGCCGAGGGGGCCGGAGTACATGCCGCTCACCGCCGCACGCACCGTGTCAAGGTTTTCCGGAAAATCTGCCAATCTTCATGCAGGGCCGTGCCCTTGGCACTTGTCATCCGTTAATGCCTTCAGGGGGAGTGCCCGCGTCGGCACCAAGGAAGGCAGGAGTGCGATGCGCGTAGGAACATTTGTACTGGCCGCCCAGTTCCCTGGGCAGGGGCAAGGGGAGGCACTGCACCGCGCGGTGCGGTCGGCCGAGGTCGCCGAGGAGGCGGGCCTGGACTCGGTGTGGCTCGCCGAGCATCACTTCGTGCCGTACGGGACGTGCCCGTCGGCGATCACGCTGGCCGCGCTGCTGCTCGGCCGCACCCGCACCCTGCGGGTCGGCACGGCGGTGAGCGTTCTGCCGACGGCGCACCCGGTGGCCCTCGGCGAGCAGGCGGCCCTGCTGCACCTCACCTCCGGCGGGCGCTTCTCGCTGGGAGTGGGACGTGGCGGGCCGTGGGTGGACCTGGAGGTCTTCGGCGCTGGCGTCGAGGCGTACGAGCAGGGCTTTCCCGGCTCTCTCGACCTGCTGCTGCGCTGGCTGCGCGACGCCCGCGTGGCGAGCGAGGGGGACCGGTTCGCGTTCCGCGAGGTGCCGGTCGTGCCGCGGCCCGCGGAGGCGATCGGCGCGACGGACCCGGCGGGCCCCGAGGTCGTCGTCGCCTGTACGTCGCCGAAGAGCGTGCGGCTCGCCGCCGAGCGGGGCCTGCCGATGCTTCTCGGCATGCACGTCGGCGACGAGGAAAAGGCCGAGATGGTCGCCCTGTGGCGGCGTCACGCGCGCGAAGCCGGCCACCCGGCCTCGGAGACGGCGGCGGCGTCGCACGTCTCCGCCGGCGTCGCCCAGGTCGGTGACCACCGCGCGGAGGCCCGCGAAGCACTCCTGAAGGCGATGCCGGGGTGGCTGAAACAGGGCCTGGACGCCCACGTGACGGTGGACGGACGCGCGCGGGCGAAGCGGGACCCTGTCGCGTACACGGAGCTGCTGTGCGGGATCCACCCGGTCGGCACCCCGCAGGTGTGCGCGGACCGGCTCGCCGCCACCTCCGAGCGGACCGGCATCACGCGCTTCGCGCTCCTCGTCGAGGGCTCGGGCGACCTGGCGACGACAGAGGAGAACGTGCGGCGGCTCGGTGCCGAGGTACTTCCCCGACTCGGCGCGGCCTGAAGGTCCCTGACGGGCCCTGATGTCTGTCGTCCCGTACTGATGCACCTCCCGCGTACAGGACGACAGACATTCCGGTTCAGCCGTCAGCAGTCACGATATTCCGGTGACTGGTTGAGCAGCTGGTTGCGGACCGAGGTGAAGCGGGCCAGCGTCTCGTCCACCGACGGGTCCTGCGGGAACACCGCGACCCGGTGGCAGTTCTGGAACGCCAGCCGTACACCGAAGTGCCGCTGCAGTGCGCCACGTATCGCGTCACTCGCGAGCGCACGCAGCAGCTGACCGCGTGCCTGCTCGTCCGGCGGCGGCGTCTGGTTGTCGGCGAACTCTCCGCCGTCGACCTTCAGCTGGGCCACCAGGGAGCTGACCATCTCCCACGCATAGGGCAGGGAGGTCCGGACGCAGTCGACGAATTCCGCTTCGTCGACCTCGCCTCGCTCGGCCTGTTCCAACAGTGCCGGTGAGACGTCGAGCGACATGGGTTCTCCTCTCGCACCCCCAGGGAACGGGGGCTGACGGACAGGCCAGGAGCCCACGGGCGTACGACCCTCCGAACACGCAGCGTGCACGCGCCGCGACCTCCTGCTTCTACGGTATGCAACGCATCGGGGCGGCAACAGGGCGTGCAGCGCATGGTTCGCACACAACCGGCCATTAACGAACGGGTGGGTTCCGAAACAAAAGGGGCGCCGCGAAGGTGCCCGGGCAGGGCGGAGGCGGGTGGCGGGTGGGCGAATCGCGTGGACCGTCGAGTGTCGAGTAGCGTTGCCGACCATGCGTCTTGTCATCGCCCGCTGCTCCGTGGATTACGCGGGCAGGCTCACCGCCCATCTCCCTCTCGCCCCCCGCCTGATCCTCGTGAAGGCGGACGGCAGCGTGTCCATCCATGCGGACGACCGGGCTTACAAGCCCCTCAACTGGATGTCGCCCCCGTGCACCTTGAAGGAGGGGACCGGAGACGAGGCAGGCACCTGGACCGTCATCAACAAGGCGGGCGAGAAACTCATCATCACGATGGAGGAGATCCTGCACGACTCCTCGCACGAGCTGGGCGTCGACCCGGGCCTGATCAAGGATGGCGTGGAAGCGCACCTTCAGGAGCTGCTCGCCGACCGTATCGAGACGCTCGGCGAGGGGTACACCCTGATCCGCCGCGAGTACATGACGGCGATCGGCCCGGTCGACATCCTCTGCCGCGACGCCGACGGACAGACCGTGGCCGTGGAGATCAAGCGCCGCGGTGAGATCGACGGCGTCGAGCAACTGACGCGCTATCTCGAACTGTTGAACCGCGACCCGCACCTCGCGCCGGTCCGCGGTGTCTTCGCCGCCCAGGAGATCAAGCCGCAGGCGCGGGTGCTGGCGACGGACCGCGGCATCGGCTGCGCGATCCTCGACTACAACGCGATGCGCGGCATCGAGGACGACAAGCTCCGCCTGTTCTGACGGGCCGGCATGCCGAAGGGGCTGGATCTCTCCAGCCCCTTCGGCATGTCCGCGTCGTCGCGTCACCGCGTCACATCACGGTGCTGCCGTCACTCGCCCCGCTCCCGCTCGGGGAGACCGCCGCGCTGCTGCTCACCGGTGCGCTGCCGACCGGGCTGCTCGCCGAGTCGGACGTGTCCGGGGAGGACTCCGGCGGCGTCGTCGGGGGCTCGGAGGTCGGCGGCTCGGAGGACGGCGGCGGCTCGGAGGACGTCGGAGGCTTCGTCGTCGGCGGCTTCGTGGTGGGCGGCTTGGTGCTCGGCGGCTTCGAGGGCGACTTGCTGGGCGACTTCGTCGGGTCGTCCGGCTTCTTGGACCCGCTCGGCTCGTCCGACGGCCGGCCGGCCGACGTCGACGGCGCCGGATCGTCCGCGGTGCCCGGAATCCCGTCCTTTCCGGGGTCGGTCGGCCCCGACGTGGAACCGGCGCCGCTGTCGCCGTCCTCCTGGTCGGCCGTGTCGGCTCCCAGGTCGCCGCCGCTCTCCCCCGCTGTCGCCGAGGGGTTGGTGCCCACCCGGTCGGACGGCGGCTCGTCGTTGTTGGACGTGGCGCCGAGCGTCACGACCGTGCCGAGTACGGCCGCGAGCAGCGCACCCGCACCGGCCGCGACCAGATTGCGCCGGGTGCCGCCGACGATCGACTTCCGCGTGGGTGCCTTGCCGGTGCCGGCCGGCGAGGCGGCCGCGGGGGCCTGCCGGCTCACCACCGTCTGCGGTACGCGCGGCGGTTCGGGCAGCGGGTACGCGGCCGGCACGCCACGGGGCGGCGACGCCGACTCCTCGTACATCGCGTCCGGGACTTCCTCACCCGCGGCCGTACGCCCGCCGGGCAGCGCGCCGCCCGAGCGGTCCGCGACGAGCGCGAGGGCCCGGCGGCCGGCGATCGAACCCCGCTTGTCGGCGAGGGCGCCGCGCAGGCCGATGGAGGCCTCCAGCTCGGCGCGGGCCCGGTCGAGATGCCCGCCGAGCAGCGCCAGTATCCCCAACTCGTGGTGGAAATAGGCCTCTTCGGGGACCTCGCCGGCGAGCCGTGCCGCTTCCTGACCGGAGCGCAGCGCGCGCTCCCAGGCGCTCCAGGCGAGCCCCGCGGCGAACGCGGGCGCCGCCGCGCGGGCCAGCTCCACCGAGGGGCTGGTCTCGTCCTCGGTGGGCGGTGTCGTCGCCGGTACGAGGACGGCGAGCGCGGCCAGCACCGCGTCGGACTCGGCGGCGACCCGCTCGGGTCCGACGGACGGGTGCCCGGCCCACCAGGCGTAGTGCCGGGCGGCGGTGCGGGCGTACTCGACGGTGTCGTCGCCGTAGCCCGCGGCCTCCAGCTGCACCTGCACCCCGGACGCGAGGCGGTAGCGGGCGCCGACCGCGGTGACGAGCGAGCAGGAGACGAGTTCGGCGAGCGCCGCGTCGGCGTGCGTGTCCCCGACGAGCGCGGGCAGGTGCGCCTGGTGCGGGATCTCGCCGCCCAGCGCGACGGCGAACCGCAGGGTGGCGCGGGCCGACTCGCTGAGCCGGGACGCGAGCAGCGCGGCGGGCGCGGCTCCGTCGGCGAGCGAGGGCAGCGGTACGTCGTGGCCGTCCTCCGCGTCGAAGGACGCGTCTACGGGTGCGGCCCCGGGCCCGTCGTAGAAGCCGAACGCGTCGAAGGCACCCGGGTCGGCGCGGAGCAGGTCACGCTGACGCAGCAGCGAGCCGGCCTGCGCGAACCGCAGGGGCAGTCCCTCGGACTCGAACCAGAGGTCGCCCGCCCACTGCGCCTCGTCGTCGGTGAGGACGCGGCCGACGGCGCGCTCCAGGAGTTCCAGGCTGCCGCCGCGGCCGAGCCCGCCGAGGAAGACCTCTTCCACGTGGGAGTCGGCGGACGGCGCGGCGACGTCGGGCGTCGCGGACAGCAGGAACGCGCACTCGGGCGTCGCCTCGAGGAGTTCGTCGAGGGCGGCGCCGCCGAATTCGAGGTCGTCGAGGACGACGACGGCGCCGATCTCGTGGACGAGTTCGAGCAGCAGGGCGCGGTCGGGGCGGTGCAGCGGCGCGTTGTAGACCGCGCCGAACAGCTCGTGCAGGACGTCGTTCGCCGTGCGCCGGTGGCCGGACAGGCGGATGACGCCGTCGGGCGCGATGTCGAGACAGTCCTCGGCGATCTGGTCGAGCAGCGCGGTGCGCCCGGCGCCGGACGGCCCGGTGAGCCGTACGGAACGGCCGCGGGCGAGGAGCCTGACGAGCCGCTCGCGCTCTTCCTGGCGCTCCAGGAGCGGCAGTCGGGGCAGCGCGGGCCCGGGCGGCAGCGGCGGCCGGGCGGCGCGTGCGAGTTCGGCGCGCTCCGTGGCGTCGTACTTGCCGGGCCGGCCGGGGCGCTCCCCGGGCGGGCAGGGTTCGATCTCGCTGCCGTCGACCGGGTTGACGGTCAGCAGGTAGTCGCCGGAGACGAGCTGCACGGTGCGTGCGAGCGTGGGCGACGGCTGGCCGAAGTCGGGTGTGTACTGGTCGCGCGGCGGGCGCTGACGGCCGCCGCTGCCGGTCGTGTCGTCGCGCCGGTCCTGGCCGAATTCTTCGGGTCCCCGGTTCATCGGGTCCATGGTCAAAGCCCCCCAAAAGCGTGGTGTGCCCCTTGCCCCTCCCGGCCTGTGCACACTGCGCTGTCGCTTCTGGTCCGGTCCCGCGCGGCGGGTTCGTCATTCCGCGGGCGACCGAACCCTAGACCTTCGCACAGTATCTACGAACACTCGGGGTCCCGCCCCGCCCGAGACGTCACAGTCTCGTGAGGATTGTGAGCGCTTCTCACAGGAACGAACCATTCATCCCTGAGGACCGGTTCCGCCGGGGTGTCAGACCCGCGGCAGCGACTCGACGCCGATGCCGCCTTCGATGGCGAGGATGCGGTGCAGCCGGGTCGCGACCAGCAGGCGCTGCATCTGGGGCGGCACCCCGCGCAGCACGAGCCGGCGTCCGCAGCGGCCGGCGCGGCGGTGGGCGCCCATGATGACGCCGAGTCCGGTCGCGTCCCACGAGTCCAGTTCGGACAGGTCGAGCACCAGGTCGCCGAGTCCGTCGTCGACGGCGGTGTGCAGGACCGTACGGGCGTCCGCCGCGCTGCGGACGTCGAGGCGGCCCCCGACGACCAGCTCGGCGTGGTCGCCCCTGATGTGCATATGCGCTCCCCGTGAAAGGCAGAAGTACTCGGGTACTCAGTTGGTCAGGTGATCCGGATGATCCAGGTGATCTGGGTATGTCACTGCAACTGACTGGCTGGAGTCGCCATAAGTTGCCGTCTGTAAGCGAACCGATACCGAATTCACCCCGACGGGTGACATCGCGTCAGACGTGCGTCACGCGTGCTTGTAGAAGCCCTGCCCGCTCTTGCGTCCGATGTCACCGGCGTCAACCATCCGGCGCATCAGTTCCGGCGGCGCGAACTTCTCGTCCTGGGACTCGGTGTAGATGTTGCCGGTCGCGTGCAGCAGGATGTCGACGCCCGTGAGGTCGGCGGTGGCCAGCGGTCCCATGGCGTGGCCGAAGCCGAGCTTGCAGGCGATGTCGATGTCCTCGGCGCTGGCGACGCCCGACTCGTACAGCTTGGCGGCCTCGACGACGAGGGCGGAGATGAGGCGGGTGGTCACGAATCCGGCCACGTCGCGGTTGACGACGATGCAGGTCTTGCCGACGGATTCGGCGAACTCCCGGGTGGTGGCGAGGGTTTCGTCGCTCGTCTTGTAGCCGCGCACCAGTTCGCAGAGCTGCATCATCGGCACCGGCGAGAAGAAGTGCGCCCCGACGACCCGTTCGGGGCGTTCGGTCACTGCCGCGATCTTGGTGATCGGGATCGCGGAGGTGTTCGAGGCGAGCACGGTGTCGGCGCGCACGATCTTGTCGAGCGCCCGGAAGATCTCGTGCTTGACCTCGAGCTTCTCGAACACGGCCTCGACGACGATGTCGGCGTCGGCGACCGCGTCCAGATCAGTGGTCGTGGTGACGCGGGCGAGCGCGGCCTCGGCTTCCTCCGCGGTCAGTCTGCCCTTGCTCACGAACTTGTCGTACGACGCCTTGATGCCATCGGTGCCGCGGGCGAGGGCCTCGTCGGTGACGTCGCGCAGGACGACGTCCCAGCCCGCCTGGGCGGAGACCTGGGCGATGCCCGATCCCATGAGACCGGCGCCGATGACGGCGAGCTTCCCTGCCACGTGCGAATCCCCTAACCGCGTACCCGCATACCGCTCGACCACTGTTCACGTTGCTCTTTTGTACGTTGCTCTTTTGCGGACCCTAGCGCCCGTGAGGGGCCGTGTGACCGCTTAGAGATGCGCGTCACGTCTCGAATGACGGACATCACACCGGTACGGACCCGTCGGCATGCATCAGGCGTCGCGCACGGCGTAGTTGAGCACCTTTTCGCTCAGGAGTTCCTCGATGTCGTCGAGGACGCCGAGCATTTCGCGGGAGACCGCGGCCGGTGCACTGCCCGCGAGCATGCGCCGCCCGATGGCCGCCATGACGGTCTGGTGCGCCCAGCCGATCTGACCCGCGATCAGATCGGGCAGCGGGTCGTCGGCGGCGGCGCCGGTCTCCTGGCGCAACGCCTCGGTCAGGTTGTCGTGGACCTCCTGCTGGATGGCCCAGAGGCGCGAGCGCAGGGCGGGAGCGGCGTGCACGACGCGCATGAAGTCGCTGTAGCCGTCCATCAGGCCGACGCGCGGCGAGACCGCCTCGATCTCCTCGCGCAGCTCCCGCAGGACGGCGGCGGCCGCGGACTCGCCCGGCGAGCGGCCGCGCACCCAGCGGGACATCCGGTCGACGACGCCCCTGGAGCGGTCGAGGAACAGGTCCTCCTTGGCCGGGAAGTAGTTGTAGACGGTGTTCACGGAGACGTTCGCCGCGTCCGCGATCTCCGCGACCGTCACCTCGTCGAAGCCCCGTTCCAGGAAGAGCCCGGTCGCGACATCCGAGATGTACTGCCTGGTCTGGCGCTTCTTCCGCTCCCTGAGCCCCTCTGCCATGAGGCGATTCTAGTCAATCGCTGGCCTCTCTGAAATTTTGGGTACGTTGCAAAATTGCAGTGACTCTGTTTTTCTGACCGCATGCCAGTCATCAGCGCGTCCGGCCTCGCCCGGACCTTCCACACGAAACAGGGCCCGGTGGCAGCCGTCCGCGGCATCGACCTGCGCGTCGAACCCGGCGAGGTCCTCGGCTTCCTCGGCCCGAACGGCGCGGGCAAGACCACCACCCTGCGCATGCTCACGACCCTGCTGCCGCCGACCGGCGGCGCGGCCACCATCGCGGGCCACGACCTGGCGGCCGACCCGGCGGGGGTACGGCGCGCGGTGGGGTACGTGGCCCAGTCCGGCGGCGTCGACCCGTCCGTCTCCGTACGCGAGGAGCTGGTCACGCAGGGCCGCCTGTACCGCCTGACGAAGCCTCAGGCAATCGCCAGAGCACGGGAGTTGGCGTCCCGTCTCGGTCTCGCGGACCTGATGGACCGCAAGACCGGCGCACTCTCCGGCGGGCAGCGGCGGCGCCTCGACATCGCGATGGGGCTCACGCACCGCCCGCAGGTGCTCTTCCTCGACGAGCCGACGACCGGGCTCGACCCGGGCAGCCGCGCCGACCTGTGGGACCTGGTGCGCGGGCTGCGCGCCGAGTACGGCACGACGGTGTTCCTGACCACGCACTATCTGGACGAGGCCGACGCGCTCGCGGACCGGATCGTCGTGGTGGACAAGGGCGTCGTGGCGGCCGAGGGCACGCCCAGCGCGCTGAAGCTGGCGTACGGCGGCTCGATCGACGCGTCGCTCCAGGACACGTTCCTGGCGATCACCGGGCGCGGACCCGCGCCCGTGGACACGACCCCGGTGGCGGTGTGAGCACGATGAAGGACCTCGTCCCGGACACCCTCCTGATCTTCGGGCGGTACGCCCGCCAGACGCTCTCCTCCCGGTTCCAGATGCTGTTCGGCATCCTGATGCCGCTGCTGTACCTGCTCTTCTTCGGGCCGCTCCTGACCGATCTGCCGCTGAGCCCGACGGGCAGCTCCTGGCAGGTCCTGGTCCCCGGGCTGCTGCTCCAACTCGGCCTGTTCGGAGCCGCGTTCTGCGGTTTCGGGATCATCCTGGAGAAGAACCACGGCGTCGTGGAGCGGATGCGCGTCACCCCGGTCAGCCGGCTCGCGCTGCTGCTCGGCCGGGTACTGCGGGACACCGCGCTCTTCCTCTTCCAGGCGGTCCTGCTGGTGCTCGCCGCGCTGGTGATGGGGTTGCGGGCGCCGCCGGCCGGTGTCCTCATCGGCTTCGCGTTCGTCGCGCTCCTGACGGTCTCGCTGGCCTCCCTGTCGTACGCGCTCGCCTTCAAGGTCGGTACGCCGCAGGAGTTCGGGCCCGTCGTCAACGCGGTCACCATGCCGTCGATGCTCCTCTCCGGCCTGATGCTGCCGATGGCGCTCGCGCCCGGCTGGCTGGACGCGCTCTCGCACGTGATGCCGGTGCGCTACCTGGTGGACGCGATGCGGGACGCGTACGTCGGCCAGTACGCGACGGCGCACATGCTGTACGGGTCCCTGGCCGCGATCGCCTTCGCCGCGCTCGCCGTGACGGTGGGCACACGTGTCTTCCGCGCGGCCGGGTCGTAACTACGCTGGCGGCATGGTCAATCTGACGCGCATCTACACCCGTACCGGAGACAAGGGCACCACGGCCCTCGGCGACATGAGCCGTACCGCCAAGACGGATCTGCGGATCTCGGCGTACGCGGACGCCAACGAGGCCAACGCCGTCATCGGCACCGCCATCGCGCTCGGCGGCCTCGACGAGGAAGTCGTCAAGGTGCTCACGCGCGTACAGAACGATCTCTTCGACGTCGGCGCCGACCTGTCGACGCCCGTCGTGGAGAACCCCGAGTACCCGCCGCTGCGCGTCGAGCAGTTCTACATCGACAAGCTGGAGGCGGACTGCGACCGCTACAACGCGGAGCTGGAGAAGCTGCGCTCCTTCATCCTGCCCGCCGGCACGGCCGGGGCGGCGCTGCTGCACCAGGCGTGCACGGTGGTGCGCCGCGCCGAGCGCTCCACGTGGGCGGCGCTCGAAGTGCACGGCGAGACGATGAACGCGCTGACGGCGACCTACCTCAACCGGCTCTCCGACCTCCTGTTCATCCTGGCGCGCACGGCGAACAAGGAGGTCGGGGACGTGCTGTGGGTGCCGGGCGGGGAGCGTTAGGCAGCGCCGACCGGCTTCTTCTTCGGGAACACCGTGTAGCTCACAGCGATGATCACGTTGATCGCGATCAGGAACAGCATGCGCTGCTGCCACTGCTCGAGAGACCCGGTGTTCCCGCTTCCGCCGACGTACCAGATCGCGCCCTGGAGCAGGCCCATGGCGATCAGCGCGGCGGCGATCCAGCGCGCGGCGACCTTCCACTCGTGGACCGCGCGCGGCGTCCCGTACTTGGGTGTCGACGGTGGCGGGCCGCCCGCGAAGCGGTGCGCGACGCGCACGTCGACCCACTTGACCGTGTAGTGGCCGAGCGCGACGGAGTAGCCGATGTAGACGGCGGCCAGGCCGTGCTTCCAGTCGGGCTCGGCGCCGTTCTTCAGGTCGATGGCCGTGACGACGAACAGGAGCACCTCCAGGAGCGGCTCGCACAGCAGCACCGCGACACTCGTGCGCGGCATCTTCGCCCAGTAGCGCAGGGCGAGGCCCGCGGCCAGCAGCACCCAGAAGCCGACCTCACAGATGATGATCAGCGTGACGATCACGGTGAACTCCTCTCGTCCTCCTTCCAGACTCGCCGCGGGACCGCCCGTGATCGTCGTCGCCAGTGACGAAGTACGACTGCATCCTTCGATGTAGCGGCCGCACGCCGGGCTTCGTCCCGCGGCACCATGCCCGGCCCGCGCCGTACGTGTTGGATGGAGCCATGCACCTGCCGCTGCCCCGCCCGCACCGCGACGACGTCCGGATCGCCGTCGTGGGTCTGCTCGGCGGTTTCGCCCTCTGGGGCATCGGGCTCGGCATGAACACCGGGCGCCTGCTGGACGGCGCCTGGCTGCTGGTCCCGCTCGTCGTGATGTCGGCCCTGGAGCTGCTGCGCCGCACCCGGCCGCAGTTCGCGGTGGTGGTGGGCACGCTCGTGCTGGTCGCCGACCAGTTCACCCAGGGCAGCCTGGCGACGGTGCTGATGTTCACGGATCTGATGTACGCGGGCGTGCTGTACGGGACGCCGGCCGCGGCCCGGCGCCTGCCGGTGACCACCGGCCTTGTCACGGTCGCCGCCACGCTCGGCTTCCTGGCCTGGTGGCGGCAGCCGGAGGCGATCCTGGTGGGCGTGGCGACCGGGCTCGTCTCGTTCGGGCCCGCGGCGACGGGCGTCCTCGTCCGCAACCACCGGGACCGGGCCGCCGAGGAGCGGCTGCGCGCCGAACAGACCGCGCTGCTCGCCGAGATGGACCGGGCGCAGGCGGTGACGGCCGAGCGCGCGCGGATGGCCCGCGAGCTGCACGACATGGTGGCGAACCATCTGTCGGCGATCGCCATCCACTCCACGGCCGCGCTCTCCATCGACGAGCCGGCCACCACGCGCACCGCCCTGGAGACGATCCGCGAGAACAGTGTCGACGGGCTCGCCGAGATGCGCCGCCTGATCGGCATCCTGCGGGACTCCAGCGGCGACGCCGAACCGGCCGCGGCGCCCACCCTGGACGGCCTGGCCGCACTCGTGGAGCAGGCGCGCACGAACGGCCTGGACGTCGGCCTCGCTCTGACCGGGCCCACCCTGTCCGGCCCGGCCGGAGGGCTGCCCGCGCCCGTCGAGCTGGCCGCCTATCGCATCGTCCAGGAGTCCCTCACGAACGCGCTCAAGCACGCCTCGGCGGGGCGCGTCACCGTCACCGTCGAGCGCGCGGGCGAGCGGATCGAGGTGTGCGTGACCAGTCCCTACGGGGACCGGGACGGGCCGCGCGCGCCCGGCTCGGGCGCCGGGCTCGTCGGGATGCGCGAGCGCACGGCGCTGCTCGGCGGCACGTTCGAAGCCGGACCGGAAAGCGACGGGGGCGGCAAGGTCTGGCGGGTCCGGGCCGCCCTGCCCCTCGAAACCCCCTCACCCGAAGGAGAGCCGGCGTGATCCGTGTGCTCGTCGCCGAGGACCAGTCCGCCGTACGGGCCGGGCTCGTCCTCATCCTGAACAGCGCGCCCGACATCGAGGTCGTCGGGGAGGCCGAGGACGGCGAGCGGGCGGTGGCCCTGGCCCGCGAACTCCGCCCCGATCTGGTCCTCATGGACGTACAGATGCCGCGTCTCGACGGCGTCTCGGCCACCCGCGCGGTGGTCGGCGAGGGCCTGGCGGACGTCCTCGTCCTGACCACGTTCGACCTCGACGAATACGTCTTCGGGGCGCTGCGGGCCGGGGCCTCCGGGTTCCTCCTGAAGAACACCGACGCGAAGGACCTGATCGAGGGTGTGCGGACGGTCGCGCGCGGCGAGGGCCTGATCGCACCGGCCGTGACGCGCCGCCTCATCACCGAGTTCGCGGTCACCGCCCAGCGGGCACAACCGCGCGCAGCGCCCCCGGAGTTGGCGACGCTGACGCGGCGCGAACGAGAGGTGCTCGGCTGCCTCGGCGGGGGGCTGTCCAACGCCGAGGTCGCGGTGCGTCTCGGTATGGCGGAGGCCACCGTGAAGACGCACGTCAGCCGCCTGCTCGGCAAGCTGGAACTGCGCAGCCGGGTACAAGCGGCCGTGCTCGCCCAGGAGTTGGATCTATAGCGCCCGGCGCCCCTCTCACGAGGCTGACCGAAAGCCGTGATTGGTTTAGACCTTGACCGCTGGTCCAGACCTTTCTATTCTCACCGCACTGCGGTGAGCACACCCCCCACTCCGGTGCTCACGGGCGTCGCAGGGTTCCGTCCCCCGTCAGCGAACCCAGGACCACCCGAGGGAGCACTCCATGCGCGCAAGTGACGTACCCCGACGAAGACTCCGCCACCGAGCCACCGCGGCACTGACCACGCTGCTGCTGCCCGCCGCCGCCCTGGTCGGCCTCGCCACCCCGTCCCACGCCGCGGCCGAGGCCACCGCGGTCACGGCCACGTACGCCAAGACCCAGGACTGGGGCACCGGCTTCGAAGGCAAGTGGACCATCAAGAACTCCGGTACCACGAGCGTCAGTTCATGGACCGTCGAATGGGACTACCCCTCCGGTACGAAGGTGACCTCGGCCTGGGACGCCACCGTCACCAACTCCGCGAACCACTGGACCGGCAAGAACCTCTCCTGGAACGGGACGCTCGCCCCCGGCGCCTCGATATCCTTCGGCTTCAACGGCTCCGGCACCGGCGCCCCCAGCGGCTGCAAGATCAACGGCGCCTCCTGTGACGGCGGCGACGTGCCCGGCGACGCGGCCCCGTCCGCGCCCGGCACCCCGACCGCCTCAGCCGTCACGGACACCTCGGTCAAGCTCTCCTGGTCCGCGGCCACCGACGACAAGGGCGTCAAGAACTACGACGTGCTGCGCGACGGCGCCAAGGTCGCGACGGTGACCGGCACCTCGTACTCCGACACCGGCCTCACCGCGGGCACCGACTACTCGTACACGGTCCAGGCCCGCGACACCGCCGACCAGACGGGCCCGGCCTCCGGCGCGGTGAAGGTCCACACCACTGGCGGCGGCACCGACCCGGGCAACCCCGGCACCGGCGGCAAGGTCAACCTCGGCTACTTCACCGACTGGGGCGTCTACGGCCGCCAGTACTACCCGAAGAACCTGGAGACCTCCGGCTCGGCCGCGAAGGTCACACACATCAACTACGCCTTCGGCAACGTGCAGAACGGCCAGTGCACGATGGGTGACTCCTACGCCGACACGGACATGGCCTACACCGCGGCCAACTCCGTCTCCGGCCAGGCCGACACCTGGGACCAGCCGCTGCGCGGCGCCTTCAACCAGCTCCGCCAGCTCAAGGCCAAGCACCCGAACCTGAAGATCCTCTGGTCCTTCGGCGGCTGGACCTGGTCCGGCGGCTTCGGCCAGGCCGCGCAGAACCCGGCCGCCTTCGCCGACTCCTGCTACAAGCTGGTCGAGGACCCGCGCTGGGCCGATGTCTTCGACGGCATCGACATCGACTGGGAGTACCCGAACGCCTGCGGCCTGACCTGCGACACGTCCGGGCCCGCCGCGCTGAAGGGGCTCACCTCGGCGCTGCGCGCCAAGTTCGGCTCGAACAACCTGGTCACCGCCGCCATCACCGCCGACGGCTCGGCGGGCGGCAAGATCGAGAAGACCGACTACGCGGGCGCGGCCCAGTCCCTCGACTGGTACAACGTCATGACCTACGACTTCTTCGGCGCGTGGGCGGCCCAGGGTCCGACGGCCCCGCACTCCCCGCTCACCTCGTACAGCGGCATCCCGCAGGCGGGCTTCAACTCCGCCGACGCCATCGCCAAGCTGAAGGCCCAGGGCGTACCCGCCGCCAAGCTGCTGCTCGGCATCGGCTTCTACGGGCGCGGCTGGACGGGCGTCACGCAGAAGGAACCCGGCGGTACGGCGACGGGTCCGGCGGCCGGCACGTACGAGCAGGGCATCGAGGACTACAAGGTCCTGAAGACGAAGTGCCCGGCGAACGGGACGGTGGCCGGCACGGCCTACGCGTTCTGCGGCTCGGACTGGTGGTCGTACGACACCCCGGCGACCATCACCTCGAAGATGAGCTGGGCCAAGTCGCAGGGTCTGGGCGGCGCGTTCTTCTGGGAGTTCTCAGGGGACACGAGCAACGGCGAGCTGGTCAGCGCGATCAACTCCGGGCTGAAGTAGCCCCCGAAGACTGAAGCCGGGCCGGTGGGAACGCCCCCCACCTGCTCGGCTTCTTTCATGCCCGGCCCCGCAGGCCGGCTACGCCACGTTCACCCGCTGGCCGGGCGGCGCCGCCTCCAGCCAGGCCAGGAAGCCGGTCAGCGCGTCCTCGCTCATCGCCAGTTCGAGGCGCGATCCGCGATGCGTACACGCGAGGACGATGGCGTCGGACAGCAGCGCCAGTTCCTCCTCGCCGTCCGGGGCACGGCGCCCCGTCACCTCGATGGCCGCACGCTCGAGAATGCGCTTCGGGCGCGGCGCGTACGAGAAGACCCGGAACCACTCGATCCGGTCACCGTTGTAGCGGGCGATGCCGTACCCCCAGCCCTTGCCGGAGGTGTCCTCGGCGTCGGGGCCCGGCGCGTCCCACCGCAGGGAACAGTCGAACGTGCCCCCCGAGCGCTGGATCAGCCGCCGCCGCAGTCCGAAGACAAAGAGCCCCAGCAGTACGAGTACGACGACCGCGACTACGCACAGCACGAGAACGAGGACCATCTGCACCGACCTCCTCGCTTCTCGACAGATCCAAACGCCAGATAACGGAACAGCAAAAACAGTTGTAGATCGCCTCAGCCGCGACCCCGTCCGGAGAGGTTATCTCCGGACCGGGCCGCGGCTGAGTCGCGTCTTCGGGCTCGCTGGGATCAGCGGGCCGCCACCGCACGCAGTCGGACGTCCGCGCGACGCTCGGCAGAGGCATCGCCCTCCGCCTTCGCGCGCTCGAGCTCCCGCTCCGCGCGCTGGACATCGATCTCGTCCGACAGCTCGGCGATCTCGGCCAGCAGCGACAGCTTGTTGTCCGCGAACGAGATGAAACCGCCGTGGACAGCCGCCACGACCGTTCCACCATCACTCGTACGGATCGTCACCGGGCCCGACTCCAGCACACCGAGCAGCGGCTGGTGACCGGGCATGACGCCGATGTCGCCGGACGCGGTGCGCGCGACGACCAGGGTGGCCTCGCCGGACCAGACACTGCGGTCCGCGGCGACGAGCTCGACGTGCAGCTCAGCAGCCAAGGTGGGCTCCTCGGGTCACCACCCGGCGGCACTCGCTGCCGGGTGTTGGGTCAAAGTCTAGTGGGCGTACGACGGGGGGCGGGGCACCCGCCCCCCGTCATGAAGTCGCAGACGTGATGTCAGGACTTCAGGAGACGCCGAGCTCCTTGGCGTTGGCCTTGAGGTCCTCAATGCCACCGCACAGGAAGAACGCCTGCTCCGGGAAGTGGTCGTAGTCGCCGTCGATGATCGCGTTGAAGGCCACGATCGACTCGTCCAGCGGCACGTCCGACCCGTCGACGCCGGTGAACTGCTTGGCGACGTGGGTGTTCTGCGACAGGAAGCGCTCCACGCGACGGGCGCGGTGGACAGTGAGCTTGTCCTCCTCGCCGAGCTCGTCGATACCGAGGATCGCGATGATGTCCTGGAGGTCCTTGTACTTCTGCAGCACCGTCTTGACGCGCATGGCGGTGTTGTAGTGGTCCGCCGCGATGTACCGCGGGTCCAGGATGCGGGACGTGGAGTCCAGCGGGTCCACGGCCGGGTAGATGCCCTTCTCGGAGATCGGACGGGAAAGCACCGTCGTCGCGTCGAGGTGGGCGAAGGTCGTCGCCGGGGCCGGGTCGGTCAGGTCGTCCGCGGGCACGTAGATGGCCTGCATGGACGTGATCGAGTGACCACGGGTCGACGTGATGCGCTCCTGGAGGAGACCCATCTCGTCGGCCAGGTTCGGCTGGTAACCCACGGCCGAGGGCATCCGGCCCAGCAGGGTCGAGACCTCGGAACCGGCCTGCGTGAAGCGGAAGATGTTGTCGATGAAGAACAGCACGTCCTGCTTCTGCACATCGCGGAAGTACTCCGCCATGGTCAGACCCGCGAGGGCCACGCGCAGACGGGTGCCCGGCGGCTCGTCCATCTGACCGAAGACCAACGCGGTCTTGTCGATGACGCCGGACTCGGCCATCTCCTCGATGAGGTCGTTGCCCTCACGCGTGCGCTCGCCGACACCGGCGAACACGGAGACACCGTCGTGGTTGTTGGCGACGCGGTAGATCATCTCCTGGATGAGCACCGTCTTGCCGACGCCGGCACCGCCGAACAGGCCGATCTTTCCACCCTTGACGTACGGGGTGAGAAGGTCGATGACCTTGACGCCGGTCTCGAACATCTCGGTCTTCGACTCGAGCTCGTCGAAGTTCGGCGCCTTGCGGTGGATGCCCCAGCGCTCGCCGTCGTACTGCTCGTCGACGTTCAGGACCTCGCCGAGGGTGTTGAACACCTTGCCCTTGGTGAAGTCACCGACGGGGACGGTGATGGAGGCACCGGTGTCGGTCACCGAGGCCTGGCGGACCAGACCGTCGGTGGGCTGCATGGAGATGGCGCGGACCAGGCCGTCACCGAGGTGCTGGGCGACCTCGAGCGTCAGGGTCTTCTTCTGACCGTCCTGCGCCGGGTCGTTCACCTCGACGTGGAGGGCGTTGTAGATGTCCGGCATCGCGTCGACGGGGAACTCCACGTCGACGA
The DNA here is from genome assembly GCF_040655895.1 of Streptomyces sp. NPDC050264. Lineage (NCBI taxonomy): Bacteria > Bacillati > Actinomycetota > Actinomycetes > Kitasatosporales > Streptomycetaceae > Streptomyces > Streptomyces sp. NPDC050264. The sequence goes on from NZ_JBFAKV010000014.1 coordinate 63,502, forward strand.
CCGGGCCGATGACCCGGGCGACGCGGCCCGTGGCCGTCGCGGTCTCAACTGTGGTCGTCATTACTTGTCACTCCCCGCGGTCGCGTCGGCCAGGGCGCTGGCGCCACCGACGATCTCGCTGATTTCCTGGGTGATTTCGGCCTGGCGGGCCGCGTTGGCAAGTCGGGAGAGCGTGTTGATCAGCTCACCCGCGTTGTCGGTCGCCGACTTCATCGCGCGGCGCGTGGCGGCGTGCTTGGAGGCAGCCGACTGGAGCAGCGCGTTGTAGATACGGCTTTCGACGTAGCGCGGCAGCAGGGCGTCGAGGACGTCCTCCGCCGACGGCTCGAAGTCGTACAGCGGAAGGATCTCGTCGCCCTTGGACGCCGTCTCCTCCGCGACCTCTTCGAGGCTGAGCGGCAGCAGGCGGCCGTCGACCGCCGTCTGCGTCATCATCGAGACGAACTCGGTGTAGACGATGTGGAGTTCATCCACGCCGCCCTCCGCCGTCTCCTTCTCGATGGCCTCGATGAGCGGACCCGCGACCTTCTTGGCGTCCGCGTACGTGGGCTCGTCGGTGAAGCCCGACCACGACTCCGCGACCTTGCGCTCGCGGAAGTTGTAGTGGGCCAGACCGCGGCGGCCGACGATGTACGTGTCGACCTCCTTGCCCTCGGCCTCGAGGCGCGCCGTCAGCTTCTCGGCGGCCTTGATCGCGTTGGAGTTGAAGGCGCCGGCCAGGCCGCGGTCGCTCGTGAGGAGCAGCACCGCGGCACGGGTCGCCGTCTCGGCCTCGGTCGTCAGCGGGTGCTTGGTGGTCGACCCGGTCCCCACCGCCGTGACCGCGCGCGTGAGCTCGGTCGCGTACGGCGTGGAGGCCGCCACCTTGCGCTGTGCCTTGACGACACGCGAGGCGGCGATCATCTCCATCGCCTTGGTGATCTTCTTGGTCGCGGTGACGGATCGGATGCGACGCTTGTAGACCCGGAGCTGGGCTCCCATGAGTCAGGTCCCTTCCGTCGTCACTTGCCGGCGGCGGCCGGAGCGTCCTCGCCGAGAAGCTTCCCGTCCGAGGTCTCGAACTGCTTCTTGAACTCCGCGACCGCGTCGTCGATGGCCTGGATCGTGTCGTTCGACATCTTGGCGCCCTCCTTGATGGAGGTCATCAGGCCCTGCTCCTTGCGGTGCAGGTAGTCGAGCAGCTCGCGCTCGAAGCGACGGATGTCGGCGACGGGCACCTCGTCCATCTTGCCGTTGGTGCCGGCCCAGATGGAGATGACCTGGTCCTCGGTGGCCATCGGCTGGTACTGAGCCTGCTTCAGCAGCTCGACCAGACGCTGACCGCGCTCCAGCTGGGACTTGGACGCGGCGTCCAGGTCGGAACCGAAGGCGGCGAACGCCTCCAGCTCGCGGTACTGGGCCAGGTCCAGACGCAGACGGCCGGAGACCTGACGCATCGCCTTGTGCTGCGCGGAACCACCCACACGGGAGACCGAGATACCGACGTTCAGCGCGGGGCGCTGACCGGCGTTGAACAGGTCCGACTCCAGGAAGCACTGGCCGTCGGTGATGGAGATGACGTTGGTCGGAATGAACGCCGACACGTCGTTCGCCTTCGTCTCGACGATCGGCAGACCCGTCATCGAACCGGCGCCCAGCTCGTCCGAGAGCTTCGCGCAGCGCTCGAGCAGACGCGAGTGCAGGTAGAAGACGTCACCCGGGTAGGCCTCGCGCCCCGGCGGGCGGCGGAGCAGCAGGGACACGGCGCGGTAGGCGTCGGCCTGCTTCGAGAGGTCGTCGAAGATGATGAGGACGTGCTTGCCCTCGTACATCCACTGCTGACCGATGGCCGAACCGGTGTACGGCGCCAGGTACTTGAAGCCGGCCGGGTCGGACGCCGGAGCGGCGACGATGGTCGTGTACTCCAGCGCGCCGGCCTCTTCCAGGGCACCACGCACGGAGGCGATGGTGGAGCCCTTCTGACCGATGGCGACGTAGACGCAGCGGACCTGCTTCGACGGGTCGCCGGTGCGCCAGTTGTCACGCTGGTTGATGATCGTGTCGACAGCCAGGGCGGTCTTGCCGGTCTGACGGTCACCGATGATCAGCTGACGCTGGCCACGGCCGATCGGGGTCATCGCGTCGACGGCCTTGTAGCCGGTCTCCATCGGCTCGTGCACCGACTTACGGGCCATGACGCCCGGAGCCTGCAGCTCAAGGGCGCGTCGGCCGCTGGTCTCGATCTCGCCGAGGCCGTCGATCGGGTTGCCGAGCGGGTCGACAACGCGACCGAGGTAGCCCTCGCCGACACCGACGGACAGAACCTCACCGGTGCGCTGCACCGGCTGGCCCTCCTCGATACCGCTGAACTCGCCGAGGACGACCGCACCGATCTCGCGCTCCTCGAGGTTGAGGGCGAGACCCAGGGTGCCGTCCTCGAACTTCAGCAGCTCGTTCGCCATGGCGGAGGGCAGGCCCTCCACCTTGGCAATGCCGTCGCCGGCCACGGTGACCGTACCGACCTCCTCGCGCGAGGCCGCGTCCGGCTTGTACGCCTGGACAAAGTTCTCCAGCGCGTCCCGGATCTCCTCCGGCCGGATCGTGAGCTCCGCCATCTGGGTTCCCTGCTCTCCTTGTTGGGCCCGAAGTGTTCTTGGGGGGTCTGGGGTCAGCCCCCAGGAATCCTCTGCACGGCCCAACTAGGGCCGTAGGTAGTACGTGGTTGAGGGGTCAGCCGGCCATACGGCGGCTGGCCTCCTCGATGCGGTCCGCGATGGAGCCGTTGATGACCTCGTCGCCCACCTGCACCTTGATCCCGCCGAGGACCGAGGGGTCCACGTCCAGGTTCAGGTGCATCTGGCGGCCGTAGAGCTTCGCCAGGGACTGGCCCAGGCGCTGCTTCTGCTGGTCGCTCAGCGGTACCGCGGTGGTGACGACCGCCACCATGCGTTCCCGGCGATCGGCGGCGAGCTTGGAGAGGGACTCGAGTCCCGCTTCCAGGCTACGTCCCCGGGGCGCGGTCACAAGACGCTCGACGAGTCGCTCGGTGGCGGGCCGGGCCCGGCCGCCGAGAAGCTCCTTGACCAGGGCGCCGCGGGCCGAAGCCGTGGCGCTCTTGTCGGTGAGCGCGGCGCGCAGCTCGGTGTTGGAGCTGACGATCCGCCCGAACCGGAACAGCTCGTCCTCGACATCGTCGAGTGCGCCGCTCTTCTGCGCCGCGGACAGGTCCGCCGTGTTGGCCAGCTCCTCCAGGGAGTCGACCAGGTCGCGCGAGGCCGACCACCGGGAGCGGACCAGACCGGCCACCAGGTCGACGGCCTCGCCGCTGACCTGGCCGGCGAGCAGTCGGCCCGCGAGCTCGGCCTTGGCGTCGCCGGCCTGCGCCGGGTCGGTCAGGACCCGACGCAGCGACACCTCGCGGTGGAGCAGCGCGGTGACCGCGGCCAGGTCGCCGGCGAGCACCTCGGCGTCGACCGACGTGGAGTCGGTCAGCGCGTCCAGGCGCTCACGCGCGGCGGCGAGGGCCTCGCGGCTCGCTCCGTGGACGGTCATCGAGCGGCCTCTGCCTTCGTCGCGGTCTCGTCGAGACCATCGAGGAAGCGGTCGATCGTGCGCGACTGCCGGGCGTGGTCCTCGAGGGACTCACCGACCAGCTTGCCGGCCAGGTCGGTGGCCAGCTGGCCGACGTCCTGACGCAGCGCGTGAGCGGCGGCCTTGCGGTCGGCCTCGATCTGGGCGTGACCGGCGGCGATGATTTCCTCACGCTGCCGCTGGCCTTCCGCGCGCATCTCGGCGATGAGCGTGGCGCCCTGCTCCTGCGCCTCCTGGCGCAGCCGCGCGGCCTCGTGCCGGGCCTCGGCGAGCTGAGCCTTGTACTGCTCGAGCACGCTCTGGGCTTCGGTCTGAGCGGCCTCGGCCTTCTCGATACCGCCTTCGATGGCCTCGCGACGCTCGTCCAGAACCTTGTTGATGTTCGGGAGGAGCTTCTTGGCGAGGAAGCCGAAGACGATGACGAAGGCGATGAAGCCGATCACGAGCTCTGGGATCGGCGGGATGAGGGGGTTCTCGGACTCCTCAACCGCCAGCTGAACCAGGGGGCTCATTTAACTGCCTTTCGTCGAAAGGGTGCTGTCCGACGTGTGGTCAGGAGGTCGGGTAGACGAACGGCATGACCAGACCGATCAGGGCGAGCGCCTCACAGAAGGCGAAGCCGAGAATCTGGTTGGCGCGGATCAGACCGGCAGCCTCGGGCTGACGGGCGAGCGCCTGGGTACCGTTACCGAAGATGATGCCGACGCCGACGCCCGGGCCGATGGCCGCGAGGCCGTAACCGATCGAGCCGAGGTTGCCCTTGATTTCGACGCCAGCGGCGAGGGTCTGCGCGAGAGCGGACATGCCGGTTCTTCCTTCTCTTTCAAGTACCGGTGGGGGTTGGCCACCGGATGTCTATGGGTGTGGTGCGAGGTGCGGGCTCAGTGGCCCTCGGCCAGCGCGCCCTGGATGAAGCTGCAGGCCAGGAGCACGAACACATAGGCCTGGACGGCCTGGATGAACAGCTCGAAGGCGGTCATGACGATGACCATCACGAACGAGACGGCCGAGTACGCGATGCCGATGCCGTTGAGCATGTACCAGCTGGCGATCGTGAAGAGCAGCAGCAGGGTGTGGCCGGCGAACATGTTCGCGAAGAGTCGGACCGTGTGCGTGAACGGCCGGACGAGCAGGTTCGAGAACAGCTCGATCGTCATCGAGAGCGGGAGGACTCCGCCCAGCGACTTGTCGTAGCCGGAGAAGTTCTTGAAGGCTCCGACGAAGCCGTGGCGCTTAAAGGTCAGGCTGACCCAGAGGACGTAGACGATGGCCGCCAGGGCCGCCGGGTACGAAATGATCGCCGTCACCGGGAACTGGGCGAGCGGGACGATCGACCAGAGGTTCATCATCCACACGAAGAAGAACAGCGAGACCATCAGCGGGACGTACTTCTCGCCCTCACGCTTGCCGATCGTCTCGTAGACGATGCCGCGGCGGACGAAGTCGTATCCGGCCTCGGCGACCATCTGGAGCTTGCCCGGGACGACCTTCGGCTTGGCGAAGGCGGCCCAGAAGAAGCCGATGATGACGACCGAGCCGAGCAGCGCCAGCAGCATCGTCTTGTCGAAGTACAGGTTGCTGGTTCCATCGCCCCACAGGGGCTCGAACAGGAACGAGTGCAGGCCGGGAGCCGGGAAGCCACACCCATCAAAAAGGTGGCAGTCGGTCTCGAAGGCGAGCACCTGCGTCGGGTCAGCACTCACCGCGGGCTCCTTCAGCGTGGCGCATAGGTACGGCAACCTCGTTGTGTCGGCGCGGCGCACGGCCGCAGTTCGGCACGGGACTGGTGTAACGGATGTGGGGGCGGCAGTCGGGCATCGAGCCTCGCGTTACAGCAGGCGTCAGCTCAGTTGCCCGCGCCCGCGATGCCGCAGTTGGCACCGGACGATAGCAGGGTTGCGAACACCCACTTATCCCGCCCCTACGCTTCACGCTTTCGGCCCCGTCTTCTCGGGCTTGTCGCCCTTCTGGGTGTCGGGCTCGACGTAGAGGATCTTGGCCTTCATGTGGGCGCGCGTCTGCGCGGCGATCCACGCGAGGGTCGAGACCACGAGGGCGATGGCGAACGCCCTCGGATTGAAGAGCGTCGTGTCCTTGAAGAGCGCCATGAAGATGACCATGAGCAGCAACTGGGCCGCGTAGAGCATCAGGCCCATCATCTGGAACAGGTGCGGAAGTGATTTGGCGGTCCGCTCAAGGACCACGAGTCCGATCCCCATGAAAGCGATCGCCACCAGCGTCCCGACGAGCGCACCGAGGGCCCCCTTGCCACCCGCGACAGCGGCGCTGACCACGATGGTGATCACGCCAACAGCAGCTGTGGGTACGGCAGTTTTGAGAAGGGTCCGTGCGTCGTTGGACGGCATGGCGGCAGCTCCGCTTATTGATGGGGGCAGGGTGTCGTCATGGACGAGCGTAGTCCGGGGCCGAGACTGAACTTCGGGCCAAGGGACCGTCGCACTACGGTCTTTCGGCTCTATCCCCGGGTTTCGTGAACGGTATCACAAACTATTTGATGCGGTCTTTACCTAGAAGGTGTGCCAACCGTCACACGTGAGAGGGAAGCTGCGCGTCTGTGCGCCCACCGGGTCAACTTGTCTGGTATTGCCGCGTTTTCCACCACGGCGTCAGCGTGACGACTCCGCCTTGCGCCGATCCGTGAAGCGCGAACGAGCGCCAATTGCTGTCGCTCCGTTGACTCCTGCCGGCACCGGGGGCGGAGTCTCCTCGTCCTCGGGCGTCTCCGACGCCTCGGAGGCCTCCGAGGCGTCGTCCGATCTGGCGCCGCGGCGGTAGCGCGGCGGCACCAAGTGCTGGGCCCAGCGCGGCGCGTGCGGGGTGAAGCGCGGCAGCAGGAGCAGCACCAGGCCGACGAAGCTCAGCGCGACGATCGTGAGCACGACCCACATTCCGGATGCGGAGTGCACGGAGTAGGCGACCGCGCCGAAGGCGATGAGCGCCGACCAGAAGTACATGATCAGGACCGCGCGGCTGTGGGAGTGGCCGATCTCCAGGAGCCGGTGGTGGAGGTGGCCGCGGTCGGCGGCGAACGGCGACTGCCCGTTCCAGGTGCGGCGCACGATCGCGAGGACCAGGTCCGCGAACGGGATCGCGATGATCGTCAGCGGCATCACCAGCGGGATGAAGACCGGGAGCATCGCGTGCGTGGTGTCCCGCGTGCTGCCGCCGAGGTTCAGCTTGAGGGCGTCCGGGTCGATCTGGCCGGTCATGGAGATGGCGCCGGCCGCCAGGACGAGCCCGATGAGCATCGAGCCGGAGTCGCCCATGAAGATCCGGGCCGGATGCATGTTGTGCGGCAGGAAGCCCAGGCACATGCCCATGAGGATCGCCGCGAAGAGTGTCGCGGGAGCGGCTGCCTCGATGCCGTAGCCGTACCAGATCCGGTAGGCGTACAGGAAGAACGCCGCAGCTGCGATGCACACCATGCCCGCCGCGAGACCGTCGAGGCCGTCGACGAAGTTCACCGCGTTGATGGTGATCACCACGAGGGCGACCGTGAGCAGCGTGCCCTGCCACTGGGTCAGGCCGACCGTGCCGACACCCGGGATCGGCAGCCACAGGATCGTCAGACCCTGCATGACCATGACGCCGGCGGCGATCATCTGGCCGCCCAGCTTGATCAGCGCGTCGATCTCGAACTTGTCGTCCAGCACGCCGATCAACCAGATCAGGGCGGCGCCGGAGAGCAGCGCCCGCGGCTCGTTGGACGAGTCGAAGACCTTGTCCAGGTTGGTGAGGTGGTCGGCGACCAGGAGGCCCGCGCACAGGCCGAAGAACATGGCGATACCGCCGAGCCGCGGTGTGGGTTCGCGGTGCACGTCGCGCGCACGGATCTCCGGCATCGCGCCGGCCACAATCGCGAACTTCCGCACCGGGCCTGTGAGCAGATAGGTCACCGCGGCCGTGATGCAGAGCGTCAGCAGGTATTCACGCACGGGCTTCCCCACAGGTATCGCTGGCCATCTCAGCCCCACACACTAGCTTCGCGTGCTTGAGGATGGAGACTTCCGGGTAGCGACGATGGTTGCACGAGTTACTGAGCGGTGACGTCGGCGGTGCCGGGCGCGAGTGTCCCGGGTGGGGCGCCTACCCGTTCTCCGGCGGCGTACGGGGGGAATCTCGCGGTCAGTCCGCGGACCTCCTCGCGGACCGCGCGCGCGTCGAGATCATCTCGTACGACGCCTGAGAAGAGCGCCGCGATCCGTGCCATCTCCGCCTCGCCCATGCCCTGCGTGGTGACGGCGGCGGTGCCGAGGCGCAGGCCGCGGCCGTCTCCGTGGGGCAGGGCGCAGGTGTCCAGGACCATTCCGGCGGAGGCCAGACGGCCGCGGGCCACTTGGCCCAGTACGCCGAGCGGAGCCGGGTCGACGGTGACGAGGTGGGTGTCGGTGCCGCCCGTGGTGACGGCGAAACCCAGCGTGGCCAGCGCCCCGGCGAACACCCGGGCGTTGGCGACGACCTGATGCGCGTACCCGCTGAAGGCCGGGGTCGCCGCCTCGCCGAACGCGACGGCCTTCGCGGCGATCGTGTGCATCTGCGCCCCGCCCTGCGTGAACGGGAAGACGGCCCGGTCCACCCGGTCCGCGAGTTCGGCGCCGCACAGCAGCATGCCGCCGCGCGGGCCACGCAGCACCTTGTGCGTGGTCGCGCAGACGATGTCGGCGTACGGGACCGGGTTCGGGGCCGCTCCCCCGGCGACGAGCCCGATGGGGTGCGCCGCGTCGGCGATGAGATGGGCGCCCACGTCGTCGGCGATGGCGCGGAAGGCCGCGTAGTCGATGTGCCGGGGGTAGGAGATCGAGCCGCACACGATGGCCTTGGGGCGGTGTGCGCGGGCCGTGGCGCGGACCTGGTCGTAGTCGATGAGGCCGCTCTCGGGGTCGACCCCGTACGGCACGAAGTCGAACCAGCGGCCGGAGAAGTTGGCCGGTGAGCCGTGCGTGAGGTGGCCGCCGGACGGCAGGCCCATGGCGAGGACGGTGTCGCCGGGGCGCAGCAGCACCGCGTACGCGGCGAGGACGGCCGAGGAGCCGGAGTGGGCCTGCACGTTGGCGTGCTCGGCGCCGAAGAGGGCCTTCGCCCGGTCGATCGCGATGCGTTCGGCCACGTCGACGAGTTCGCAGCCGCCGTGGTGGCGGGCGCCGGGGTAACCCTCCGCGTACTTGTTCGCGAGAGGGGAGCCGAGGGCTTCCAGTACCGCGGGCGAGGTGAAGTTCTCCGCGGCGATCAGCTGGAGGGAGTCGGCCTGGCGGGCCGCCTCGCCGTGGATGATCTCGGCCAGTTCGGGGTCCTGGCGCGTCAGCTCCGCCAGGGGTGCGGGATCGGGCGTGACCGGCATCTTTCCAATGTAGATCCGGGCGGTGCGGGGCGCCTGGCGTTGCTGTCACGGGGCTCCGCCCCGGCCGGTTCCGGGATTATTTGGTGACGCCCGTCAGGGCGCGGACCACCGGGGCCAGTGCCTCGCTGATCTCGCCGCCGACCGAGCGGAAGAAGGGCAGCGGGGCCCCGTACGGGTCGTACACCTCGTCCGCCTCGACGCTCGGGGCGAGCAGCCACCCGCGCAGCGCCGCCGCGGCCCGCACCAGGGACCGTGCGCGCTGCACCACGCCGCTTTCCAGCGGGTCGGGGAGGGTCGCCGGGTCTATGGCCTGCACGAGCCGCGTGAACTCCTTCAGCGTGAACGTGCGCAGGCCCGCGCTGTGGCCCATGGAGATGACCTGGGCGCGGTGGTCCCGGGTCGCGGTCAGCACGAGGTCGGCTCTTATGACGTGGTCGTCCAGGAGTTCGCGGCCGACGAAGCCGGAGGCGTCCGCGCCGAAGTCGGCCAGCACCGTCTCCGCGTTGGCCTCCATGGGGGCGCCCTCGTGGCCCCAGGTGCCCGCGCTCTCCACGATGAGCCCGCCGGCCAGCGGGTCGCCGAGCCGGTCCGCGAGGGCGTGCCGGGTCAGCCGCTCGGTGATCGGCGAGCGGCACACGTTGCCGGTGCTGACGTGGAGGATGCGGAACGAGTCGCCGGGGAGCGAGAGCGCCCCGTAGTCGGTGCCTATGCCACGCCCCGTCTCAGGGGCTGTCAATTCGCCACCTCGAGGTCGGGTACGACCTTGCGCAGTTCGTCGGCGGTGAGCGCACCGGCGCGCAGCAGCACCGGGACCTTGCCGGTGACGTCGACGATCGACGAAGGGACGATGCCGGGGGTGGGGCCGCCGTCGAGGTAGACGGAGACGGAGTCCCCGAGCATCTCCTGGGCGGCGTCGCAGTCCTCGGGAGCGCGGTGGCCGGTGAGGTTGGCGGAGGAGACGGCCATCGGGCCGACCTCGGTGAGCAGTTCGATGGCGACCGGGTGCAGCGGCATGCGGACCGCGACGGTGCCGCGGGTCTCGCCCAGGTCCCACTGGAGGGACGGCTGGTGCTTGGCGACGATCGTCAGGGCGCCGGGCCAGAACGCGTCGACGAGCTCCCAGGCCATCTCGGAGAAGTCCGTGACGAGGCCGTGCAGCGTGTTCGGGGAGCCGATGAGGACGGGGCTCGGCATGTTGCGGCCGCGGCCCTTGGCCTCCAGGAGGTCACCGACCGCCTCGGCGGCGAACGCGTCGGCGCCGATGCCGTAGACGGTGTCGGTGGGCAGCACGACGAGCTCGCCGCGGCGGACGGCGGACGCGGCTTCACGCAGACCGGTAGCGCGGTCGGTCGCGTCGTTGGTGTCGTAACGCCGTGCCATTTAGCGGGCCTCCTGCTCTGCGTACTGCTCTGCGGACTGCTCGATGTGATGAAGTGCGGTGTGGGTCACGGCATCGCCTTGCGGGCGGTCGCGAACCGCGGCCGGTTGTTCAGGTCGGGGTGATCGGCGGCGTCCGCCCAGCCCCGCTCCTCGGTGAAGATCCACGGCACCAGGCCGCCCTGCGTGTCCGCGTGCTCGATGACGACGACGCCGCCGGGCCGCAGGAGCCGGTGGGCGGTGCGCTCGATGCCGCGGATCAGGTCGAGGCCGTCCTCGCCGGAGAACAGCGCCATGTCCGGGTCGTGGTCGCGGGCCTCGGGAGCCACGTACTCCCACTCGGTGAGCGGGATGTACGGCGGGTTCGAGACGACGAGGTCGACCTGCCCGTCGAGGTCCGGGAAGGCCTCCAGGGCGTCTCCCTGGCGCAGGTCGACCCTGGACCCCTCGACGTTCTTCCGCGTCCACTTCAGGGCGTCCTCGGACAGCTCCACGGCGTGCACGCGCGAGCGCGGGACCTCCTGGGCGAGCGCGAGCGCGATGGCGCCCGAGCCGGTGCACAGATCGACGATGAGCGGCTCGACGACGTCCATCGCGCGGACGGCGTCTATGGCCCATCCGACGACCGACTCGGTCTCGGGCCGCGGCACGAAGACGCCGGGCCCGACCTGGAGCTCCAGGTAGCGGAAGTACGCGCGGCCGGTGATGTGCTGGAGCGGCTCGCGGGCCTCGCGGCGCGCGGTCACCTCCCAGTACCGGGCGTCGAAGTCCGCGTCCTTGACGGTGTGCAGCTCGCCCCGCTTCACGTCGTGCACGAAGGCGGCGAGTTCCTCCGCGTCGTTGCGCGGCGAGGGCACACCGGCGTCGGCCAGCCGCTGGGTGGCCTGGGCCACTTCCGCGAGCAGCACGCTGCGGGGGTTCGGGGGTCGCCCCCCAAGATGTTGCTGCACCCTGGTCCTCCGAGCTGTCTTACGGGCCGTACAGGCTTACGCGTGTACGCGTGCTTACGCGGCGGCGAGCTTGGCGGCCGAGTCCGCGTCGACGCACGCCTGGATCATGGCGTCGAGATCACCGTCGAGCACCTGGTCCAAGTTGTACGCCTTGAAGCCGACGCGGTGGTCCGAGATGCGGTTCTCCGGGAAGTTGTACGTGCGGATCTTCTCGGAGCGGTCGACGGTGCGGACCTGGCTGCGGCGGGCGTCCGCGGCCTCCTTCTCCGCTTCCTCCTGCGCGGCCGCGAGCAGCCTGGAGCGCAGAATACGCATCGCCTGCTCCTTGTTCTGCAGCTGGCTCTTCTCGTTCTGGCAGGAGGCCACGACGCCGGTGGGAACGTGCGTGATGCGCACCGCGGAGTCGGTCGTGTTGACGGACTGGCCGCCGGGCCCGGAGGAGCGGTAGACGTCGATCCGCAGGTCGTTCATGTTGATCTCGACGTCGACCTCCTCGGCCTCGGGCGTGACCAGCACACCGGCCGCGGAGGTGTGGATACGGCCCTGGGACTCGGTCGCCGGGACGCGCTGCACACGGTGCACGCCGCCTTCGTACTTCAGCCGCGCCCAGACGCCCTGGCCGGGCTCGGTCGCGCCGTTGCCGCCCTTGGTCTTCACGGCGACCTGGACGTCCTTGTAGCCGCCCAGCTCGGACTCGGTGGCGTCGATGATCTCGGTCTTCCAGCCGACGCGCTCGGCATACCGCAGATACATGCGCAGCAGGTCACCGGCGAACAGCGCGGACTCGTCGCCACCCGCGCCGGCCTTGACCTCGAGGATGACGTCCTTGTCGTCGGACGGGTCACGGGGCACCAGGAGAAGCCGCAGCTTCTCGGTGATCTCCTCGCGCTGCTTCTCGAGCTCCTTGACCTCGGCCGCGAAGTCCGGGTCGTCGGCGCCCAGTTCACGTGCGGTCTCGATGTCGTCGCCGGTCTGCTTCCAGGAGCGGTACGTCGCGACGATCGGGGTGAGCTCTGCGTAGCGCTTGTTCAGCTTGCGCGCGTTGGCCTGGTCGGCGTGGACCGACGGGTCCGCGAGCTTCTGTTCCAGATCGGCGTGCTCACCGATGAGGTCCTCGACGGCCTCGAACATCTCCGGCTCCTGCGGGTACGGGGGTGCTGTGTCATCCCAAGGGCAAAGGGGGCTGCATCGCAAAGCGCCGGTCCCGGTGCCCCTGCGATCGGGGCACCGGAGACCGGCGCTGGAGCCTCGCTACTTGTTGGCAGCGGCAGCCTTGCCGAAGCGGGCCTCGAAGCGGGCCACACGGCCACCGGTGTCGAGGATCTTCTGCTTGCCCGTGTAGAACGGGTGGCACTCGGAGCAGACCTCGGCACGGATGGTGCCGGAGTCGATGGTGCTACGAGTGGTGAACGACGCGCCACAGGTGCAGCTGACCTGGGTCTCGGTGTACTCGGGGTGGATGTCGCGCTTCAAGGTGTCTCCTAGGTTCGGGAGGGCGCCGGGTCGCAGACGCGGATTGCGGGAGCGTGAACCGGAGCCGACGGACCAGTCTGCCAGGACTGGGCGCATCTCCCAAAACCAGGGTGGGACCGCAACTATTCCCGGCGGCTTTCCTGCGGCTTTCCGGCGTGCTTTCCTGCGTACTTTCCGGCGTGCTTTCCGGGTTACCGGGTTACTTGAGGACGCCGTCCGCGGTGCCGGTGGCGGTGCCCTCGCCGGCCGACTTCGGGATGGCCTTGTCGGCCTTGAGGGCCTTCCAGACCTGGTCGGACTTGGTCTGGTCGACCAGGACCCGGTTGGCGTCGGCCGCGTCGTACTGCACCGGCATCGTCACCATGTTCATGTCGTTCGACCCGATGCCCTTGAGCCCGCCCGCGAACGACGTCAGGTTCTTGACGGACGCCAGCTCGGAGTCGGTCGTCACGGACTTCGTGGCCGTGTCCGCGAGGTCGTACAGCTTCTTGGGGTTGCTGAAGACGCCGACGTGCTTGATCTGGTCCATCAGGGCCTTCATGAACGCCTGCTGGAGCTGGATACGGCCCAGGTCGCTGCCGTCGCCGACGCCGTGCCGGGTCCGTACGAGACCGAGGGCCTGCTTGCCGTCGAGCTTGTGGGTGCCCGCGTCGAGCTGCAGGTGGCTGTCGGGGTCGTCGATCGCCTTGCTGGTGGTGACCTCGACGCCGCCGAGGTCGTCGATCAGGTCCTGGAAGCCGCTGAAGTCGACCTCGACGTAGTGGTCCATCCGGATGCCGCTCATGGACTCGACGGTCTTGACCGCGCAGGCGGCGCCGCCCGTGGAGTACGCGGAGTTGAACATGACGTCGTTCTGCGCCGGGTGCTCCGTGCCGTCCTTGTCGGTGCAGGACGGCCGCTCTATGAGGGTGTCCCGGGGTATGGAGACGATGCTCGCCTTCTTGTGCCCCTTGTAGACGTGGACGACCATCGCGGTGTCCGAGCGGGCGCTGCCGTCGTCGGTGCCGCCGCCGGCCTTCTTGTTGCTGCCGGCCCGGCTGTCGGAGCCGAGTACGAGGATGTCCTGCGAGCCGTTGTCGACGTCGTCGGGCCGGTCGGTGCCGAGGGCCTGGTTGATGTCGACGCTTTTGATGTTGCCGTTGAGCTTGAAGTACACGTACCCGAGCCCGGTGCCGCCGAGAACGACGATGCCCGCCGCGCTCCACGCCACGAGGCGGAGCGCCTTGCCGCGCCCGGCGTTCGGCTTGCGGCGGCGGCCCTTGGCGCGGTGGCGCCCGGGCTTGCTGTCACTGTCGGGCATGTGCTCCTCGCAGGTTTGTCTTCCTTCGGCACGCTTTGCTCTTCACTCGGTGTGACGGCGAACCGCCATGAAGGGTTGCACAGCGCGCTGTGCCCGCAGCGGGGCGAGAAGGCCACGGAACGTCACGGGACCTAAGTCCCACACCGCTCTCACCTGCACCTTTGTACTCATGAACCGCATGCTTCACAGGGGCCCCGAATTCTTATGCCTGTGGTGAAGGTCTCGGGCGCATGCGAAAGGGCTGGGCCCCGCCGCAGGTGCGGCGGGGCCCAGCCCTTGGAACCAGGTTCCGTGAAGTGTCAGTCGTTGCCGTTGCCCGGCGCCGGCGTCGTCTTCTGGATCTGGAGCAGGAACTCCGCGTTGGACTTCGTCTGCTTCATCTTGTCGAGCAGCAGCTCGATCGCCTGCTGCTGGTCGAGCGCGTGCAGCACGCGACGCAGCTTCCAGGTGATCGCGAGCTCGTCGCTGCCGAGCAGGATCTCTTCCTTACGGGTACCGGACGCGTCGACGTCCACCGCCGGGAAGATGCGCTTGTCGGCGAGCTTGCGGTCGAGCTTGAGCTCGGCGTTGCCGGTGCCCTTGAACTCCTCGAAGATGACCTCGTCCATGCGCGAGCCGGTGTCCACGAGCGCGGTGGCGAGGATGGTGAGCGAGCCGCCGTCCTCGATGTTGCGCGCGGCACCGAAGAAGCGCTTCGGCGGGTACAGGGCGGTCGAGTCGACACCACCGGACAGGATGCGCCCGGAGGCCGGGGCCGCCAGGTTGTAGGCGCGGCCCAGACGCGTGATGGAGTCGAGCAGCACCACGACGTCATGGCCCAGCTCGACGAGGCGCTTGGCGCGCTCGATGGCGAGCTCGGCGACCGTCGTGTGGTCCTCGGCCGGACGGTCGAAGGTCGAGGAGATGACCTCGCCCTTCACCGACCGCTGCATGTCGGTGACCTCTTCCGGACGCTCGTCGACCAGGACGACCATCAGGTGGCACTCGGGGTTGTTGATGGTGATCGCGTTGGCGATCGCCTGCAGGATCATGGTCTTGCCGGTCTTCGGCGGGGCCACGATGAGACCGCGCTGGCCCTTGCCGATCGGCGCGACCAGGTCGATGATGCGCGTCGTCAGCACACCCGGGTCGGTCTCCAGACGGAGCCGGTCCTGCGGGTAGAGGGGGGTCAGCTTGTTGAACTCCGGCCGCCCGCGCCCGGATTCGGCCGCCATACCGTTCGCCGAGTCGAGGCGGACGAGCGCGTTGAACTTCTCGCGGCGCTCGCCGTCCTTGGGCTGACGCACCGCACCGGTGACGTGGTCACCCTTGCGCAGGCCGTTCTTGCGGACCTGGGCGAGGGAGACGTAGACGTCGTTGGGGCCCGGGAGGTAGCCCGACGTACGGATGAAGGCGTAGTTGTCGAGGATGTCGAGGATGCCCGCGACGGGGATCAGGACGTCGTCCTCGGAGACCTGCGGCTCGTTGCCGAAGCCGCCGCCCTCCTCACGTCCACGACGCCCACGGCGGTCGCGGTAGCGGCCGCGGCGGCCGCGGCGGCCACCCTCGAAGTCGTCGTCGTCCTGCGGCCCGTTGTTGCGGTCCCGGTCCCGGTCCTGCCGGCCGCCGCCCTGCTGCTGCCGGCCGCCGCCCTGGTCCTTGTTGCCCTGGCCGCCCTGGTCCTCGCCCTTGCCGCGGCGGTCGCGGCCACCCCGGTCGCCGCGGTCGCCGCCGCGCTCGCCGCCACGGTCACGGCGGTCGCGACGGTCACGGCGTCCGTCGTTGCTGTTGTCCTGGCCGCCGTCGCCCTTGTTCTCGGCGCCGTCCTGCTTGTCCTGCTTGGGCTCGGCCTTCGCGGTCGCGGCCTCGGCCGTGACGGACTCGGGGCTGCCCGCCTCGGAGGTGGCACGCCGACGACGGCGCTCACCGGCCGGCTGCTCGTCCCCGGCGCCCTGGCCGGGGATGTCGATCTGCTGCTGGTCGGCGATCTTCTTCGCCTTGGCCGAGCCGTTGTCGGCCGCCTGGGCCTTCTCCGCCTTGGCGTCCGACTTGGCCTGCGCGGCGTCGGCCGCGGGCTCCTCGCCGATGCGGGCCTTCGAGGTGGCCCGGCGCTTCGGCTTCGTCTCGGCGGCGTCGGCGCTCTTCGCGGGGGCGCCGCCACCCGACTGCGCCTCCTTGATGACCTCGATCAGCTGGCTCTTGCGCATCCGCGCGGTGCCCCTGATACCGAGGCCCGATGCGACCTGCTGCAGCTCGGCCAGCACCATGCCGTCAAGGCCGGTACCGCGGCGCCGCCGGGAGCCCGAAGCACCGGCGGCAGGCGCGGCAGAGGCATCCGTGGAGGGCGCCGCAGCAGAGCTGTCGGCAACGCCCATCAGATCGGTGGTGTCGCTCACGAAGGGTCCTTCCCTGGAGCGGACGTCGGCCTGTCTGGCTCGGCGACCGGTCGTGCTGTCCGGCGGTGGTCCTGCCTGTACGGACCGTGCCGGGGCGGTTGTCCGCCGATGAGGCGGAAGAATTCAGTGGTGACGGCGATTCGCGAACCCGCGGGTGCACTGGATTTCCGTGTCACCCGGCTCGGTCACGCCGGTTCCGGAGCATGCTCGCCAACGCTCAGTACTGCATCCCGGCATAGAAGGACGCTGTACGGAAATGCTGGGGAGGCTCCCGGAAGAATGGTTGTCCCGGACGGGGACACACAGCACCTCGCCATGGTGGGGTCGGGTGCAGACTTGAGGTTAACACTACCGGATCCAACAAACATTCCCCCTCTCGTAATCCGGCAACCGTACGTATTCGATCAATCGGGATAGGAGCCGAGCGGCAGCACGCTCGCCCCGTCGGCATCGAGGGCCAGACGGTTCGCCGCCCACCCCTCTCCGGCCAGCCGGGCGACCTTGTCGGCCGCTCCGTCCTCCACCAGGGCGAGGACCGTCGGGCCCGCCCCGGAAATCATTGCGGGAACCCCGTCGGCCCGCAGCCGCTCCACCAGTGCGGCGCTCTCCGGCATGGCCGGAGCCCGGTACTCCTGGTGGATCCGGTCCTCGGTGGCGGGGAGCAGCAGCTCGGGGCGCCTGGTCAGGGCCTCGACGAGCAGGGCAGCCCGGCCCGCGTTGGCCGCCGCGTCCACATGGGGGACGGTGCGCGGCAGGAGTCCTCGCGCCATTTCCGTGAGGACCGGCTTCGACGGCACGAAGACCACCGGAACGACGGACGGCGCGGCGTCGAGGCGGATCGCCCGTCCCGCGCCGGACTCCATCCAGGCGATGGTGAAGCCGCCGAGGAGGCAGGGGGCCACGTTGTCGGGGTGGCCCTCGATCTCGGTGGCGAGTTCGAGCAGGGCCGCGTCGTCGAGCCGGGCGTCGCCGCCTATGGTCACCGCGCGGGCGGCGACGACCGCCGAGACGATGGCGGCGGAGGAGGAGCCGAGGCCGCGGCCGTGCGGGATGCGGTTGGCGCAGACGATCTCGAGGCCGCGCGGCTGCCCGCCGAGCAGGTCGAAGGCGGTGCGCAGGGACCGTACGAGGAGGTGCGACTCGTCGCGCGGCAGGGTCTCGGAGCCCTCGCCGGCGATGTCGATGTTCAGCCCGGAGTCGGCGACCCTGACGACCACGTCGTCGTAGAGCCCCAGCGACAGGCCGAGGGCGTCGAAGCCCGGGCCGAGGTTGGCGCTGGTGGCGGGGGTGCGCACCCTGACGGCGGCGGCGCGGAACGCGGGACCGGCCATCGCTCGATGACTCTCCTTGAGCTGCGGGAGGTTTCGGGAACTTCCGAAGACCGGCGGACCGAACGAGATCTGCGAGATCTGCGAGAGATACGAGATGTAGGACGGTCGAGGTGTTCGGGAACTTCCGAGACTTCCGATGTCTTGTGCTGTGTACGTCGACACCCGGGCCGCGAACGACGGAACCACGGCTGAAAAGCGCCGGAAAACGACGGAACGGCGGCGGCACCGCGGCATATGCGGCGGGCGGGTTCTGTACAGCCTATCGAAGGAAGGTTCTGTGGCGACATAGGGCGCACAGGAGGCGCACGATGCGTGTCGTAAGCCCCCTGTGCACCCCCCGTACGGATACGCCCGGTTGACGGGGCGTCAGCGCCGGGCTCCGGCTCAGCCGAGACCGAGGCGCTCGGCGGCCGCGGCCGCGTCGACCGGCACGGTGACCGGCTGCGGCGCACCGGAGACGGCCCAGTCGGGATCCTTGAGGCCGTTGCCGGTGACGGTACAGACGATCTTCTGGCCCGGGTCGACCTTGCCCTGCTCGGCGGCCTTCAGCAGACCGGCGACGGACGCGGCGGACGCGGGCTCGACGAAGACACCCTCCTGGGCCGCCAACAGCTTGTAGGCGCGCAGGATCTCACGGTCCGTCACCTCGTCGATGAAGCCGCCGGACTCGTCGCGCGCGGCGAGCGCGTAATTCCACGACGCCGGGTTCCCGATGCGAATCGCGGTCGCGATCGTCGACGGGTCCTTGACGATCTCGCCGCGCACGATCGGCGCGGAACCGGAAGCCTGGAAGCCCCACATGCGCGGAGTGCGCGAAGAGACCGAATCGGCCGCGTACTCCTTGTAGCCCTTCCAGTAGGCCGTGATGTTGCCCGCGTTGCCGACCGGCAGGACGTGGATGTCGGGCGCGTCGCCGAGCGCGTCCACGATCTCGAACGAGGCCGTCTTCTGGCCCTCGATACGGAACGGGTTGACCGAGTTGACCAGCGCCACCGGGTAGTTCTCGGAGAGGCTGCGGGCCAGGTTCAGGCAGTCGTCGAAGTTGCCGTCGACCTGGAGGATCTTCGAGCCGTAGACCAGCGCCTGGCCCATCTTGCCGAGCGCGATCTTGCCGCGGGGCACCAGGACGGCGCAGACCATGCCGGCGCGCACGGCGTAGGCCGCGGCGGACGCCGACGTGTTGCCCGTCGACGCGCAGATGACGGCCTGCGCGCCCTCCTCCTTGGCCTTGGTGATGGCCATGGTCATGCCGCGGTCCTTGAAGGAGCCGGTGGGGTTGGCGCCCTCCACCTTCAGGTGGACCTCGCAGCCCGTGCGCTCGGAGAGGACCTGCGCGGGCACGAGCGGCGTGCCGCCCTCGCGCAGCGACACGACCGGCGTGGTGCCGGTCACCGGGAGCCGGTCCCGGTACTCCTCGATGATGCCGCGCCACTGGTGGGTCATTCCGGTCATCCCTGCTACTCCCCTTCAACACGCATGATGCTGGCGACACCGCGCACGGTGTCGAGCTGACGCAGCGCGTCCACGGTCCCGGTGAGGGCCGCGTCCGCCGCGCGGTGGGTGACGACGACGAGGGAGGCCTCGCCGTCCTTGCCCGACTGGCGCACGGTGTCGATGGAGACTCCGTGCTCGGCGAAGACCGTCGCCACCTGCGCAAGCACACCTGGCTTGTCGGCCACGTCGAGGCTGATGTGGTACCGCGTCACGGAGTCGCCCATCGGAGAGACGGGCAGTTGCGTGTACGCGGAGTCGCCGGGTCCCGTCGCGCCGTTGAGGCGGTTGCGGCAGACGGCGACGAGGTCGCCGAGAACGGCGGACGCGGTCGGCGAACCGCCGGCACCGGGCCCGTAGAACATCAACTGCCCGGCGGCCTCGGCCTCGACGAACACGGCGTTGTACGCGCCGCGCACGGAGGCCAGCGGGTGCTCGAGCGGGATCATCGCGGGATGAACCCGAGCGGTAACGGAACCACCATCGGCAGCCCGCTCGCAGATCGCGAGCAGCTTGATGGTGCAGCCCATCTCCTTCGCGGACGCGAAGTCGGCGGCGGTCACCTCGGTCATGCCCTCGCGGTACACGTCGTCGAGGCGTACGCGCGTGTGGAAGGCGATACCGGCCAGGATGGCGGCCTTGGCGGCGGCGTCGAATCCTTCGACGTCGGCGGTCGGGTCGGCCTCGGCGTACCCGAGGGCGGTGGCCTCGTCGAGGGCCTCCTGATAGCCCGCCCCCGTCGAGTCCATCTTGTCGAGGATGAAGTTGGTCGTGCCGTTCACGATCCCGAGGACACGGTTGACCTTGTCACCGGCGAGGGACTCGCGCAGCGGCCGGATCAGCGGAATCGCCCCGGCCACGGCAGCCTCGTAGTACAGATCGCGCCCCTGCTCGACGGCGGTGGCATGCAGCGCGGCACCGTCCTGGGCGAGCAGCGCCTTGTTGGCCGAGACGACGGAGGCGCCGTGCTCGAAGGCGGTGGTGATGAGGGTGCGCGCGGGCTCGATCCCGCCGATGACCTCGATCACCACGTCGATGTCGCCCCGTTTGACGAGCGCGGTGGCGTCGGTGGTGACGAGGGCGGGGTCGATCCCTTCGCGGACCTTCGAGGGGCGCCGGACGGCCACCCCCGCGAGCTCCACCGGGGCACCGATACGGGCGGCGAGGTCGGCGGCGTGCGTCGTCATGATGCGCGCCACCTCTGAGCCGACAACCCCACAGCCCAGCAGCGCCACCTTCAGCGGACGCGTACGCATCATCCGACCTCGTTTCCTCTGTTACTACATCTACTTCGACGTATCTCTACGGTGGAACCAGTCTCACGCACCGGACCGGTCTTTCTGTCCCCGGTCCGGTAGGTGAGACAGAAATTTCATCACCCGACATCGAGACGCAGGAGATCTTCCTCGGTCTCGCGCCGGACGATCACCCGGGCCTCGCCGTCGCGCACGGCGACGACCGGCGGGCGAAGGGCGTGGTTGTAGTTGCTGGCCATCGAGCGGCAGTACGCGCCGGTGGCCGGGACCGCGATGAGGTCGCCCGGCGCGATGTCGGCCGGCAGGAAGGCGTCCTTCACGACGATGTCGCCGCTCTCGCAGTGCTTGCCGACGACACGGACCAGCATGGGCTCGGCATCCGAGCGGCGGGAGACGAGGGCGACGGTGTACTCGGCGTCGTACAGGGCGGTCCTGATGTTGTCGGACATGCCGCCGTCGACGGAGACGTACGTACGCAGCCCGTCGAGCGGCTTGACCGTGCCGACGGTGTAGAGCGTGAAGGCGGTCGGGCCGACGATGGCGCGGCCGGGCTCGACGGAGATCCGCGGCGTGCCCAGCGAGGCCGCCTCGCACTCGCGCGTCACGATCTCGCCGAGCGCCTTGGCGATCTCCTGCGGCTCGCGCGGGTCGTCGTCGCTCGTGTACGCGATGCCGAGGCCGCCGCCGAGGTCGATCTCCGGGAGCTCGACACCGTGCTCGTCCCGCACCTCGGCGAGCAGACCGACCACGCGGCGCGCGGCGACCTCGAAGCCGGCCATGTCGAAGATCTGCGAGCCGATGTGCGAGTGGATCCCGATCAGTTCGAGCCCGTCGAGCTTCAGGGCCCGCCGCACGGCCTCGGCGGCCTGTCCCCCGGCCAGCGCGATCCCGAACTTCTGGTCCTCGTGCGCGGTGGCGATGAACTCGTGCGTATGGGCCTCGACGCCGACGGTCACCCGGATCTGCACGCGCTGCCGCTTGCCGAGGCTGTCGGCGATGTGCGCGACGCGGACGATCTCCTGGAACGAGTCGAGGACGATGCGCCCGACACCGGCCTCGATCGCCCGGTGGATCTCTTCCTCGGTCTTGTTGTTGCCGTGGAAGGCGATGCGCTCGGCGGGCATCCCGGCCGACAGAGCGGTGGCGAGCTCGCCACCGCTGCACACGTCGAGGTTGAGCCCCTCCTCGTGCAGCCACCGCACGACGGCACGCGACAGGAAGGCCTTGCCCGCGTAGAACACGTCGGCGTCGGGCCCGAAGGCGTCACGCCACGCGGCGCACCGGGCCCGGAAGTCGGTCTCGTCGAGGAAGTAGGCCGGGGTGCCGAACTCCTCGGCGAGCCGGGTCACTTCGATCCCGCCGACCCGCACACCACCATCGGCGGTACGCGCCACGGTCTGCGCCCACACCTTCGGATCGAGGACGTTCAGGTCGGCGGCCGGGGCGGTGTAGTGCCCCTCGGGCACGACATCGGCGTGGCGGGGGCCTGCGGGGTGTGCGGAACGGCTCATGACTGCGGGGCGCTCTCTTCGTCTTCTCTACAGGTGTGCGGGGGCGTCGATACCGAGCAGGGACAGGCCGCCGGCCAGCACCGTCCCGGTGGCTTCGGCGAGCGCGAGCCGGGCGCGGTGGGCGGCCGAGGGTTTCTCCTCGCCCTTGGGCAACGCGCCGACGCAGACCCGCACGTCGGCGAGAAAGGCGTCGGCGACATCGACGAGGTGCCGGGCGAGGCGGTCGGGGGCGCGGTGGCGGGCGGCGGTGAGGAGGATGCGGGGGTGATCGGTCAGGGTCGCGACGAGGTGATGGGGGTGCTCGTCGTCCACGGCGGCGAACTCACCCGGGGTGCTCGCGAAACCGAGGTCGGCTGCGTTGCGGGTGAGGGCGCGGGTGCGGGCATGGGCGTACCGGACGCGGAAGAGGGGGTTCGACTCCCGCTGGGCGAGGTGCCCGGCCCGGTCCTCGACGGATTCGGTACGGGGCCGGTCGTGCGCGGCGGGGTGGAGCAGAGCCCAGCGCCCGGCGTCGGCCCCGAGCCCCCGCGGATCCGGATCACCGGGGACGGGCCTGTACGTGACCTCACCCGGCTCCTCCGCATACGCGACCTCGACTTCGGCACCCTGACTACGGCCGATGCGGGCGACGGCGTCGGCGAGGATCTCGGCGCGGGGCTCGTGCGGGATGCGCAGGTCGACGCGGTGCCCGCGGAGCGCTCCGCCGTGACCGTAGGCGAGACCGGCCGCGCGGATGCTTCGAAGAAGGTCGGCGGCGTGCGGGTCACGAGCGCTGAACGTGAAATTGAGGAACCCGGGCCCCGTCACGTCAACAGCGGCAATACCCGGACTGTCGGCAAGCCGCCGGGAAAGAATCTCGGCGACCTGCCGGGGCGGCCGACCTGCCGGAGCGGCCAGCTGCAGGGCGACGTTCGTGGCGTAGTCCCCATGCCCACCGGGCCGAGGCCGCTCAACGACGATCCGAGCAGCCCCGAGCTCACCCGCACCCGCCCCGAGCTCACCATCGTCCACCGCACGGCGCACGGCGCGCAGCACGGTGTGGGAGAGCTCTGCGGGGGTCACGGGGTAAGCGTAGGCGAGGAGGGGGGTGGGTAGGCGAGTCGGTTTGTCGGATGGTCCGGGATGCGGACGGATGGGGGTCCGGGGGGCGGGGTGCGGGCGGGGCGGGTCCGGGGGTCGGTGACCGATACGTTGCCGGGTATGCGGCAAGCGGGTGTACAGCCTGGCCGCCATGCGGCTTGCCGGACGGGCGGCCCCGGTGGTGGAACGGCCCAGTGGTCGGACGGTCCGGCGGCCAGGTGTCCCATATGCCACGCATCGAGACCCTGGTCACCGGAGGCACGGAGGCGCATCGCCGTCAGGCGTCACGATGGGGCCGCGCGCGCTCGGACGCGTCCGTGGTCGCGGAGACACATCCCCGTCAGGCGTCGCGACGGGGCCGCGCGCGCTCGGACTCGTCCGAGGTCGCGGAGGCACATCCCCGTCAAGCGTCTGCGGTGCGGCCCGCACGCTCGGACTCGTCCGAGGGGCGGGCGGAGGCACCGCGCCGGGAGCTACCGACGGCACTGCTGCCATCCTCGCCCTGCCCCTGACCCTGGCCACCTGCTTCTGCTGCCGTCGTCTCCGACGCCGCACGCCCTCGCTCACTCAACTGCCCTACTAGGCGCACGAGTTCACTGGGCTCGAAGGGCTTGGCCAGAAAGGCGTCGACGCCGACATCGAGCCCGCTCTCCACCTCGTACTGGGTACACGCACTGACGACGACGATGGGCAGGCCGCTGGTCCGCGCGTCCCCGCGCAACCGCGCGGCGGTGCGGAGACCGTCAAGACGCGGCATGACCACGTCCAGAGTGATGACATCGGGCCGCACCTGATGCACAACATCCAGGCATTCGGCACCATCGGCCGCGGTCACGACCTCGAAGCCCTCCAGCTCGAGATTGACCCTGATCAACTGCCGGATGACCTTGTTGTCGTCCACAACGAGGACCCGGCCCGAAGCGCCTGGCACAACTCGAGAGTAGGTCGGCACACACCACCGCGTCCGGGTTTTCCCCACTTCCGCCCCGTACAGGGGACCCGGCTTGAATCCGGCCCCCGCGCCCACCCTCCAACCGGCCCTCCCTTCCCCCCTCTGTCCGACCCTCCGCCCACCCCCGATCAGACCCCCCATCCGGGCCGGAAATACCTGTTCATGAGGACCCCGGATGAGCTGGTAGGGTTCTACCCGTCGCCGCTCACCAAGTGGCGGACGCCCCCGTAGCTCAGGGGATAGAGCAACGGCCTCCGGAGCCGTGTGCGCAGGTTCGAATCCTGCCGGGGGCACAGAAGCCGGAACAGCGCGATCATGCCGCTGACCAGCCAAAGTGCCACATACAAAGAGCCGGACCCAGTCTCACTGGGTCCGGCTCTTTGTCGTTCTCACGCACGGTTCCCGAGTGAGTGGCGAGTGAGCCCCGGAGCACTCCCGAACGCGCTGGCTCGGGATCTCGCATCAGGCGTGCGCCAGACCGTGGAAACGCTGCCCGTATGAGCTGGAGGCTCGTTCCGCTGCAGCGTGCACTCTTCTCAGCAGGTGAAATCCGATGCTATAAGGGACAACTAACTGCTGGGGGGCAATCATGACGCAAGCATCCAAACTGCGGTTCAACTGCTACTTGCTGCGCGAAGACATCGTTTCGCTCCAAGAAGCGTTCCGCGTCCAGTACAGGACCAACGGCAGGTCTCCACTGCAGGAACTCACCTCGACCGAGGGGGCCCCTGAAGGGTGCACGGCATTCTTCTCGTCGAAGACTGACGGCGAGCCCCCATGGGCCCGCTCCCTGTCCCAGACCTTCCCGAAGTTGGAAAGCGTTCGCAGCCTGTCTCACCGTCTCGTCATATTCCTGCCCGTAAACGAGAGGACGTTTGCTGTCTGCTTCGGATACGGCAGCTCGACCCTTGAGTGGTCCCACGTCGAAGCGAATTTCGGCTTGCGGTTCGCATCCCGGTCTTACAACACGCTTGCGCTCAACGAGATACGCAGCCGTCGTATTGACCCCTCCGCTCGCACTCAGTCAGTCCAGATACCCAACAGAACAAGTCTCCGAGATTTCGACATTGAGCTAGAGGGCGAATTTGTGCGTCGGGTGGTGGGGGAGCTCGATGACGGAGTCGAGTCGTCTGAACTAGGAGCCGTTGTCGCCACAGATTCCGTTGCATTCAAGGTAGAGACCGACTTGCATCAAGTGCAAAGCATTCTGGCTCGAATGCTGGAAACCGTATCGCAGAACGAAGTCAGGGAGGACCTGCGCTTCATCGACTCTCTCGAACCCTTACGGTCGAAGAGCGAACTAACCTCCGAACTCGAAAAGCTGCTGACACTGAACCTTTTCGGCGCCAGGGCCACAAGACAGAGCGCCCCCGAGGACGAGGACGTCGCAAGCCTAGACCCATACCTTCTTTCCTTTGCCCCGCCGGACGATCTGACGATCGAGAACGTCCATGCGATACGCGTCAAGCACGGCGATGACCTGGGGTACATGCACGAGATGCGCATAGAGTCCCTCCTCGACACCATCTCCTCATTCAGGAGGTCTTTTGGCCGATCAGCGCTGAAAGACATCAAGATTATGGCCGTCGACTCCGATGGGAACCCAGCCAGCAACGAGACACCGCTGAAGAACTGGCTGATTTTCGAAGCAGGCTCCGAAGAGAAACGCTACTTGCTCACTCTCGGCAAATGGTTCGCGCTCGCAGAGAGCTATGCTCGGCAACTCGAAGATGACCTATCCGGGATAGAGGACGTAACCGATCTCCTAGGCCTGATCGACTGGAACATAGAAAAATACAAAGAGAAGGACAAGGCGAACGACAACAAGTCCGGCGAGGGAGCATACAACGCTGACGCCTCTCGGGGCCGCGACGATCTGGCCTGCCTGGACAAAAAGACCATGTCGTCCCTGGGGAATCAGATCGAAGCATGCGACCTATTCCACTCCAGCGGCTACCTAGTGCACGTCAAGAAGTACACGGACAGCCAAACACTGAGTCACCTTTTCTCCCAAGGGTACGTCGCGGCCCAAACCTTGACGGAAGATCAGGATTACAGAAGAGACTTCGTCGAAAAAATCAGAGACCTGAATCCTGGTTTGGCAGGTGCGGCAGAAGAAGCGCCAGTAAAGGTTACATACGCCATTGCTGTAGAACGTGACAGAACCGTTCCTTCTAGCCTTCCGACCTTCAGCAAGGTCAATCTGAGAGGCTTCGTACACAAACTACGCAGGATGAAAATCGAGCCTTCAGTGGCTCGCATTCAGATGCGCTAGCGGAAGCACCGCGACTGCCGAGGCCTCGTAACGGAGACCCCGGCAGTTGAGCGCCCAAGAAGCTACACCGAGTCTCCCCCACTCCAACCCATGGCGTCCTCGATCTTCCTGTTGTTCAGCTCCTCATGACCGTCGATGCAGCCCTCGTACCGACGGTGGATGACCTCGGGCGAGTTGCCCGCGCGGCGAGCGACCTCGGCAACGGGAACTCCCGCGTTCAGCCAGTTCGTGATGCAGGTGTGCCGCAGGTCGTAAGGCCTGTGCGCGAGCGGCGAATTCACCTTGTCCGGCGGGAGAGCGACGGGGCGAGCCTCCTGCCACACGCGCCAATAGCTGGACGTCCCGAGTACGTCGCCCCGCTCGTTGGGGAAGACCCGGCCGTCCTTCGCCGTCCCGAACTCCCTGATGTGCTCTCGCAGCATCGTGACCAGCGGAGGCGGGATGGGTACCGGGCGGTCGGCCTTGGCCTCTCTGGACTTCAGCCCGCGCTTGTCGTGCCGCTCGCCGGAGTCAGTCCACTTCTTGCCTGAGACGGGCCGAGTCTCCTTGAGGGTCAGGGTCCCCCACCCCTTCTCGGGCAGGTAGCAGTCCCTTTCCCGGAGGCCAACCGCTTCGGCCGGCCGCATCGCCGCGTAGAGCTGACAGGCAAAGAAGGCGACCAGACGACGGCCCCGGTTGCGGTGCACAGAGCCGACGTACGAGACCGCCGTGAGGAGTTGAGCACCCTGTGCCGCGTTCACCAGGACTCGGGGGTCTACGACGTCACCCTGAGTGGCCCCAGTGCGTTTCACCCCCGCGAGCGGGTTGGCGTCCAGGTAGCCGCATTCGATCGCGTACTCCATGGCGGTGTTGAAGCCGCGGCGACGACGCTTGTAGGTCTCCCCCGCCGCCGGGGTGTTGTCCAATTTGAACGAGAGCCGGTACTGAACGTCCCGGAGCACCTTCGGGTCGGTAAGGGCCGATAGCGGAAGCGAACAGTTCTGGAGCCAGGTGCAAGCTGCTGTGAGATCTGCGGGCGGGTCTTCACCCTTGTGCGCCGGCACCACCGCCCACCTCATGGCCAAGCGCGCTTCTTCGGGCGACGGGGCTTTCTTCCCGTCCTCCATCATCGCGAGCGCTACCGTCGCGAGGCTGTCCGCCAACCCCTCGCGGGTCTTAGCCGCAGAGGTGCGCCACCGGCCCGCCATGTACTCACGGGAAAAGTCCCACCACGAAGGATCAGGCCTGACGTTCTCCCGGGCTGCTGCCGCCCTGAGTTCAGATTCCGGCAACCCTGACTCGACATCGAATGCCTCACCCTTCACCATCGCCTTCCACAGATCAGAGCGGCGACTGTCCGCGAGGGTGACGGTGGCAAAACTGGCTGTCTTGACCTTGCCCGCCACAACCCAACGAAGCTGATACGGGGCCCTCTTGCTCCGCACCCGGTTGACCTTCCACACCCTCACGTCGGTGGACAGATGCGGTTCTTGAGCCCCAGAAGGGCGCTCGCTTTCGCGGGCGCCCTCCGAGTTGCTGCTGTAGGTCACGCAGCCTCCTCCAAGGCCTCGATCCAGCGCTCCAATTCCGACCGCCGGATACGCACCGATCCGTTGGGGAGCTTGATGGCTTTCGGTCCCTTCCTGAGCTGCCGCCAGCGGTAGAACGTCGCTCGCGGTACGCCGATCTCGTCAATGACCTCGGGGATGGTCAACATCTCGTCGCGGAGCTCGGCCACGACTCCTCCTTGTGGGTGCACAGGCATGGGCAAGCTCCGAAGCTCTGCCTTGCCAGCGAGGTTTTCGGGATGGCGTAGGTCTGCAAATTCGCGTTGCCTGGCAGCGCGTGTGTCCGAGGTGTGGATTTCTGCGTCACGGCGTCACGAGCGTCACGTAGGTCTCTGACCTGCTGCTTTTTGTGACGCGGTGGCCGGAGTGTGCGTCACCGATGCGTCACAGCCCGCGTCATCCCGTGACGCAGGTGACGCAGCATGACGCAGAGGTCGTCGTCTGCGTCACGTGTGTATGCACAGGTCAGAGGCCGTTTTTCCGTCCGCGTGACGCGGGTGACGCAGCGTTTCCCTCTTAGGACAAAAGAGGGGCGTCTGTTGTAGTGCGGGTGCCGCTCAAAGAGCGAAGAACGAGCCGCGTCGCGGCACGACCATCGAGCGGCGTTCCGCCGAACAACAAGAGGAGCACGCCCGGCCCGGGGTGCTCCTCTTGCTTGTCAGGACGAGCGCGCGGAGCAGAGATCAGAACACGCGCTTCTGCTCGTGTAGGGGTGAGTGGGGCTGGCGGGTCATTTCGAGGTACCTGCCCTCTCGGGTGCGGCCGGAGTCGATGAGGACACCGCGGGCGGCCAGGGTCGGTTGGAGGCGCTTGAGGCGGTCGCTGAGGACCTTTCCGGTGGTCGGCCACCCTTTGGGCAGGGGACGCAGTTCGTCGTCGCTGTAGAGGCGGCTGAGGCAGTGCAGCCACTCGGTGGAGGTCATCCGTTGCTCGCCACCTGGCTCGATGGTGTCGGCGTGCTTGAGAACGGTCTGCGCAAGCAGATCGCCCTCGATTACGTCGTCGTTCAGATCGTCCAGGCTGGCCCGGTAAGCGGTAAGAGCCCCAAGGCCGGTCGCGGCGTCGAGCTGCGCGCATAGGTGCGCGAAGTCCGCCATCCGCAGATCGGTCGGCGTCTCCGCCGCCACAGCGCGGACCTTGACCGTGAGATCCAGGAGCGAGCCGAGGACGACGGGGAGCGCTTCGGCGTACTCC
Organism: Streptomyces sp. NPDC050264; assembly: GCF_040655895.1. NCBI lineage: Bacteria > Bacillati > Actinomycetota > Actinomycetes > Kitasatosporales > Streptomycetaceae > Streptomyces > Streptomyces sp. NPDC050264. The sequence goes on from NZ_JBFAKV010000014.1 coordinate 92,543, forward strand.
GCCCACAGTTCCGCTTCGGTGCGCCGGACCTTGGGGCGCTCCAGGCGCAGGGGCAGGAGCCGTTCAGCCAAGTCGGCGCGGATGACGCCGACATCGATCCCGGTGAGCAGCAGCGGGCGACGATAGCCGACGCGGAAGACGTCCCCGTCGGTGAACAGGGCCCGCTTGACGTTCTCGGCGCCGGTGACGACGCAGCACACGGCGTCGGACAGGTCCGGCGTCATGTGGGAGAGGTTGTCCAGGGCGGTTACCCAGCCTGCGGCCACGGCTGCGATCAGGTTTTCTTCGTCCTTCGGTGCGCGACGCAGGTCGCCGCTCATGCCCTCGATAATCCGCACGAGCATGCGCCCGCCCGTGGACTTGCCCGCCCCCTGCGGCCCGGTGAGGAACGGTGCCGGGACCGGCACGGACGGACCGAGGCACCCGATGAGCCAAGCGATGGCCAGACATTCGGTCTCGGCGGTGGCGAAGTTACACAGCCTCAGCAGGAGGTCGATGCCCTTGCCGTTGGTGTCCTTGGCCGGCAGGGGCAGCTCCCCGGTGAGCTGGGTCCGGCGCCAGCACACCTCGCGCGGGTCGGGCACGGTGATGTCCCAGCCGGTGGGATGGATGCGGACGGACTGCCCGTCGCTGCGTCCCAGGTCCAGCCAGGTCGCCCCGTCAAAGCCCGGGGCGACGCGGATGTGCACGGGCTGCACGTCCTCGGTCAGCGCGAGTGCCTCGATCAAGTCCAACGCTTCCTTGAGCGCGGTGCCGTTGAAGACGCCGTGCCCGTCCTTGAACAGGCCCACCATGAGTTCCTGGCGGTGACTGCCGGTGGTGCCTTGAGAGCGGATCGGGCGGGCCACCGGGTGGCCGTTGCGCTGCGCGTAGACGGTGCCGTCGGCGGTGCGGAAGTACCGGAAGTGGGACTGCGCGTAGTCGGTGATGATCTCGCGGGCGGGGTTCTTCTCGTCGTCGGCCACGATCACAGTCCCAAGGTGGTGCGGGCGTTGGTCCATGCTTCGGTGCAGTGCCGGGTGGTCTCGCCCTTGGCCTGCGCGGCGGCGAACAGCCGCGCCACGTGGGTGTCGGTGAGGCAGCCGCACCGGCCGTGGGTGGACAACACGGCCAGGAAGACGCGGTACACCGCGTGATGCACGCCGCTCGTGGCCTGCGTGATGCGCTGCTCCGCCATGGCGATGCCGCGTTCCAGGAAGGCGGGCGTGCGGTGGCGGCAGTCCCCGCCCCCACCCGGCACGGACGCGGTGACGGTCTGCGGCACAGGGCGGGCCGGGGTGGGCTTGCTCGTGGCGAGTGCGCGAACGGCGTCCGGCAGCGCGGTCATGGTGCCGGAGCCGGACCCGAGCCACCGGGCGTAGGCCATCGTCGACTTGATGTCCACGCCCGGCCGCACACCGTTCGCGGACGTCATGGCGCCCTGGTAGAGCCAGTGCTCACCCCGGGTGGTGGGCACGGTCTGTGTGGCGGGCAGGTGCTCGCGGGCCCACGTGATGGCGTCGGCGTTGTCCAGGTCCACGACCGTGAGACCGGCGCCGCCCGGGTGGTAGGCGACCGCGCTCGCGCACAGCCAGGCACGGCGCCAGACGTCGGAGCCGATGACGTTCCGGTCGGTGGTCGCGGCGGCCCATGCGTGGCAAGGGCCGGGACAGGTGCACAGGCCGGGGGTCTTCATGTTCGGCCGGCCGCCACACGCGTTGTCGGTGCAGCGGCGGCAGTTCCCGAACGGCACTTTCCCTGCCCTCAGCGGGAGCACGGGCACGCCGGAGGCGGCGAGGGCGAGAGCGGTGTGTAGGTGCTCTCGCCCGATCAGGGTCGGTTGGGTCATGCTGGAGACCTCCATCAAGTCTGTTGAGGACGGGTGGACAAGGGCGGCCCCGGACTTTGGCGAGACGGGGGCCGCCCTTGGCGTAGCTAGCCGTGGAAGTGGTTGCGCTTGAAGACGGCCTTGCGGATGTTGACGGTGGTGCCGCCGCGCGAGGCGCCCAGCACCTGCACCGCAATGAACCCGCCGAACACGACGGCGGCCAGGATGATGAGTTGCTGGATCAGCGCGGCGAGGGCGGCGATGAACGTGGTAAGCATCAGCAGTCCGCCGCACACCGCGAGGAACCCCACGCCCCCGAGCGCGACGTTCACCGCGGTCCGGGAGACGAGCGGCTTGGCCGCATCCGGTTCGGGCTTGGTCGGCTCGATGGCGTAGCCGGTGACTACGCGTCCGTCGGGCAGCACGATGGATGCCACGGCGGGGATCTGGCCGACCTGCACGGGGACCATCGGGGCCGGTGCTGGGGTGGGGATCGGCGTGGGCTGGTGGACTTCCAGGGTGGCCCGTTGGGGCTGGTGGGTGGTCATGGGGTGGGTCCTCCTCACAGTTGCTGGATGGCGGTGATGACGGCGCCGGTGAGTTGGTTGATGGGTGCGGCGGCGCCGGTGGAGGCGAGGAAGAACCCGAAGCCGGCGGCGATGAACGCGCTGCCGTAGCCGAGGGTGTGTCCGCGCACGAGGAAGAACAGGACCAGGCCGAACAACAGGACCAGGGAGACGGTCACGGCCATCGGGGAAACTCCTTTGACGGGGCGGGGGTTGGGCGGTTGGCTGTGCAGGTCCTCGGGTGCTGGCAAGCTCGGGTGACTGGCCGACGGTTGCGCCCACCTAGCTCCTTCTCAGAGCGGGGTACGTCTCATGACGGGCACCGTCGGTCGCTTCGCGTCCCGGGGTCGGTCAGCGGGTGCCGTCGCGGTGGACGCCGAGCCAGAGGTTGTAGAGGTGGCGGCCGAAGCGGATGCGCTTGCCGGTGGCCTTGCAGTGGCGGCAGTCGTGGCCGCGCTTCATGCGCCCTTTGCGGTCGGTGGTGATGTCGTGGCCCATGCCGTTGCAGCGCGGGCAGTCACGGAACGGGACCGCAGCACACATCCCGGCGTAGCAGAGCGTGACGAGCAGGATGAGGGCGATAGCGAGCAGGGTGGAGCTCATGGCGGGCCCTCCCAGGCGGTTTCCGGGGGTTCTCGCAGGTGGGCCGCTATCCGCTAGCGGCCTGATCAGAGTGGGTTTGGGGCGCTAGCGGGGCCGCTAACGTTAGCGGGGTGTGCCGCTAGCGCTAGCGGCCCCGGAGGGTCAGGACGCGTCCCGCTTTCCGTCACGCTCCGCGATCGCGGTGGTGAGGTGGGAGCGGTCGATGCCGCGCCGGTTGACGACCTTGCCGTTGACGCGGCGGCCCACCTGGATGGTGGTGATGCCGTGCGGCTTGAGCGCGGCAGCGAACGCGTCCGGGTCCCAGCCGTCGTAGACCTCGGGCCGCAGCTCGGCGAGCCGGGACACGACCGTCTCGGACCACACCTTGGCTTCCTTGGCCGGGACGACGGCGAGGATGTCGGCGAGCAGGTCATAGGCGCTCGCCACCGTCTCCGGCTCCTCGCCGAGCGCGTAGCCGGACAGCAGACCGGCCCTCTCACGGGCGGCGCGGGCCCGAGCCGCGATCCGTTCGGCGCCGGGAGCGTCGACGAACACGGCGCCGACGATCCGGGCGTCCGAGCCCTCCCCGATCAGGTAATGGATGCCCTTGTCACCCCACGCGAACATGGTCGCCCGCACCCCGCGCCGGTAGGAGGAGGTGCCCAGCACCATGTCGTTCTCGGTCTGGCCCATGACCTTCAGGCACGCACGCAGCGAGGCGTTCGCGCTGATGCCGGTGGGCAGCGACTTCGCGTCCGGCCGCTGGGTGGCCAGGAACAGCGCCATCCCGGTGGCCGGGCCGCGCTTGACCAGGTCGGTGGCGTGCTCCTCGAACTCCTTGCCGTGCTCGGGGTGCTCGAACAGGACCTGGCACTCATCCACCCCGATGATGATCGGGTGCAGTCCCAGGGTGCGCTTGGAGGCGAGTTCGCTGGTCACCTTGGACTCCGGGCAGATGTCCCGCGGCAGGGACCGGATCACCTTGGTCCGCCGCCGCAACTCCTCGCGCAGCGCCCGGAAGTCGTTCAGCGCGTACTGGATGGTCTCGTCGTCGTCGCCCGCAGCGTGGCGGTGGGAGACGGCGTTGCCCACCGGGTCAAGGTCGCCGGTGCCCTTCATGTCGTAGGTGTGCAGCTCCGCCCGCGGGTCGAGGGCGGCAATGAGCAGCCACAGCCGCAGGAGGAACGTCTTGCCCATGCGCGGGATGGCCCCGATCAGCCCGGCGATGTACATGAAGGTGAGTTCGACCCAGCGTCCGCGCTGGTCCGTGCCGTAGGGGATGGGCTTGAACAGGTCGACCGTGCCGGACTTGGCCAGCGGCCATGTGGGCTTCTTGGCCTGGGACATGTCCTGATCGCCGACCCACAGGACCAGGCGGCCGGTGTGCTCGTTGGCGACGGCCTCGGGCCAGACGCAGCCCAGCGGGCGGCGCAGGCCGGAGGCGAGCTTTTCGCGGCGCTCGATGACGTCGGTGACGGTGACGCCGTAGGGCAGGTTGCCCTCGGCGCGCCAGCCGGGGCCGTCGCGGGTGATGGGGGCGGTGAACTCGAAGCCGTCCCGGCCCTTGACCTGTGCCTGGCTGATCGCGGGAATGCCGAGTGCACCGAGGGCGCGAAGGACGATGTCGCTGGTCAGCTTGGTCGCCTTGGGTATTTCCACGGCCCGGTGGATGACCGGGGCATCGGCGCGCCGGCCGTTGAATCCCAGCGCCATGACCAGCGCGGACACCGAGACGGTCTGAAGCCATCCGGGGGCCAGGACGTACATGGCTAGGGCGGTGCCGAGCCCGACGAACATCGCCAGGACCGTGAGCAGGGAGCGCAGCCGGACGCGGCCGTCGCGCTGCCGGGACAGTTTCAGGTACTCGGCGGCGTCCTCGCGGCGCACCGCGGCCAGCCGGACCGGCTCGCCCTCGCGGTCGGCCACCCAGCGCATGGTGGAGCCGATGAACTTCGCCGCCCCTGATGGGGCTTGGAGGGTCAGGCGTAGGGCGTAGACCGGGGAGCGCAGCGCGTGATAGCCGACCGAGTGCGCGTAGTGGCGGCCCACCCAGGTGGTGGCGGTCTTCAGCTCATCGAGGGAGCGCAGCCAGACGGGGACGACCTCACGGCGCTTGGCGTGCATGAGGCGCCCCAGATATCCGGGGCCGCTCGTCTTGGCCGGGGAGTCGACCGGCACGGTCGATTCCGGGTCGGCCGGCTCCGTCTCGATCGGCCGCTCCCCTGTGGATGCGGCGCGGGCGGAGCGGGCCTTGTCGAGGTCGACCACGTTGCCCTCGGGGTCGGTGTCGGTGGTCATTTCGGCTTCGAGTCGGGCGAACAACTCGGGGTCGTCGTCGGGGTGCTTCACTGGGGTTTCCTCCGCTTCAGGGTGTGAGGGATGGCGGGCCCGATCGCGTGCTGTGAGAGGTGAGCGATCGGGCCCGCGGCAATTCAGACAGCGCGTCGGGTGTCGGGGTAGGCGCAGGTCACGCACATGCCGAGCGAGGTCGGAATGACGTAACCCGCATCACGCAACCTCGGCGCGCTCGGTGCGCAGGGTGTCGCGCAGCATCCGGGCGTTCGCTGGGGACGTGCGCAGGGCGCGGCGGATGCCTTCCCCGGTCAGCTTGGCGTCCGGCCAATCGGCCGTCGCCGTGCGTGCCTCAGCGAGCAACTCATCCGGGGTGCGCTTCGGCCGGGACGACTTGGCAGCCTCGGGGACTCGACCGGTCACGCCGCGCGGGCGGGTCGATTCCGCCGCCACCGGCCGGTGCTCGATCGGGTGGGCAGGGGTCGACTCGATCGAAGGGAGCGGCTTGCTGGGCAGGGTCGACTTCAGGAAGCCGACGGCCACCGGACGGGGCAGTTCCTTGATGTTCGGTGTGATCGGTTCGGGAGTCGATTCGGGCAGGTCAGCCGTAGACCGAATCATCATAGTCTCGGTAGATTCCTCCGTATTCGCTCCCGGGGCAGGCAGAGCGTCCGGGGTGAGGTGGAACATCGATCCGAGCGCGACATCCGCCCCGATCGTGACGCGCTCGCGCTGCACATCGAGCAGCGCCGATCCCAGCGCCGCATCCCCCAACCCGACCTTGCGGGCGAGGCGCCACGACGCCCGATCCGAGCGCTCCCGGATCTTCTCGTCGGGGTGGTTGGCGGCGCGGGCCCGGTGATAGGCGAGGCGCTGCACGATCTCGACCGCGCGCCGCTCGCCCTCCGCATCGCGGCCCTCGGTGTGCACCGCGATCCGTCGGGCGAGGAAGGCCATGCCTTCGGCGGAGACGCACATGCCCATCGGGGTGATGGCGTAGATGACGGTGGTGCCCGGGTCGTCGGCGGCCATCGCGGCCATCGCCGACGCCGCTGCGGGCAGTGCCCACAGGCCGAGGCGCACGATGCGCGGGGAGGCCTGGCCCAGCATGGTCAGGCCGAGCAGCACCAGCGCGAGCACGGCCGTGGCGCCCTCGCCCGCGGCCACCGCGCCGAGCGCGGTGCCCTTGCCGTAGGCGCCGCTGATGTTGGAGTAGGTGCCGATCCCGCCGAACGCTCCGGTGGCCAGCATCGGCAGGAACGCGGCACCGAGCACGATGAACTGCACCTTGGTGAGCGGCTTACGTGCCGTGGTGGCGGTCATCGGGCACCGCCCCCCTGGCGGGCCAGGCGCCAGCCGAGCAGCACCCAGCCGACGAACTGCACCACGCTGCCGCCCACGACCACCCAGCGCCAGCCGTGCCCACCGATGGCCGGCGGCATGAACGTCGCGAGGATGAGCGCGAGGGCACCGAGCACGATCAGCACCAGCGGAAGCCCGCTCAACGCAGACGACTTGGAGTGTTGCTCGCTCATGCCGCACCTCCCAGCGCGAGGACAGCGGCCGTGATGAGCAGGACGCCACCGATGCGGGTCAGGTCGATCGCGCGCCGCAGCGCGGTGAACTTGGTGACGGCGAGGCGGGACAGGCCCGCGATGTCGGCGGCCAGGTCGGTGGCCACCGCTTCGCGGACCTGTTCGGGGGTGAGGGTGGCCCACAGCGGAAAGCCGTGACGGCCCTTCAGGTTCGGCCGGACCGTGGACAGCAGCAGCGCGGCGGCACCGAGCAGCAGCGCAATCCCAGTAAGACCGGGGGCGAGCAGGTAGACGTTCAACGGGAGGTCGTGGCCCGCGCTCCACACGCCGGCCAGCACCGCGCCGATGAAGGCCAGCAGGAGGCTGGCCTTGCTGTCGGTCCGCGTGATCTCCGCCTTCACCTCGGCGAGCGCGCAGGGCAGGTCTCGGATGGTGGTGCTCACGCGGCACCGCCGGACAGGTTCGTGACGGCTGGGCGGTTGAGGAGGGCAACGCGGGCGGCGAGTGCCCGGCGACGGGCGCGGCGGATGCGGCGCTCATCCAGCTCGGTCGGCGTGCGGTCCAGCGTGGCGATGTGCGCGTCCAGCAGGTCGACGTCCGCCAGAACGACGGGCATCTCCTGCTCGATCGCGTCCAGCTCAGCGGCGGTCGGCTCCATGTACGGGGCGAACGCCGTAACAGCGTCCTGAACAGTAACGATGTGGTTCATGGGTCGTGTTCTCCCTAGCAGGTGGCAACGGCCCGAACAGCGGCCCCGGTGTTCGAGCACCGGGGCCGCGCGCCGTTGAAGTCGGTAGATCCGGCGCCGCTCGTACGAGACGAGCAGCGGAGGCAACCGGCCGCAGCCCATGAGCTGCGGCAAGGTGAAGTAGTGCGCTGTCTCCTTCGGGAACACGAGCTCCCGTTGCAGGCGTATGAAGACGTGACCTTTCGGTCTAAGCCCTCCGGTTGACCAGGGATCCGGGACCCTCGGCCCGCTCTGTCCCGGGCCCCTTGTCGTGCGCTCGTCCAAGTCGCTGAAGCGATCCGAACGAGAGGAACATGTATTACGTGTTCCTCATCGTGCAGAGAGAAGTTCGCGGCGTCAAGCCCTTCGGATATTTGAGTTCCGCGAGCCCCTGCGCTCGATGTACCTACAGACTGGCCGCGGCGAGCACGACGATCGACTTCGCACGTGTACGACTCAGGTCGTCCTTGGTTACGGTGAAGTCGTACCAAGTCGTCCCGGACAAGCGGAGGTTGTACGTGACCAACGAGCGACTGCGCGGCGCAATCGTGGACTTGGGCCTGACGCTCGATGAAGTCGCGGACCGACTAGGCGTCGCCGCCAAGACCGTGGAACGTTGGATCAACGAACCGGAGCGCAAGCCATATCGCCGCTTCCAGTACGCGACAGCCTCGCTGTTGAAGTGCGAGGTGTCGTATCTGTGGCCAGATGAACGAACGTCAGCCGAGGTCACAGCCTCAGGGAATGCCGAGTTGGTCAGGCTCTACCCGCACCGGTCCGTCGTGATGCAGACCCTCTGGACCAGCCTCTACTCCACGGCCACTCGACAGTTCGATCTGTTGGTCTACTCCGGGTTCTGGCTCACGGAGGATGCGACGTTCCACCGCATCGTCAAGGAGAAGTCTGCCGATGGGGTACCCATCCGATTCATGCTGGGCGAACCCGCGTCGCCGGCCGTCGCCATGCGCGGTGAAGACGAAGGGATCGGCCCCGCGATGGCTGGCAAGATTCGAAACGCCCTGGTCAACTACGGTCCACTCTTCGGTCTACCAGGGGTGGAGTTCCGGCTCCACAGCACCACCCTCTACAACTCGATCTACCGGGCCGATGACGAGATGCTGGCGAACGGCCACCTCTTCGGCGTAGGCGCCTACATGGCGCCGGTCCTTCACCTGCGACGGGTGCCGGGGGGTGAACTGTTCGACGCCTACGCTGAGAGCCTTGAGAAAGTCTGGGAGTCGGCCCGTCCGATCTCTTCGCCTGCCGACTGGGAAGGCACCCCCTGATGAGCCGCATCGACTACTTCCGGGACCCGACTGCACCCAAAGCGAACTCGGTCGTACCCTCAGTAACGGCCGTTGTTCAGGACGGAGCAGGCCGCTTGCTGCTCATCCACAAGACAGACAACGACCTGTGGGCACTGCCCGGTGGCGGTCACGACATCGGAGAGCGCATCGCTGACACCGCTGTCCGCGAGGTCTCGGAAGAGACCGGGGTCGACGTAGAGGTGGACAGCATCGTCGGCCTGTACACCGACCCTCAACACGTCTTGGCCTACGACGACGGAGAGGTCCGCCAACAATTCTCAATCTGCTTCCGCGCCCACCCCATCGGCGGCTCCCTGCGCACGAGCAGCGAATCGAAAGAGGTCCGCTGGGTCGACCCAGCGGACCTTGACGGCCTCGACATTCACCCTTCGATGATGTTGCGCATTCGGCACGGCCTTGACGACACGCGCCACGATCCCTACATCGGCTGATCGCTCATGGAGGCCTTCGCCAAGCGGCCCTCGACGCGCTCCGCCGCCGCGTGGATTTCGGGCGCGGCCCGTTGGATGAATCTCCCGACGATCGTGTCTGGGCCGTATCGCTGCACGATCTCGTCCAGCCGAGCAGTTGGCGTCGTCTGCCTCCCATCCGGCGTCGTCGTCATGTCGCAGAAGATCAGGGCGTCCACCAGGTCCGCGCGCTCCAAGTCGAACTCGCCCTCAAGTTCCGCCCTCAGCCCGCGCTCCTCAGCTTCCAAGAGTGCACAGGAGTGATGGGCAACGAGGCGCACGACCCGTTCGTCAGAGCCCTCTTGGCCGCGAAGGAACCGCGCGCCGTCAAGCGGGTGGAAACCCGTGGTGGCGATGGCCGGCGAGTATCCGATGTCGTGCAGCACTGCCGCAGCCTCCAACAGCTCCGCGTCACTCCCCAGGATCGGCCCCAAGGAGCGTGCACGCTTGGCAACCCCAAGAGAGTGCGCCCACCGACGCGGTAGCGGATCAGACAGCAGCGATTCGGAGAGCGAGTACGCCCACTCAGTCAGTCCCATGGAGGCCAAGGCTACGGCTGGGCGGTAGGAGTGGGGAGGGCGCGTACGGTACGCCCCTTACCGTGGACGGTGTCGAGCAAGCCGGTCCCCTCCATCTGAGCGAGCGCCCGCCGCACGGCCGTACGCGAGACGTCGAAGCGGTCACACAGCTTCGCCTCGGAGGGGTACGAATCCCCCACATTCAATGAGTCCTCCAGGATCGCATCCGTCATGCGCTCCACGAGCGTCCTACGATCGTGACCCCGGGCGACACGCCATCCAACCCCTGGCGCAGATTCCAGAATCCCCTCCGCTTCAAGAACTTTGAGCGCGCGACGGATCGTGTTCCGAGCGACGTTATGCGAGCGCATGAGATCTGCTTCGGAGGGCAGCGCTCCGACGATCGCACCATGGTCAACCTCCTCCCGGAGTGCTTCTGCAATCACCAGGTAGGTTCCTCGTGGACTGGGCTCTGGCACTTGGCCCCCTCTTCAACCGATCTGCCGCGTTTTCCTGGGCATCCCAGTTTCCCACGGGGTTGAGCAGCGTTGCCCTTGCCTCTCAGCAACCGCCCATAGCAGCCGTCTCGGGCATCCAGTCAGGGGAGCACTACATCCCAGGACTCAGCCGTCGGTGTGCCGTCCGGATCAAGCCCATTCGGCCATAGGCCCAGAGACTCCGCATCCCCGCCCCTGGCCTTTGACAACCTACGTACAGCGGAAGAATCCCCCGCGTTAACAGCCTGTAGTGCAATCTCCTCGGCACCAGCGCGATCACCCATACTTTCTTTCAGCTCGCCAAGCTGGGTCAAGGCATACAAATTACCCGATTCGATGGCCTGCCAATATAAAGCCTCAGCTTCCTTGAATTTCCCAGCCGCTCTCATCAGGTTTGCAAGAGGCGCCGCCGAAGCAGTACTGCCAGCGTCCAGCAACGCTTGGTAGATCTCTTGAGCTTCACTCGCCTTACCAAGCTTGATGCGCTTTCTTGCAGTTTCCAAAAGCGCGTATACATTTCCGTCCCTTCCGGCACGCTCTAGCGCCGCGTCAGCCTGATCTCGATCTTTCATCCCCAAGAAAAGATAATGGCAAAAAAGCGCATAGGTGTCCCCATTGCGAGCACCATCCTCCGCAGCCTCCGAGAAACCATCCAAGTCCCCACCATCGCCCGCCTCTTCTATCCTAGACCTTAGGCGGCCCTCCTCTTTCCTTTCACTCCATGGGCCCATAAATGAGTTTCTCTCCCCGATCTCACCCTCCAAAATTGCAATCAGCGCACGTGCAGTCTGACGCATCATGAGGAGAATGGAGCGGTTTAGCAAATTGAGGGATTCGAAGACATCCCCACCCCGGGTATACAGAGTGTCACCTAGCGCCCCCAAGGCCTCCCCGTCACCGGAATCTACAGCCTGACGATAAAGCATTTCCGCCGCTTCCAAATCCCCCCTCTCTTCGCACCTCTTCCCGAGGTGATAAGCAGCTTCTCCGTCACCTGAATCAGCCGCCTTGCGGAACCATTCTTCGGCCCCCTTTGGGTCACCAGCTTCTTCACGGATATATCCCATGTCGCTCATAGCGCGGGCATATCCCATCTCGGCACACTGCCGAAACAGGGGTTCAGCCAATCCTGGATGCCCCTCCATCCATGTAGTCGCCACCTCGCACAACGAGGAGGGATCAGATAGTTTAGCGACTTTCTTAGTAAGGCGATAGGACCACTGAAGCCGATATCGATCATGCGCAGCGATGGCCAGGCTCGCTAGCTCCGCAGGGTCTGTCAGCCCTTCAATAACCGCTTCCCAGAACGAATCCGGAGGACAGTAGGTGCGACGCTCAATTCGCCCTAGCTGCTCCAGCGAGTCAGCTAACCGATACTCAGTTTCGCCAACCGAATCAATCCTGCGAGCCTCCCCCAGGCGAGACGGTCCGCGAAGACGAACGAGTGTTAGGGGGGCCATGTTTCCGTGTACTTGCTTAGTGGCTTCCTGGAAGGCTTCGTCGACCCAATCACCCGCCAGATTCGCGTGCTCAGATTCAGTAAGATAGTCCTCGGCTGCATGGGAAATAAAACTGCCCGTTAAGCGGCTTCCGACACCCAGACGAAGCGCATCCATGGCGGACTGGATCAATGCTCGGACCGAGGGGTCGGCTGTTCTATACCGTTCAGCCAGCGCAGGAGCACCTGCCAGATATTGAGCCAGGCGCCCGTCCTCTGCACGCTCCAACGCTTGAGCGAGTTGCAGATCACCTTCGGCGGCCTTGACCCTCGCATCTCTAACCGCAAACGCGTCAAACGTGTCTGGAAGCGCAAGGATCCGTCCCGCCAGCAGCTCCCGAGTCTGCGGGTACAGATCTGGCACCCCTTTTACCGGAAGAGCCGTGTATTCAGTCGCATAGTTATTCCAAAGTGTCCCTAACACCAAGATGGGACCAGCCTGCCGATTAACTAGGAGCGAGCGGAGGGAGGCTGCGATACGTTCACCGAAACCTCGTCGCGCGCCAAGATAGTGCTGAGCTTCGTTGAGCCACACCACAGTGCGCGGCCCCACGCGCTCGATATCACTCAACGCTGCTTCAGCCCTCGTGGGGTCAAACGGGTGCCAGAGGTTCCATCCCAGTGGCATGAGGGGTTGAATCGCTTCCCAACAGGAACGGGTTTTACCCGTCGACGACGACCCAACCAACACGACCATACCGCTTTGGCCACCTGCCGCTGCTTTTACGAGGTCATCCAGTTCTCGGTCATGGTGACGACGTACGTACGCGGGAAGCCGGCGCTCCTGTCCACCTCCCAAAACAGCCTGGCCCGAAGCGACGTCAATGGCCGGATGAACTTCTAGATCATGTGGATCAAAGTCAGCGATTGGGCGCCCAATGCCCGAAGGCAGAGGATGCGTTTCCCCCACGGACGTCTCGCGATGAACGCCGGCCGCCGTTGACCGTATCTCCAGGATCTCCGACACATCCAGATGGAGTGCTTGGGCGAGCGAAACAACAGTTCGAGCCGAAGGAACGGAAGCAGACCTGTTGAAAGCTTCGCTGACAGCAGTTCGCCCCAACCCCGAGCGCCGCGCAAGAGCAGTCTTCGTCACACCTCGCTCTGCAAGCCCGCGTTCCAGACGAGCTCGCAGTTCATTTGAAGCTGCCCTCGCGGCCGACTCATCCTCTACGGCCATACCATCCCCTTCGATCGTTCGCCTCTGTTCGTCTTCGACCAGTTCTACCGTTGCGGACCACGACGAACAGCAGCTTGAGGAGATTTGGCGGCACAGTTTGGCGCACCGATTGGAGATCGATCATGTCCGACCACTCAGCTGCCGTTGTACTGGGTTGCTTCGCGATCATGCTGCTTGCAGCCCTCGCCGCGGTCGTTGCCGCATTCTGTGCACGCCGGGACAGTGCCACCTACCCCGTAGCCTGTTCCCGCGCCGCCGCAGCGTTCGGAAGCGCACTGACGCTCGCTTGCGGTGTCACAACGGCGTTGGCCACCGTCCTACGCTGAACACCAGCTTCAGGTCTGCTCTGGCCGACAGCCGAAGCAGGACGCGACCGCAGCTCGCCAGCAGCTCCATGGGCAGGGCAGCCAATCCCCACGAGTGAGAGGCGAGTGGAGATCGCAGCACTCCCTCTCAACCAAGGTGACTGTGCAGGTCAAGGTTGTGTCAGCCGTAAATGCGGTCTGCCCTCCGGAGCCGTGTGCGCAGGTTCGAATCCTGCCGGGGGCACCTTGTATGAGGTGTCCGAGGACCCCGTCAGCAGCGGTAACGCTGCGGTCGGGGTCTTCTTGCGTTCGGGGGGCTCTGGAGTGCGGGTCCACCAGTTGGTGGACGCCGTGTTCAACCGGTCGCCGCTGTCGGTGGCATGGGGCTCGCGACCAGCATGGATGGCATGGAGAATCCAGGTCGGACGTTGATGGACGGGACGCGGGATCCGCAGGTTGAGCCGGTTGTTCGGCTTGAGGGGGTCAGTCGGGTTTATGGCGGGGCCAGGAATCGGGTGGCCGCGCTCGATGGGGTCAGTTTGGGGCTTGGGGCGGGGAGTTTCACTGCCGTCATGGGGCCCTCCGGGTCGGGCAAGTCGACCTTTCTGCACTGCGCTGCGGGGCTCGACCGGCCCACGTCGGGGACCGTACGTCTGGATGGCGTGGATCTTGCCTCTCTGCGGGAGAGGGCGCTGACCCGGTTTCGGCGCGAGCGCATCGGCTTCGTGTTCCAGGCGTTCAATCTGCTGCCCGCGCTGAACGTCGTCGACAACGTGACGTTGCCGCTGCGTCTTGCCGGTACCCGGCCCGCGCGGGCCGTCGTGGACGAGGTCCTGGAGCAGGTCGGGCTGAGCGGGAAGCGGGGCAGCCGGCCCGGTGAACTCTCCGGGGGGCAGCAGCAGCGGGTCGCGATCGCGCGGGCGCTCGTCACCCGGCCCGCGGTGATCTACGCGGACGAGCCGACCGGCGCCCTGGACACCCGTACCGCCGCCGAAGTCCTCACGCTGCTGCGGCAGTCGGTGGACGCGGTGGGGCAGACCCTTGTGATGGTGACCCATGACCCGGTGGCCGCCTCGTACGCGGACCGGGTCGTCTTTCTCGCGGACGGCCGGCTCGTCGGCGGTCTGGAGCAGCCCACCGTGCAGCAAGTCACCGCCCGGATGCAGGAGTTGGGTACGTGGGGCGACCCGTTCGCGGGGCGGTCGGCGGGACATGGGGTGCGGCGATGATCCGGCTCGCGGTGCGCAGCCTGCGCTTTCACAAGGGCGGTTTCATCGCCTCGTTCGTGGCCCTGTTCTTCGGCGCCGTGATCGTCATCGGCTCCGGCGGCCTGCTGGAGACCGGCATTCACAACGCGGCGCCGCCGCACCGCCTCGCCGCCGCACCGATCGTCGTCACCGGCGACCAGCGCTACGCGTACACCCAGCAGGAGCTCGTTTTCCCCGAACGACTGCACATGGACGCCGGCCTGGCGGAAAGGATCGCGAAGGTTCCGGGGGTGGGGGCCGCGGTTCAGGACATGTCGTTCCCGGCTGCTCTCGGTGTGGGTGGCAAGGTCACCGGCCACGGCTGGTCCTCCGCCAGGCTCTCGCCGTACGAGCTTACGGATGGCGTCGCGCCGGCCACGGATGGCCAGATCGTTCTGGGCTCGAAGCTCGCGGACCGTATGGGGTTGAAGCCCGGCGAGCGACTGCAACTCCTCGTTCACGGCACTGAGAGGAGTTATCGGGTCTCGGGCCTGGCCGCCGGTCCCGACGACGGCGGCGACGTCTTCCTCTCGGATGCGGAAGCCGGGCGGGCCGCCGGGCTCGTGGGAAGGGTCGACAACATCGGCGTCTTTCCCGTCTCCGGGGCGAAGACGCAGGAGATCGCCTCCGCCGTCCGCAAGGTCGTCGACGGCGCACCGGTCACGGTGCTGACCGGGGACAACCGCGGCCGCGCCGAGGACCCGGACGTGGTGGCCGACGGCAGCGACCTGATCCCGCTCGCCGCCGCCTTCGGCGGGCTGTCCGCGATGGTCACCGTGTTCGTGGTGGCCAGCACGCTCGGCCTCTCCATCCAGCAGCGCCGACGCGAGTTGGCCCTGTTGCGCACGATCGGTACGACGCCGGGGCAGCTGCGGCGTCTTGTGGTCGGGGAGACCCTGTTCCTCGCGGTCGTCGCCACCGGACTCGCCACGATCCCCGGCCCCCGGTTCGGGCACTGGCTCCTGGGCGCGTTCGCCGACGCGGGCGTCGTGCCGGAGTCGATCGCGTACCGGGCCGGTTCCGTGCCGGTGATCGTGGGGGCGGGTATGGCGCTGCTCACCGCCATCGGTGCCGCGTGCATCGCGGCGCAGGCGGCGGCGCGCACCCGGCCGACCGAGGCGCTGGCCGAAGCGACGTTGCAGCGCCGGTGGTTCAGCGCGTTCCGGTTGGTCGCCGGGCTGTTGTGCCTGGCCGGGGGCGCGGCCCTCGCCTGGGGCACCGCGGGCTCGGCGGGGCCGGACGCGGCGGGTGTCGCGACCCCGGCGGCGATGGTGTGGGCGGCCGCGTTCGGGCTGCTCGGGCCCGTCGTCGTACGCGCCATGACGGCCGCGTTGCGCCGGCCCGTCGGCAAGCTGTCCGGGCTCGCCGGTGAGCTCGCCGCGCACAACGCGCGGGCGCGCACGGCCCGGTTGGCGTCGGCCGTGATGCCCGTGATGCTGGCCAGCGGTCTCGCTCTCGGCCTCCTCTACATGCAGACGACGCAGTCCGACGGCGCCAAGCGGGCGTTCGACGAGAACCTGCGCGCCGACGTGGTGGTGACTTCGGCCTCGGGCGGGCTGCCGCTCGACCTGGTGAACACCGTGCGCGAACAGCCGGGCGTCGCCGCGGCGTCCGCGCAGATCCCCACGACCGGCTATATCGAGCCGGACGAGCCGATGCGGCCGAGCGAGGGCGAGGACACCGGGCCGCAGCCGACCGAGGTGTCCCTGCAGGGGGTCACCCCGCAGGGCCTGGACCGCACGACGGCGTACCACGCGGCGAGCGGCAGCCTGTCCGCACTGAGCGGCGACTCCGTCGCGCTGCCCACCGAATACGCCAAGGACCACAAGCTCGGTGACCTCGTCCCGATGCGGCTCGGCGACGGTACGCAGGTCAAGCTGAAACTGGTCGCCACGGTCGACGGGCGGCGCGGCTACGAGACCGCGCTCGTCCCGGCGTCGCTCCTCGTCGGGCATACGGACGGCGGGCTCGTTCCGCAGATCATGGTGAGCGCGGCGGACGGGACGGATCCCGGTCAACTGCGGGCGTTACTCGGCAAATTGGCGGACCGCTCGCCCGGTCTGCGGGTGTCCGGCACGGAGGTGCTGGCGGCCGGCCAGGCCGACGCGGACGACACCCAGGCCTGGATGGCGTACCTCGTGCTCGGTGTGGTCGTCGGCTACGCGACGCTCGCTCTGGTCAACACGCAGATCCTGGCGACGACCGAGCGGCGCAAGGAGTTCATGCTGCAGCGGCTCATCGGGGCCACCCGGCGCCAGGTCCTGCAGATGATGACGGTCGAGGCCGCGCTCGTGGCGCTGGCAGGCGTCGTGCTCGGTCTCCTGGTCGGCGCCGCGACCCTCGTACCGCTGAGCATCAGCGTCCTCGGCACGGCCCTGCCGGGCGGCTCCCTCTGGATCCTGGTAGTGGTGGTCGCCGGGGCGGCGGCCCTGACCCTGGTGACGACGCTGCTCGCGGCGGGGGCGGTACTGCGCGGGCGGCCCGGGGACATGGCGGGCCTGCGGGAGTAACTGCTCATCGGAGCGGCGGCCCAGGGGAGTTGCGGCCTACGGGACTCACGGCCAAGGGGAGTTGCAGCTGTCCGACTCCCCCGCCGGAGCCGCCGCGCCGACCCCCGTGCACAACGGCGGCCGAGTGCGGTACGGGGCCTGGGGCGGCGAAGGCGGGCAGCGCGGGGAGTGTTCGGCTCGGGGTCAACAGGGCCGCCTTGCCGACCGCGCGGGCCGTGAGGCGCCGGTCGCCGACCGCGCGGGCGGCATCCTCGTCGGTCCAGCGCTCCACGGTGTACGTCACGGAGGTGCGCAGGGGCCGCAGGAACGGGTTGGCGCGGGCCGCCAGTCCGGTTCAGCAGGAGGTGTCGGCGGTGGCCGGTCGCGAGGTGGGCGCGTTCGTGTGCGAACAGGGCCCGGCGCTCAGGGGAGTTGAGGCCCGTCGGCATCCCGGTCGACACGACGATGCGGCCGTCCGGGAGCGCCTGGGCGTACGGGGCCGTGTCGAGCAGGACCGCGATCCGGTGGCGGGGCGGGGGTCCGGCGAGGGCGCGTACACCTGCCGTCCGGTCCTGCGGCGGTGCAGCAGGAACGCCGTACAGGAGGTGAGGAGCGCGGCCAGTCCGCCGGCCGCCGCCTTGCCGGCGACCTCGTCGTGCGGCACCGCGGCCCGGTTGTTCTCGCCGTCCAGGACCCGGCGCGTGCGGTGGGCCGCTAGACCGGCCCCGTCGGACGCGGCGGTCCAGGTGAAGGAACGGCCGACGCGTTCGCGGGTGACCGCGCCCTTCGCCTGGAGGCGGGTGAGGATCGTGATCACCGTCGGGTAGGCGAGCGTGCCGCCGAGGCGCTCGCGCACCCAGCCCGCCGTCACCGGATCCGGCGCCTCGCACAGGGCCGCGAGGACCTGCCCCTCCAACTCGCCCTGCCCGCGCCTGCGCCCGCTCTCGTCCTGGTTCACCACGCCGCGCCTCCCCGTTGCCGTCCCGGCCCTCGTCCCCGTCCTCCTTCTCCGCGTCCAACTCATCGTAGTGAGCACGGGATCCCGCCCGACTTGGGCATCGATGTCCGACTCGACCGTCCGTCTCACTGTGACAGCCGCCACCCATGACCAGCACAGGTTTACGTCTGCCTCAATGGGTGACTACGGTGCGTGGGATGTCTCGCAGCCACTTGAATCCCGCAAACCTGAGAAGACGTGAATTCAAGAGTCGGGGTTCCACGCGGGAGGGATTGTGAGCGAACCGGTACGGCTGGCCACCTCGCGGGCGCCTCTGCCCCCGCAACGCGCCGGCACTTCACCTTCCCGAGCCGACACCTCGAACACTCCTGCCACGGCTGCCGGGCAGAAGCCCGGCAAGGTGCGCGACGCGTTCTTCGACAACGCGAAGTACCTGGCGATCGTGCTGGTCGCGATGGGGCACTCCTGGGAGCCGCTGCGCGGTGACAGCCGGGCGGCGTCGGCGCTCTACATGACGGTCTACTCGTTCCACATGCCGGCGTTCATCGTGATCTCCGGGTACTTCTCGCGCAGCTTCGACGCGAGTCCGGGGCGCCTGAAGCGGCTGGTCACAGGCGTGGCCGTGCCGTATGTGGTCTTCGAGGTGGCCTACACCCTGTTCAAGCGGACGGCCGGGGGCGATCCCGACTACCCGTTCAGCCTGCTCGATCCGTGGTACCTGACCTGGTTCCTGATCGCGCTGTTCGTGTGGCGGCTGAGCACACCGCTGTGGAAGGTGATCCGCTGGCCGCTGCCGGTGGCGCTCGCCATCGCGGTGCTGGCGTCGGTCTCCCCCGACATCGGTGACGACCTCGATCTGCAGCGGGTGCTGCAGTTCCTGCCCTTCTTCGTGCTCGGCCTGTGCCTCAAGCCGGAGCACTTCCGGCTCGTGCGGCGCCGTGAGGCCCGGATCCTGGCACTGCCGGTGTTCGCGAGCGCGCTGCTGTTCGCGTACTGGGCGGCGCCGCGGATGAACGCCGCCTGGTTCTACCGGCGGGACAGCGCGCAGGAACTGGCGGCGCCCGGCTGGAGCGGCGCCGTGATGACTCTCGCGATGTTCGGCTGCTCGGTTCTGCTGGCCGCCTGCTTCTTCGCGTGGGTGCCGGGGCGCAAGCTCTGGGTGACCTCGCTCGGCGCCGGCACGCTGTACGGCTACCTGCTGCACGGCTTCCTGGCCAAGGGCTCGCGCTTCTGGGACTGGTACGACGCGCACTGGATGCACACGCCGCTCGGTGAGATCGCGGTGACGTTGATCGCCGCGTCCGTGATCACTGTGCTGTGCACGCCACCGGTGCAGCGGATGTTCCGGTTCGTGATGGAGCCGAAGATGGAGTGGGCGTTCAAACGGGACGCGGCCGCGGTGGCCCGCGGGCGATAGACAGCGAGCGAACATGATGCGGGGGCGGAGATTTTCTCCGCCCCCGCATCATGCTCACCACCCTCAAGCCGACGACTTCTTACGAGGCGAGCGGGGCGTCGTCTTCTCGGCCGTGGCGGATGTCGACTTCTTCGCCGCCGCGGACTTCTTCTTCGTGGCGGAGGAGTTCGCGTCCTTCGCCGAACCGCCCTTCCTGGCAGCCGCCTTCTTCGCGGCCGGTGCCCGCTTCTTCTTCGGCGCCGCCTTCTTGCGGGACCGGCCCGCGAGGTGGGTCACCTCGGCCATGTCCCCGGCCTCGGCACCGGCGTCGCCTTGTGCCTCCTTCGCGGCCCTCACACTGTTCTCCAGCGCGGCCATCAGGTCGATGACCTTGCCTTCCCCTGCCGCCGACGACGCGGGGGCCTGCGCCGCCCCGCCGGACGCCTTCGCCGCGATCATCTCCTCGACGGCGGCCCGGTAGTCGTCGTGCAGCGAGTCCATGTCGGCGTCGCCCAGCGTGTCCATCAGGGCGTCCGCCAGGTCGAGTTCGGCGTCCCGCACCGTGACGCGGGTGTCGGGCGCGGCGTCCTGCGGGGCGCGGATCTCGTCCGGCCACAGCAGCCCGTGCATCGCGATGACGTCGTCGACGACGCGCAGCATCCCGAGCCGCTCGCGGCCGCGCAGCGCGAACCTGGCGATGGCCACCTTTCTGCTGCGCCGCAGGGCCTCGCGCAGCAGCGTGTAGGGCTTGGTCGCGGGGGCGCCGTTCGCCGAGAGGTAGTAGGCCGTGTCCATCTGGAGCGGGTCGATCCGCTCCGCCGGGACGAACGCGACGATCTCGATCGTCTTGGCCGCGGAGGCGGGCAGTGCCGCGAGGTCGTCGTCCGTGATCGGGATGATCGACCCGTCGGCGTCCTCGTACCCCTTGCCGATCTCGGCGGCCGGGACCTCCTTGTCCTCCAGCTCGCACACCTTGCGGTAGCGGATGCGCCCGCCGTCCTCCAGGTGGATCTGGCGGAAGGAGATCGCGTGGTTCTCGGTGGCGTTGACCAGCTTGATCGGGATGCTGACCAGGCCGAAGGAGATGGCCCCGTTCCAGATGCTGCGCACGATGGACCTCCCGTTCCGTCCGTCCCGTTCAGCTGACCGATGCGACGGTTCAGTGCGGATTGTCAGAGTATTACGGTATGACGCCCATCACAGAAGTGGAGGGGCGGCGGATCCCGCTCAGCAATCTGGAGAAGGTGCTCTACCCGGCCACCGGCTTCACCAAGGGCGAGCTGCTGCACTACTACGCGACGACGGCGGGTCCGCTGCTCGCGCACCTCTCCAACCGCCCGGTCTCCTTTCTGCGGTTCCCCGACGGGCCCGGCGGCCAGCGTTTCTTCGCCAAGAACGTGCCGCCGGGGACACCCGCATGGGTGAAGACGGCGGAGGTGCCGCGCTCCGAGGGCCCCTCCCGGCAGATCCTCGTGCAGGACCTGGCCACGCTCATGTGGGCGGCGAACCTGGTCACGGAGTTCCACACCCCGCAGTGGCAGGCCGACGCGCCCGCGCAGGCCGACCGGCTCGTCCTGGACCTCGACCCCGGGGACCCGGCCGACATCGTCCAGTGCTGCGAGGTGGCGCTGTGGCTGCGCGACCGGCTGTCGGCCGATGGTCTTCACGCCTTCGCGAAGACGTCGGGATCCAAGGGCCTGCACCTGCTGGTCCCCCTGGTCCCGGCCCCGTCCGACCAGGTCAGCGCCTACGCGAAGGCGCTCGCGCGGGAGGCCGAGGCGGACCTGCCGCAGCTGGTGGTGCACCTGATGAAGCGCAGCCTCCGCCCGGACAAGGTGTTCGTCGACCACAGCCAGAACTCCGCCGCGAAGACGACGGCCGCCCCGTACACGCTGCGCGCCCGCCCCGAGCCGACGGTGTCGACGCCGGTGACGTGGGACGAGGTCGAGGCCTGCCGGAAGCACGGAAACGCCCGTGCCCTGGTGTTCCTGGCCGACGACATCGCGCCCAGGCTCCAGCGGTACGGGGATCTGCTCGGCCCGCTGCTCGACCGTGACCGGGCCGGGCTGCTGCCGTCGTGAGGCCTCCGTTGCAGGTGGCCCTGGCCGAGTCCGTGGAGGCGTTGCCGCCGGGCGACGGCTGGGCCTTCGAGCCGAAGTTCGACGGGCACCGGATGGTCGTGTTCCGGTTCCGGGAGGACGGCCGGGACGACGACGTGATGCTCCAGGCGCGGTCGGGGCGGCAGGTGGCGCGGGCCTTCCCCGACCTCGTCGCGGCCGCGCGGGCGCTGCCCGCCGGGACCGTGCTCGACGGCGAGGTCGTCGTCTGGCACGAGGGACGCACCGACTTCGCGGCGGTGCAGCGCCGGGCGGCCGCGGCGTCGGCGGCCCGGGCCCGTGCCCTGGCGCACGAGCTGCCCGCCTCGTACGCGGCCTTCGACCTGCTGGCCGAGAACGGCACGGATCTGCGCCCGCTGCCCTATGCCGAGCGCCGCGCCCGGCTGGTCCGCCTCCTGTCGCCACTGGGCCCGCCATTGCAGCCCGTCCCGTCGACGACCGACCGGGAAACGGCCCTGACCTGGTACGAGAAGCTGCCCGCGACCGGCGTCGAGGGCCTCGTCGCGAAACGTCTCGACGGCCCCTACCGCGGCGGCCGCCGCATCTGGCGCAAGCTGCGGCACAGCGACACCCGGGACGCCGTGGCCGTCGGCTTCACGGGCCCGCCGACGGCGCCGCGCGCCCTGGTCATCGCCCTCCCCGGCGACGGCACACCGATCCTGACGACCCCGCTGCCGGCGGCGCTGCGCGCGAACGCGGCGGCCCTGCTGCCGCCCGCGACGGGCGAGGAGGCGGTGGTGACGGCAGTGGGCATCGGCGAGGTCACCTACCAACTCCTGCCGCCCGAACCGCAGTTGACCCTGGAGATCCGGCAGCGCACCACCCGCCACGGCGCCTTCTCGGCGGAGCCGGTCAGATTCCGCTGAGCCGATACCGGCCCCTCACGAGCGCCCTAGACCCAATGCCGTTGCGTTACGGGCGATCTTGCCCTTCGTAGCCCCAGGCTCATGAACCGCCGTGACACGGTGGACTCCTGCGGTTCTTGAGAATGTCACCAGGATGCGCGCCGCGCCTGCGCTCGGAGGTGCACGCACCAAGATCGCGGCTAAGGCAACGGCATTGGCCCTAGACCCGCGCCCACGTCCCCCGGTCCCGGGCCATCGCATGCAGCCCCTCCACGTCCGCCGGCTTCAGCAGCCCGCCGGACCGGGCAAGACCGGCCACCTCCGTGTCCAGCAGCAGGCGCACGCCCCTGGGCGGCACCAGGACGTCCAGCGAGGCCGGCTGTACGAGGACGAGCCCCGCCCGCACCTCGGCCGTCAGCGCGAACGACGCCCGCGACGCGTCGGCCCGCACCCGGCGCAGCAACGGCTGCGGTTCGCCCCGTCCCGCCGTGACCATCGGGTCGCTCACCCGCACCCGCTGCCGGTGCGCCGGGAGCACGTGCAGCGCGAACAGTCCTCCGGGCCCGATCAGCAGATGGTGGACGCGGGCCCCGCCGGGCAGCGGCACGGAGTGCAGCACGCGCCAGCCCGCCCCTTCGATCCCGTCGAGCGTCTCGCCGATCAGCTGCTGCGCGGCCAGTGCCCGGCGCCGGGGATCGCTGCGCAGCCTGCGCTGCGGGGCCGGGTCCCGGTCGAGGGCGATGACGAGGGCCTCGCCGGGCCGGTTCGGCGCGAGGTCGTCGTCGGGGTGGAGGCTGAGCCGGGCCAGCTCGGCGGGCGTGGGCACCGGGGGCGGCCCGACGGTGACGTGGCCGGTGACGAACGGGCGGAGCACGGAGAGCACGGCCTCCCGGGACGACTCGGTGAGCAGATTGACCCGGGCCGTCTCCCGGTCGTACCAGGCGACGGTCCTGCCGTCCTCCCCGTAGACGTAGAGCCGCTCCTGCCCGTGCCGCCAGGTCGGTATGACGCGTAGTCCGTTCATGCCTCATCACCCCCTGACCATGGGAGCAGCAAGCCCGCCGCAGGGCAAGAAGCCCGCAGAGCGTCGGCTCGCTGTTACACAGCTGCCGAGCTGCCGTGATGGCCGCCTCTTACGGTGATGAAGCCACACCGGACACACCCGAACCGGGCGCTCCGGAACCGGACACCCCGGGACCGCGACACCTCAGGACCGCGACTCCCCGAAAGCGATCGGAGCTCTCATGCGCCGCCCCGCCCTCCTCCGCAGCGCCGTCGTCACCGCCGCTCTCGGCGGCGCGGTGCTGGCGCCCACCGCCGCGTTCGCGGACGCCCAGGCCCACCACGCCCCGGCCCACACCTCGGCCCAGGCCCCGGACGACGGCGCAGGCGACGCCAGGGCCAACCCGTACTTCCTGGTGGCAGGGGGCGCGATGGCCGCCGCCGGCGCCGCGGGCCTGGTGTACTCCACGGCCCGCCGGGGCCGCGCCGACACGTGAGCCGACACGCGCCCCCCGACAAACCCCCCGATAAAAAGGACTTCCCCGCCAATAAGGTGTACGCAGCGACAGCAACTTTTCCTACGCCGACCTCGTCAGGACCCGAGGCGAGCACCCGACAGGCAGGAGTGCAGTGACGCCCAGGCGCCTCGGTCTTTCGGCCCTCGCGGTGCCCGCCGCCGTGCTGTTCCTCGCGGGCTGCGGGGACACCGGAGGCCTCGAAGGCGCGGGCCCGACCCCCACGGCGGTGGGACCGCGGCACCTGTGGCCGTCGCTGCCCCCCGCGTCCGCGCCCGCCGACGACTACGGGGCGGGCGAGACCCAGGTGGTCAGGGGCGTCCCCGTGCCGGACGGCGACCTGCGCAAGGTGGACCCGGTGGCCGTGATCCGCGCCCAGGCCGCCTCGGACCCGGACACGTACAAGGAAGTGAAGAAGGGGCTGGACGACTGCGGCGCCCCGGGCCCCAAGGGGCCCGACTGCCCGGTGCTGCAGGCCTATTACTCGGACCTGACGGGCAACGGCAAGGACGACATGGTCGTCGGCGTGCGGGCACCGAAGGGCCAGCTCGTGGTGCGCGTCTACATGTTCGCGGACGGCAAGCTGACCCAGATCATGAACGACGAGGACGCCGTCATCAGCGTCCAGCTGGCCGACCGCAGCGTGGTCGTGCGCGCGGTCGCCGACCTGTCCGGCTACGAGTACCGGACCTCGTGGTCGTACGACAGTCATCAGCGGGCGATGCTGCCGACGCGCGACGAGATCGTGCGCACCGGACCGCCGACGACGCCCGTGCCGGAGACGCCGTCGGCGGAGCCGACGCGCTCGGCCTCCCCGAGCGCGTCATGACGCGCCGGCCGCGGCTGCCCTCCTGGACCGCGTCGCTGACCTGGAAGGCGGCCGCGTTCCTCGCGGTGATCTGCTGTGGGCTCGCCGCGCTGCTCGGCATCCTCGTGCACGTCTCGGTCACCAACCAGACGGTGCGCGAGGCCCGTGAGCGGGCGCTGACCCGGCTCGACGAGGCGACCGACGCCTTCCGGGCCGGCGGCCGGCTCGGGCCGGGCGCCGCCCTCGATCCGCCGGGGCTGCCCGCCTCGCTGCGCGCCCTCGCGGCCGGCGGACAGCGCGGCACGATGGTCGGCAGCCACGACACGCATCCGACGATGTGGGCGGCGGGCCCGGCGGCCGACGGCAAGGCGCTGGCCGTGGAGATCGACTACTCGCAGGGCGCCCGCACCATCGACGGCCTCGACCAGGCGATCCTCGGCTCGTCCGTGCTGGCCATCGGGGCGACGCTGCTGGTCGGCGCGTTCGCGGTGACCCGGGTGACGCGGCGCCTGCACACGACGGCCCGGGTGGCCCGCAAGATCAGCGCGGGCGACCTGGACGCCCGGGTCGGCGATCCGCGGACCCGGGACCCGGCCCGGCACCAGGACGAGGTCGCGGCGGTGGCCGGCGCCCTCGACAGCATGGCGTCGTCCTTGCAGGCCCGGATTCTGACCGAGCAGCGGTTCACCGCCGACGTCGCCCATGAGCTGCGTACGCCGCTGACCGGACTGCACGCCGCGGCGGAGCTGCTGCCGCCGGGCCGCCCGACCGAGCTGGTGCGCGACCGGGTCGCCGCACTGCGCACGCTCACCGAGGACCTGCTGGAGATCTCCCGGCTCGACGCGCGCAGCGAACACGTGGACCTGGACGCGACCTGGCTGGGCCCGGTGGCCGAGCGGGTGGTGCGCGCGTCCGGCACCGGCACCGGGGTCGTCGTGGCCCGGGACGTGTGCGTGGTGACCGACCGGCGCCGCCTGGAGCGCGTCCTCGGCAACCTCGTGGCCAACGCGCACCGGCACGGCGGCCCGCCCGTCGAGCTGACGGTGGACGGCCCGGTGATCACGGTGCGGGACCACGGCGAGGGCTACCCGGACTATCTGGTGGAGCACGGGCCGCAGCGGTTCCGCACGGAGGGCGGCGCGAAGGGCCACGGCCTCGGCCTGACCATCGCGCTGGGGCAGGCCGAGATCCTGGGCGCGCGCCTGCTGTTCACGAACGCGCCGGACGGCGGCGCCCTCGCGACGCTGACCCTGCCCTACGAGGAGCCGGTGGACTGACCCGGGGTGGGCCCGGGCTCACCCTGGCGGCGCCCGCCGCCGTGCGCATCCCCCGCGTGGCGCATTGAGTGAGAGCCAGGGCCCTGACCACGGGTCCTGTCCCCGCGCTCCGCTCCCCAGGAGGTCCCCCGTGACCGCACGGTCCGTCACCACTCGTCTCGGCATAACCGTCGCCGCCCTCGCGACGCTGACCGCCGCCGCGTCCCCCGCCCTCGGCGACGACTCCGCGAGCGGCTCGGGCGGCCGCCCGCCGGTCTACAAGGGCCGGGTCGTCGCGAAGTCCGGGCTGCTGCTGCGCGACAACCCCACCCGCGGCAGCCGCGTCGTGCGCTCCGTGCCGTACCGGGCGGTCGTCACGATCTTCTGCAAGACGAGCGGCGGCGACGTGGCCGGCAACCGCCTCTGGTACCTGCTGACGGACGGCACCTGGGCCTGGGGTTCGGCGAAGTACATCGACAACATCGGCGCCGCGCCCCGCTGGTGCTGACATAAGTGGATATCGCGGACGGGCTTGCTACGTTCCCGCCATGACCGGTTCAACGGGCTCGGCAGGAAAGACAGCAGCGTCAGCGCCCTCTTCGGTGCCCGCCGTCCGCGTCCCCCGGCGCCGGGGGACCGAGCTCGCCCTGACCCTCCTGGCCGTTCTGCTCAGCGTCTACGGCTACTGCGACGTCGGGCTCGCGAAGGACGGTTCCGTCCCGCCCGGCGCCGCCGGATACGGCGCCGGGCTCGGCGTGCTCGCGCTCCTCGCCCACTGCGCGGTCCGTTTCCGCGCCCCGTACGCGGACCCGCTGCTGCTGCCCATCGCGGTGCTGCTCAACGGCCTCGGTCTGGTCCTGATCTACCGCCTCGACCTGGAGACCCCGAGCGACGAGGCGGCCCCCACCCAGCTGATCTGGTCGACGCTCGGCATCGGACTGTTCATCGTGTTCGTGGTCTTCCTGCGCGATCACCGGGTGCTCCAGCGGTACGCGTACCTCTCGGTCGTCGCGGCCCTGATCCTGATGATCCTGCCGATCTTCTTCCCGGCGGTGAACGGCGCCCGGATCTGGATCCGGATCGGCGGCTTCTCCATCCAGCCCGGCGAGTTCGCCAAGATCCTGCTCGCGATCTTCTTCGCCAGCTATCTCGCGGCCAACCGCAACGCCCTCAAGTACACCGGCAGGAAGATCTGGAAGCTGCAGCTGCCCACGATGCGGGTGTTCGCCCCGATCCTCGCGTTCTGGCTGATCAGCGTCGGCGTCCTGGTCCTGGAGACCGACCTGGGCACCTCGCTGCTCTTCTTCGGCCTGTTCATCGTGATGCTCTACGTCGCGACGGGCCGCGGGAGCTGGATCGCGATCGGCCTGGTGCTCGCCGCGGCGGGCGCGTTCGTCGTGGCGTCCTTCGAGCCGCACGTGCACAGCCGCGTCGAGGACTGGCTGCACCCCTTCGCGTCGATCGACGCGGGTGACGGGGCCACCCAACTCGCCCAGTCCCTCTTCGCGTTCGCGGCCGGCGGGATGCTCGGCACCGGGCTCGGGCTCGGCCACTCGATCCTCATCGGCTTCGCCGCCAAGTCCGACTTCATCCTGGCGACGGCGGGCGAGGAGCTCGGCCTGGTGGGGCTGACCGCGATCTTCCTGCTCTACGCGCTGCTCGTGGAGCGCGGCTACCGGGCGGGCCTCGCGCTGCGCGACCCGTTCGGCCGGCTCCTGGCCATCGGTCTCGCCTCGATCGTCGCGCTCCAGGTCTTCGTCATCGCGGGCGGCGTGATGGGGCTCATCCCGCTGACCGGCATGGCGATGCCGTTCCTCGCGCAGGGCGGCTCGTCCCTCGTGACCAACTGGGTCATCGTCGCGATCCTCATCCGGGTCAGCGACCGGGCGCGCAGCGCGCTGCTCCCCGACACCCCCACGGACGCCGCGGACAAGGCGGAGGCAGCCAAGTGACCAAGTACATCCGCCGCGCGTCGGTCTTCTGCCTGATCCTGCTGGTCGCGCTGCTCGTCAACGCGGCCCGCGTCCAGGTCTTCCAGGCCGGTTCCCTCGACGACAACCCGGCCAACCGCCGCTCCACCATCCAGCGTTACGGCCAGCCGCGCGGCGACATCCTCGTGCAGGGCAGGACGGTCACCGGCTCGAAGGACAGCGGGCAGTCGCTGCGCTACGAGCGCACGTACAAGAACGGCCCGCTGTACTCCCCCGTCACCGGGTACGCCTCGCAGACGTACGGCACGACGTTCGTCGAGAGCGCCGAGGACGACATCCTCTCCGGCACCGATCCGATGCTCTCCCCGATCCCCTTCTGGCACGAGATCTCCCGCACGCAGGAGCCCGGCGGCAACGCGGAGACCACCATCGTCGCCGCCGCGCAGCAGGCCGCGTACTCCGGGCTCGGCGGCAAGAAGGGCGCGGTCGCGGCGATCGACCCGTCGACGGGGAAGATCCTGGCGCTCGTCTCCACACCGTCGTACGACCCCGGGGACATCGCGGGCACCGGTTCGGTCACGACGGACGCGTGGGCGCGGCTGAACGCCGACCCCGACCAGCCGATGCTCAACCGGGCGATCCGGCAGACGTATCCGCCGGGTTCGACGTTCAAGGTGGTCACGGCCGCCGCCGCACTGGAGAACGAGGTCGTCGGCAACATCTCCACGGAGACCGACACGCCCTCCCCGTACACGCTGCCGGGCACCACCACCCAGCTGACCAACGAGTCCGCGTCCGACGCCTGCGAGAACGCGACCCTGGAGTACGCGCTGCGGGTCTCCTGCAACACCGTCTTCGCCAACCTCGGGGTGCGGGTGGGCCTCGACGGCATGGTGAAGATGGCGCGGAACTTCGGCTTCAACGACAGCGGCGTCAAGGTCCCGATGACCGCCGCCAAGTCCAACTTCGACACCGAAATGAACAAATCGCAGCTGGCGCTCTCCTCCATCGGCCAGTACGACACCGCGGCGACACCCCTGCAGATGGCGATGGTCTCGGCGGCCGTGGCCAACGGCGGGACGCTGATGTCCCCGCACCTGGTGGAGAAGACGACGGCCGGTGACGGCGACCTCGTCTCCACCACCGGCACCAAGACGTACAAGCAGGTCATGTCGCCCTACACCGCTACGCAGTTGCAGCAGATGATGGTCGACGTCGTGACCAAGGGCACGGGCACGAACGCGCGCATCGACGGGGCGACGGTCGGCGGCAAGACGGGCACCGCGCAGAACGGCGTGAACAACGAGGGCGTCCCGTACGCCTGGTTCCTCTCCTACGCGCAGGCCGACGACGCGTCCTCGCCGCAGGTGGCGGTGGCCGTGGTCGTGGAGGACGCGTCGGCGGACCGTTCGGACATCAGCGGTGGCGGCAGCGCGGCGCCGATCGCCCGGTCGGTGATGCAGGCCGTGCTCAACTCCCGTGACCAGTAGGCCAGGTGGGCAGGTGGGCAGGTGGTCTCGGTGTCACGCACTGGACCGGCCCTGCGCGGGGCGCGCGCGGCGATCTACCGTCCCGGCCATGGCCATCCACCAGCTCGCACCGGTGAACATCGGCCGCCTCAAAGCCCCTCTCGACACCCCCGAGTTGAAGGACTTCACGAACAACCTGGATCCGGTCAACGCCGCGGCCGACGGCTCCGACGGCTTCGTCCGGCGGCTCCAGGGCGACTCCGGCGACGCGACCGACCTGCGGATCCACGACGACGAGTGGCTGTGGGTGAACATGTCCGTGCGGCGCGACATCGAAGCGCTGAAAGCCTTCATGTACCAGGGCGTACATCGCGAACTCCTCGCCCGAAGACGGGAGTTCGTCGAGCGCCTCAGCGAGGCGGTGACGGCGCTGTGGTGGGTGCCGGCCGGACACCGCCCCACCGTCGCGGAGGCCGAGGACCGCCTCACGCACCTGCGCGAGAACGGCCCGACCCCGTACGCCTTCACTCTCCGCACGACGTTCAGTCCTGTGCTCCCGCGCTGATCGCCGCCTCCACCTCCGCGACCCGCTCGTGCTCCTCCGCCGCGAAGCGTTCGGCGTCGAGCTTCTCGGCGATCTCCTCGTCCTGGGTCATCAGCAGATCGAGGTTGGAGTTGCCCATCTCGAAGACGCCCATGTCGACGTAGGCCTGCTGGAGCCGCGGGCCCCACAGGCCGATGTCCTTGACGCAGGGCACGATCCGCGAGAACAGCAACTGCCGGAACAGCGCCAGGAATTCGGACTGCTCGGTGTACTCGTCGGCCTGCGCCTTCGGGATGCCGAAGTCCTCCAGGACCTCGACGCCGCGCAGCCGGTCGCGCATCAGGTAGCAGCCCTCGATGACGAACTCCTCGCGCTCGCGCAGTTCGGCGTCGGTGAGCTGCTTGTAGTAGTCGCGCAGGGCCATCCGCCCGAAGGCGACATGGCGGGCCTCGTCCTGCATCACGTAGGCGAGGATCTGCTTGGGCAGCGGCTTGTCGGTGGTGTCGCGGATCATGCCGAACGCGGCCAGCGCGAGCCCCTCGATGAGAACCTGCATGCCGAGGTAGGGCATGTCCCAGCGGGAGTCGCGGAGCGTGTCGCCGAGCAGGGCCTGCAGATTGTCGTTGATCGGGTACAGCATCCCGATCTTCTCGTGGAGGAAGCGGCCGTAGATCTCCGCGTGCCGCGCCTCGTCCATGGTCTGGGTCGCCGAGTACAGCTTGGCGTCCAGGTCGGGGACGGACTCGACGATGCGCGCCGCGCACACCATCGCGCCCTGCTCCCCGTGCAGGAACTGGCTGAACTGCCAGGAGGCGTAGTGCTTGCGCAGTTCGCCCTTGTCCTTCTCCGTCATCTTCGCCCAGTGGGGCGTGCCGTACAGGGACATCGCCTCGTCCGGGGTGCCGAGGGGGTCGTACGGATCGACCTCCAGCTCCCAGTCGATGCGTTTGGCGCCGTCCCACTGCTTGTCCTTGCCCTTTTGGTAGAGGGCGAGCAGCCGGTCGCGCCCGTCGTCGTATTCCCAGCTGAAGCGGGCCGAACTGGCCGACGGTACTTGCCAGTTGGGCTCGCCCGGGGCCCTGGTGTACAGCTCATGCGTCGACATACCGGCAGGCTCACACGGTGGTAGACGCGGGGTCAACAAGTCGTGCGTGAGGGATTGACGCCCTTGCTGACAAGCAGTCTCATAAAACGGAGGCACAGTTGTGACTGCCGGTAACTCCTAATACCGAGGATGGGGAGTCAGCGATGACGACCGTGACGGAAGCCGACGCGCTGGAAGGGCTGCGTGACGCGCTCGGTCTGCTCAGGGACCGGGAGCAGGTGGCCGAGCGGCTGCTCGACTCCTCCGCCAAGCACTCCTTCGATCCGGACAAGGAGCTGGACTGGGAAGCCCCCTTCGAGGAGGGCAAGTGGTTCTGGCCGCCGGAGCTCGTGTCGCTGTACGGCACCCCGCTGTGGAAGCGGATGAGCGAGGAGCAGCGGATCGACCTGTCCCGGCACGAGGCGGCGGCGCTCGCCTCGCTCGGCATCTGGTTCGAACTGATCCTGATGCAGCTGCTCGTCCGGCACGTCTACGACAAGGCGGCGACGAGCGCGCACGTCCGGTACGCCCTCACCGAGATCGAGGACGAGTGCCGGCACTCCAAGATGTTCGCGCGGCTCATCACGCGCGGTGAGACCCCGCACTACCCGGTGGCCCGCGTCCACCACAACCTGGGGCGCCTGTTCAAGACGGTCTCCACCACCCCCGGGTCGTTCACGGCGACGCTGCTCGGCGAGGAGATCCTCGACTGGATGCAGCGGCTGACCTTCCCGGACGAGCGCGTCCAGCCCCTCGTCCGCGGCGTGACCCGCATCCACGTGGTCGAGGAGGCCCGCCATGTCCGGTACGCGCGTGAGGAGTTGCGGCGCCAGATGGTGACGGCGCCGCGCTGGTCCCAGGAGTTCACGCGTCTCACGTCGGGCGAGTTCGCCCGCATCTTCTCCGAGGCCTTCATCAACCCCGAGGTCTACACGAACGTAGGACTCGACAAGCGGGAGGCCGTGGCCCAGGTCAAGGCGAGCGGCCACCGCCGCGAGATCATGCAGACCGGCGCGAAGCGGCTCACGGACTTCCTGGACGACATCGGGGTGCTGCGCGGTGTCGGCCGGCAGCTGTGGAAGTCTTCCGGACTGCTGGCCTGACGGCCGGCGACGACGGGGTGGAGGACCGTGCCGCGCTGGAGCAGCACGTCGCGGAGAGCCATTGGCGCGTCTCCCGGACCGGCTGAGCCGGGGCGGGGCGGGCCACCGTCCGCCCCGCTTTCGCCTGACGGCGCCCGGCCCCGGCCGGTTACTCTCTCGGGCATGACGTCGGCAACCGGCACGCCCGCGTATCGAAGGCTCAGCGTCGAGGAACGGCGGGCGCAGCTGCTCGAGGCGGCGCTGTCGCTGTTCGCGCACCGGGCGCCGGAGGAGGTCTCCCTCGACGACGTGGCGGAGGCCGCCGGAGTCTCCCGGCCCCTCGTCTACCGCTACTTCCCGGGCGGCAAGCAGCAGTTGTACGAGGCCGCGCTGCGGTCCGCCGCCGACGTACTGGAACAGTGCTTCGCCGAGCCGCCGCACGGTTCCCTCACGACCCGTCTCGCCCGGGCGCTCGACCGCTACCTGGCCTTCGTCGACGAGCACGACATGGGCTTCGCGGCGCTGCTCCAGGGCGGCAGCGTCGTGGAGACCTCGCGGACCTCCGCGATCGTGGACGGGGTGCGCCGGGCCGCCGCCGACCACATCCTCAGCCACCTGTCGGTGACGGCACCGGGCCCGCGGCTGCGCATGACCGTCCGCATGTGGATCACGGCCGTGGAAGCGGCCTCCCTCATCTGGCTCGACGAGGAGAAGCAGCCGCCGCTGGACGAGCTGCGCGACGGCCTGGTCGACCAGTTCATGGCGGTCCTGACGGCGACGGCGGGCCGCGACCCGGAAACCGCGGCCGTCGTCCGCCACGCCCTCTCCCTGGAAACCTCCGACGGCCCGGTGGGCGAGCTGGCCCGGCGGGTGCTGCCGGTGGTGAGCGACGCGGCGCATTTGTTGTGACCCCGCCTACTGGCTCAACCTGTGAACGGAATCGGATCATGTCCGACCTGACGCGGCTGACGCGGGAATCGATCGGTTCGACCGCCGACGAGGAGGCGCGGCGCGGCGGCCGATCTTCTCTCCTTCGGGCCCGACCGGGATGCCTTCGCGGAGGAACTGAAGGCGCGGGCCGCCCGGCTCGGCTGAGGTCCAGGGGACACTGGTCAGGTGAAGAGCGAAGACATCCCCTTTGTCGGCGGGCCCCTCGACGGGCGCTCGCTGCCCGTTCTGGTGACGGCCACCGGCAATCCGCCCAAGGTGTACAAGGTGCCTGTACCGGACAGGGACGGCGGGCCCGACACCGTGCTCGTGTACGTACGTGAACCCGTGCCCGACGGGAAGTCCGTGCGGCTGGTGCAGAAGTGGCGGTACGCGTTCGTGCCCGACGGGAGGGTGGAGCGCGGCGTCAGGTGGCCGTGGACGAAGAAGCGTGACGCGTAGCGGCGGCTCGCCGGGCGACCACCGCAGGAGTGGTGGAGTTGGGCCGAACCGCGCAGTCCACCGCGTGGGCGGGGCGGCAGTCTGTTGATGTTCACGGTGCGGGGCGCAGACGGTGACCCCGCGCCGGAGGTGATGAGGTGTCAGGCAGGCTGGTGCGCTGGGTGTGCACGGCGGCCGTCGCGGGGGTGCTGCTCGCGCCGGGCCCGGCGGGCGCGGTGCCCGAGCCGGGGCCTGGCGGGGAGAAGTCCGTCGCCGAGCTGCTGACGGATCTTCAGACGCTGTACCAGGAGGCCGAGGAGGCCACCGAGACGTACAACGCGACCGAGGAGCAGCTCAGGAAGCGCCGCGCGGAGGCCGAGTCCCTGGCCGAAAAGCTGGCCGTGGCGCGCGGCTCGCTGCACGGCAGCCGGCTCGCCGCGGGGCGCCTCGCGCGGGAGCAGTACCAGGGGCGCAGCGAGATCGGCCCGTACGTACGGCTGCTGCTCGCCCGCGATCCGCAGCACGCGCTCGACCAGGGCCGGGTGCTCCAGCGGGCCGCCAAGGAGCAGAAGGCCACCGTCGACCGGCTGGTCGGCGACGAGAAGAAGGCCGACGGGCTCGCCACGACGGCGCGGGCCGCGCTCGACCAGCAGCTGAAGCTCGCGACGGACCAGAAGAAGGAACGGGACGCCGTACGGAAACGGCTGAAGGACGTCGAGGAGCTGCTCGCCTCCCTCACCTCGGATCAGCTCGCTCAGCTGGCCCGCCTGGAGAACGCCGGGACGGCGGACGCGCAGCGGACGTTCATGGCGTCGGGGGCGCTCAGCTCGGTCGGCAGGTCACCGTCGAGGGCGGGCGGCGTCGCGCTCGCGTACGCGGTGCGGCAGATCGGGAAGCCGTATGTGTGGGGCGCGGAGGGACCGAAGGCCTTCGACTGCTCCGGGCTCACCTCGCAGGCGTGGGCGCACGCGGGGCGGGTGATCCCGCGGACCTCGCAGGAGCAGTGGGCCACGCTCCCCCGGGTGCCGCTGTCCGGGCTGCGGCCCGGTGACCTCGTCGTGTACTTCCCCAAGGCCACGCACGTCGCGATGTACCTCGGCGACGGGATGGTGGTGCAGGCGCCGCGGCCCGGGGCGCGTGTGAAGGTGTCACCGATCGCGGCGAACCCGCTGCTCGGGGCGGTCCGGCCGGATCCCGGGGCCGGCCCGATGACCGGGTACCGGGCGCCGGAGCTGCCGGCCGGGGCGATGTCCGGCGGCGACGCGGGATACGCCGCCGGGGCGCCCGGCAGTGAGTAGGCCGGGGCTCAGCCGACCGAGGCCAGGTAGGCGTTCGTCTTCTCCGGCTCGTAGAAGAAGTTCTCGAAGTCGGCCGGGTTGTTGAATCCGTTCGCGAAGCGGTCGGCGACCGGCTGGAGCCGGCTGCCCGCGCCGATCAGGTTGAGGACGTGCTCCGGCGGCGGGCCGAGCATCGCGTTCGTCCACTTCGTGACGTGCTGGGCCGTGTCCCAGTACCGGTCGAACGCGGACTGCATCCAGTCCTCGTCGAACGGCTTGTCGCCGTGCTCGACGATCGCCGCGAGGTAGGCGGCCGCGCACTTGGACGCCGAGTTGGAGCCCTGCCCGGTGATCGGGTCGTTGGCGACGACCACGTCGGCGACGCCGAGGACCGCGCCGCCGCCGGGCAGCCGGCCGACGGGGTTGCGGACCGTGGGGGCGTAGCGGCCGGCCAGCGTGCCGTTGGCGTCGGTCAGCTCGACCTTCGTGGCGCGCGCGTACTCCCAGGGCACGAACTTCTCCATCAGCTCCAGGGTCAGCGCCAGGTGCTCGGAGGGGTCCTTGACGCCCTTGAACGCGTCGACCGGCCCGCCGGGGACGCCCTCCCAGAAGAGGATGTCCGCGCGGCCGGTCGTGGTCAGCGTGGGCATGACGAACAGCTCGCCGACGCCGGGCACGAGGTTGCACCGGACCGCGTCGAAGTCCGGGTGCTCGGGGCGTACGTCCAGACCGTGCACGTAGGCGACGGCGAGGGCGCGCTGCGGCTCGCTGTACGGGGAGCGGGAGGCGTCTCGGCCGAACATCGAGACCAGCTCGCCCTTGCCCGCGGAGACCAGGACGAGGTCGTACGTACGCGAGAAGTAGTCCAGGTCGGAGACGGCCGCGCCGTGGATGACGAGCTGGCCGCCGCGCTGCGCGAACGTGTCCATCCAGCCCGCCATCTTGACGCGCTGGTCGACGGACTGGGCGAAGCCGTCGAGCTTGCCGACCCAGTCGATGGCGCGCTGCGAGGGGCCGGGGTCGAAGGAGCCGGGGGCGGCGACGGAGACGCCGAGGCCCTCGATCCGCGGGGCCTGCGACTCCCAGAAGTTGAGCTGGAGGTCGCGCTCGTGCTGGAGCGCGGTGTGGAACATGCACTGCGTCGACATGACCCGGCCGGAGCGGATCTCGTCGGCGGTGCGGTTGGACATCAGGGTGACCTCGTAGCCGTGGGACTGCAGTCCCAGGGCCAGCTGGAGACCGGACTGGCCGGCTCCGACGACGAGTATCTTCCGGGACATACGGCTGCCTCTAACTAGTGCTGATCGCTGATCACTGGCGTACGGACGGGGCGTTATTCGGGGGTGACGTCCAAAGCGTGGCCGACCAGGGCGAGCAGTGTCTCGATCGCCGATATCCGGCGGCGCGCGTCCATGACCACCACGGGGACGTGCGGCGGCACCGTCAGCGCTTCGCGCACGTCGGCCGCGTCGAACTCTTCCGATCCGTCGAAGTGGTTGACGGCCACGACGTACGGCAGTCCGCAGCTCTCGAAGTAGTCGAGGGCCGGGAAGCAGTCCGCCAGCCGGCGGGTGTCGACGAGGACGACGGCGCCGATCGCGCCGCGCACCAGGTCGTCCCACATGAACCAGAAACGGTCCTGCCCCGGCGTGCCGAACAGGTAGAGGACCAGATCGTCGTCGAGCGTGAGGCGGCCGTAGTCCATGGCCACGGTCGTGGTCGTCTTCTCCGGCGTCGCGGTGAGGTCGTCGGTCCCCTCGCTCGCCTCGGTCATCAGCGCCTCCGTCTGGAGGGGCTCGATCTCCGAGACGGCGGCGACCAGCGTCGTCTTGCCGACGCCGAAGCCGCCCGCCACCACGATCTTCGTGGCGACCGGGGCCCGGGTGCGGTCCGTCTGCCAGGCCTGCAACTGCTCCTCTTCGCCCGGGAGTCCGGCGAAGAGGTCAGAGACGGCGGAGTCCACTCAGCACCCTTTCCAGCAGCGCGCGGTCCGGCTGTCCCGGGCCGTGACCGGTTCCGTACACGCGGATCTTTCCCTGGTCGGCGAGGTCGCTCAGCAGTACGCGGACCACGCCCAGGGGCATCTTGAGGAGCGCGGCGATCTCGGCGACCGTGCGCATGCGGCGGCACAGTTCGACGATGGCCCGCATTTCCGGCATGACACCGGCGAGCGTCCCCTTCCCTATTTCCAGACGCTCGTCGGGGCCCTCGATGGCGGCCGTGCTCGCGATGAACGTCTCGACGAGCAGCACGTGCCCGAAGCGGGTGCGGCCGCCGGTCAGGGAGTAGGGGCGGACGCGGGCGGGTTTGCGCTCGCCGCCGCGGACGGGAAGTTTCGGAGTGGTCACCGGGTGCTCTCCATCGACTGGCGCAGTTCGCTGCGGAGTTCGGGCGTCAGGACGTGCCCGGCACGCCCGACGAAGAGCGCCATGTGGTAAGCGACCACGCTCATGTCGCAGTCCGGGGTGGCGTGCACGCCGAGCAGGGAACCGTCGCTGATGGACATGACGAAGAGGCTGCCCTCCTCCATCGCGACCACGGTCTGCTTGACGCCGCCGCCGTTCATCAGCTTGGCGGCGCCGATGGTGAGGCTGCCGATGCCCGACACGATGGTGGCCAGGTCGGCGCTGGAGCCCTTGGGGCCGCCACTGTGGTCGGCCGGGGCCTC
This sequence comes from Streptomyces sp. NPDC050264, assembly GCF_040655895.1. Lineage (NCBI taxonomy): Bacteria > Bacillati > Actinomycetota > Actinomycetes > Kitasatosporales > Streptomycetaceae > Streptomyces > Streptomyces sp. NPDC050264. The sequence continues at coordinate 129,883 of NZ_JBFAKV010000014.1, forward strand.
GGTGTTCCTCCCGGGGTCGGAGGAGAGCAGGAGCAGTCCGTCGGACGAGACGACAGCGACGGAGAGGAGCCCTGGTACCTCCTCTACGAGATTGGTCAGCAGCCAGTGCAGATTGCGTGCTTCGGTGCTGAGCGCGGGGTTGTTGAGTGCAGGGGTGGGCGCAGTCAACTGCTTGCCTCCTCGGCGGTGTCCCCCTTGGCTTCTCCACTACGTTCCTCGGCTCCGGCGGCCCTGGTCGCGGCCGTACCGTCCGTGCTGTCCGTGCCGTCTTCGAGTTCCGCCTCCACGTCGCGCCGGCCCTCCTGGGCGCCGCGGTGGAAGCCGCCGAGCCTGCGCCGCAGCGCGTCCGCGTCGACGGCGCCGGCGCGCGGCTTCGGGGCTGCGGCGGGCGCGGACACCTTCGGGGTGCGCTTGGGCAGGCCCTTGTCGGTGACGCGCTCCCACTGGGGCTCGCGCTGCGGCGGGACCTCGGCGGCGGGCTCCGGTATGTCGCGCGCGGGCGCCGGTTCGGCGGGGCTCTCGTCCGGGGTGCGCTCGTGGGTGTCCGGCTCGGAGTCGTCGGGCGACGGCGGGGCGATGAGCTCCATCGTGGTCTCGGACTCGGACTCGGACTCCGGCGCGGACGCGGGCGCCGGCGGCTTGAGCGCGAAGTCGGTCTCGGCCTCGGCCTCGGCCTCGCGTACGGCCTGTTCCGCGGCCTCGATGAGCGGGTCCGCGGCGTGCGGGTCCGGCTCGGGCACCCGGTCCGTCGAACGGCCGGCCAGGACATTGGAGTTGGCCTCGGCCTCGGAGCCCGGCAGATGCACGGCGGGCGCCCCGCCCGGCACCGGGACCGGCGGCGGCGCCGCCACGGCGGGCACGGCGGCGAGCAGCGCGGTGGGCAGCACGACGACGGTCGCGATGCCTCCCTGCTTCTGCTCCCTCAGGCGTACCCGCACCCCGTGCCGTGCCGCGAGCCGCGCGACGACGTACAGGCCGAGCCCGAGCCCTTCGGCGTCCTCCGGGTCGTGGGCCTGCTCGGCGGCGAAGGAGGAGAGCCTGTTGTTCAGCTCCCGCATCCGCTCCTCGGTCATGCCGATGCCCTCGTCCTGGATGGAGAGCATGACGTCGCCGTTCTCCAGGAGCCAGGCGGAGACCTCGACGGCGGCGTCCGGCGGGGAGAACGACGTGGCGTTCTCCAGGAGTTCGGCCACGAGGTGGCTGAGGTCGTCGGCGGCGAACCCGGCGATGTGGGCGTGCGGCGGCAGCGCGGCGATCCGCACCCGCTCGTAGCGCTCGATCTCCGAGACGGCGGCGCGCAGGACGTCGACGAGCGGCACCGAGCCCGCGTGCTGCTGCCCGTGCTCGGCGCCGGCGAGGACCAGCAGGTTCTCGCTGTGGCGCCGCATGACGGTCGCGAAGTGGTCCAGCTTGAAGAGGGTGGCGAGCCGCTCGGGGTCCTGCTCGCGGTCCTCGAGACCCTCGATCACCCCGAGCTGCCGCTCGACGAGCCCGAGCGTGCGCAGCGCGAGGTTCACGAACGTGCCGTGGATGGAGTTCTTGACGCGAGCCAACTGCTCGCCGGCGGTTGCCAGTTCGGCGCGCAGGGCGTCGCGGTCGTCGGCCATGCGCTGCCGCTCGCCGATGAGGTGCTTGCGGTCGGACTCCAGGGTGGACTGCCGCTCGTGGAGTGCGACGGCGTGCGCGTGCAGCGCGTTGACCGAGCGGACGACCTGGGCGAACTCGTCGTTGCGCCCGGTGAACTTGACCGGCTCCTCGGTCGCCGGGGCGTCGGCGATCCGGGCCGATCCGATGCGGAGCACGGCGAGCGGCCGGGTCAGCGAACGGGCCGCGCCCATGGCGACGCCGACGGCCGCGAGGAGGCAGACGCCCAGCAGCGCGATCCGGATCTCCAGGCCGCTGACGTCGTCGTCACGCAGCCGCTCCAGGCTCTTGACGCGCTGGTCCCCGAGCGCGGCCTCGGCGCCCCGCATCGAGTCGATCCGGGCGGTCAGCGCGGCGTCGACGCTCTTCGCGCTGTAGGCGAGCTCGTCGTCGGAGAGCGTCGGGGCGTCGGTCAGCCGGGTCAGGTACTTGTCGGCCTGCGCGACGTCGGGCCCGGTGACGGTGGAGTCGTACGCCGCCACGGACGCGGCCGGGGCGGAGTCGCGGAAGTCTTCCAGGGCGGACTGCTCGCGCACCCGGGCCTGCTGGGCGGCGGCGCTGAGCTTGTCGCGCTGCCTGCCGTCGGCGGAGTCCTCGTCCACGACGGTCCGCGGCAGGCCGGTGACGGGGTCGAGGGCGGTCGTGGTGGACTTCGGCACGGCGTACACGGCGAGCAGCAGGCCGCGGGCGGCGGAGGCCTGGTCGACGGCGCGGTCGAGGTCGGCGAGGGCGTGCGCGCCGGTGCCCGCGCGGGGCGGCGTGGCGTCGGCCAACTCTTCGGCGAGCCGGTGCAGTTCCGTGATGGCCTTGGAGTACGCGGTGTGCGCCTCCAGGGCGGATTCCTTGCCGGTGAGGGCGGCGCGCCGTACCGCGGCGACGTCGTCGACGGTGCGCCGCAGCGATCCGGCCGCGTCGACGCGCAGCTCGTCCACCTGCCGGTCGACGCGGGCGCTGCGTGCCTCGCTCAGACCCTGCCCTTTGGGGCGTCCCGCGGCGATGTAGGCGCTGACCTCGTCGCGCTCGTCGGCGAGCGCGTGCGACAGCGCGAGCGCGCGCTGGGTGCGCTCCGCGTCGTCGACGAGCCCCTGGGACTCCCCGACCTGTTCCGAGGCGGCCATGACGGCCGGTGCGCCCGCTCCGACGATGGCGGCGGCGACCACGGCGACAGCGATGATCAGCCGGTTCCGCACCCGGGCCCGCTTGCCTTTTCCTACGCCTTTTCCGGTGCCTTTGACGGTGCCCTTTCCGCCGTCCGCACCAGCACCTTTTTCGACAGGGACCGGCCGGGGCGTGACCGGATCACCCGCGTTCGACGCCATCGATTCCAAGCCACCCGCACCGTCCGGCCCACCCGTCCCACTGGCCTCGCTACCGCCGGAGGTGTTCCGCACCTGGTGCTCGCATTCCTGACTCGTCCTACCCATGGACCCAAGTGACGGTCTGTCAACAATTGGGCCCCTCTGGCATGGCCCCTGACCATTCCAGTGCCGGTGAGCAGGGGGCGTACATCACCTTGCCCGCCACCCGAAGGAGTGAACATCGAGCGGGAGTTGAGGAGCAAGTTCCCTTGTCACGGCCGCGACCCGGCAACGGCGTGCCGGTTGGACGTCCTTCACAGGCTTTGGCAAGATGCCCCGCCACGCCTCGCCGGAGTCGATCATTCCACCCATAACAGGCGCCCGACCTGCCGGTACCGGCCAACCCGCGTGGATCGGCCGGCGCCGTGAAGGCCTCGTGCAGACTGGCCGAATGCGCATCGAACTGACCACCGAACCCGGCGACCCCGGCCGCCCCAACGAGGACTACGCCTCGGTAGCGGTTCCGGCCCACGGGCAAGGCGGAACACTGGTCGTCCTCGACGGCGTCACGCCACCGCCCGCCGACGACGGCTGCCTGCACTCCGTCCCCTGGTTCACCGCCCGCCTCGGGGGCGCGCTGGCCGAACTGTCCGCTTCACGCCGGGATATGACCTTGCGTGACGTCCTCGCGGCGGCGATCGCCCGCACCGCCGACGCCCACCGCGCGACCTGTGACCTTTCTCACCCGCGCACTCCGCAGGCAACCGTCGTCCTCGCCCGCTGGAACGCGGAGCACGTCGAACATCTCGTGCTGTCCGACTCGGCGCTGCTCACGGAAGCACCGGACGGCTCGGTGACGGCCCTGCTCGACGACCGCCTCGACCGGGTGCCGCGCTCCTCCCTGGTCTCGGACGCGGTGGCCGACGCGACCGTACGCAACAAGGAGGGCGGCTTCTTCACCGCGGCCGCCGACCCCGCGGTGGCGGCCCGCGCCGTGACCGGCACGCTCCCCCGCGCCGAGGTCCGGGCGCTCGCCGCACTGACCGACGGGGCGACGCGCTGGGTGGAGAAGTTCCACGAGGGCGACTGGACCGACCTGTTCACGCTCATACGAAAGGAGGGCGCGGAGGCGGTGGTGGCCCGGGTCCGCGCGCTGGAGCAGTCGGACGCGCAGGTTTGTACGTATCTGCGCCGCGGCAAGACCCACGACGACGCGAGCATCGTGTACGCGGAGTTGTAGGGACAGTCCCCGCCGCCCGACGATCCGGGTCCGGAAAATCAAGCCCCTCCGGCGATCGAGGAGCGGGGTACGGGGCGGAGCCCCGAGGCGGTGCGCTCCCCCTACTCCGCCCCGGCATTCAACTGATGCAGCAGCCGGGCCAGTTCAGCGACCTCCAGCCGATCCCACCCGGCCAGCTGGCGCACATACCGCATGCGCCGAGCCTCCCGCACCTGACTGAAGTCGGCACGGCCGCGCTCGGTGAGGGAGATGAGCCAGGCCCGCCCGTCGGCCGGGTCGGGTTCGCGGGCGACGAACCCGAGCTCCTCCAGGGCACGCAGCTGGCGGCTCATCGTCGCCTTGCCGACACCGATGTACGCGGCGAGTTCGGTGGCCCGCTGCGCACCGCACTCCTCCAGGCGCACGAGCAGCCCGTACGCGGCCGGTTCCAGATCGGGGTGGACCTCGCGGGCCATCTCCCCGGAGGAGGCCCGGGCCCGGCGCAGGAAGACCGTCAACTCCCGTTCCAGAGCCAGGAATTCGTGGTCCACACCAGTCGGCGCGACCGCGGAATTCGCGTCGCGTTCGGCGGACCGCCGCTCGCCGTTCCCGTCTTCGTGCACGTCAGCACCCATGGCCAGAGTTTCCCCGGGTTTCCCTGTTCTGAAAGTTTTCGCCAATCACCGCTATTACCGCAGCTCCGCCAGTATTTCGCAGGAGTAGACCAACGGCAGCATCCAGGACCTCTTCCCTCCCCGTGGTCTACATGCGTAGCGTCATACATGGCATGTCCACACCAGCACGGTCGGAAGCGTCGCCAGAGTGACATGCCGACAGGTCGCACACCCGGCACAGGTCCCCGATCAGCGACGCGCTGGTCCCCCACGAGGCCTTCATGGAGGCATGCAATGCCCGTGCACAGACCCGTAACCCCCAAGCGCAGGAGCATCGCGGCAGGCGCTCTGCTCGCCGCGCTCTCCCTTCTGTTCACCCTGCCGAGCGCCGCGCAGGCCGCCGACGTCCCCGCCCGGGGCGAGGCCCACCTGGGCATGGGGGTGGCCGAGCACGACGGCGACACCGGCGAGGGCCCGGTCGGCAGGGTCACGCAGACCGAGGGGGTCGACGTCAGCAGCCACCAGGGCAACGTGGCCTGGTCGACGCTGTGGAGCAGCGGCGTGAAGTGGGCCTACACCAAGGCCACCGAGAGCACGTACTACACGAACCCCTACTTCGCGCAGCAGTACAACGGCTCGTACAACGTGGGCATGATCCGCGGGGCCTACCACTTCGCGACCCCGGACACCACGAACGGTGCCACCCAGGCCAACTACTTCGTCGACCACGGCGGCGGCTGGTCCAAGGACGGCAGGACGCTGCCGGGCGTGCTCGACATCGAGTGGAACCCGTACGGCGCCGCGTGCTACGGCAAGACGCAGGCCGCGATGGTGACGTGGATCCGGGACTTCGTGAACCAGTACAAGGCGCGCACCGGCCGGGACGCCGTGATCTACACGGCGACGAGCTGGTGGACCGACTGCACCGGCAACTCCGCCGCGTTCGGGTCCACCAACCCGCTGTGGATCGCCCGTTACGCCTCCACCGTGGGGGCGCTGCCGGCCGGCTGGGGCGTCCAGACGATCTGGCAGTACACGTCGTCCGGCCCGACGGTCGGCGACCACAACAAGTTCAACGGCGCGCTGGACCGCGTGCAGGCGCTCGCCAACGGCTGACCTGCCGAGAGGCCCGGGTCCCGCGAGGGGCCCGGGCCTCCGACGACCGGTCGCGTCCGTCACGCCGCCACCGGAACCTCCACACCCGCCGTGGCCGGGGCGAGGGCCAGTTCGAGCACCTGGCGGACATCCGTCACCGGGTGCACGTCCAGCTTCGCCAGGACCTCCGCCGGGACATCGTCCAGGTCGGCCTCGTTGCGCTTCGGGATGATCACCGTCGTGATGCCGGCCCGGTGCGCGGCGAGCAGCTTCTGCTTGACGCCGCCGATGGGCAGCACGCGTCCGGTCAGCGACACCTCACCGGTCATCGCCACATCCGTACGGACCAGGCGCCCGCTGAGCAGCGAGGCGAGGGCGGTCGTCATGGTGACGCCCGCGCTCGGCCCGTCCTTGGGCACGGCACCGGCCGGGAAGTGGATGTGCGCGCCGCGCTCCTTCAAGTCGCCGACGGGCAGCTCCAGTTCCGCCCCGTGCGAGCGCAGGAAGGAGAGCGCGATCTGCGCCGACTCCTTCATGACGTCGCCGAGCTGGCCGGTGAGGGTGAGCCCGGCCGCGCCCGTCTCCGGGTCGGCGAGGGACGCCTCCACGAAGAGCACGTCGCCACCGGCGCCGGTCACGGCGAGCCCGGTCGCGACACCCGGCACCGCCGTGCGCCGCTCGGCCGGGTCCTGCGCGGACTCGGGCACGTGGTGCGGCCGCCCGATGAGCGCCCGCAGATCGGCGTCGGTCACCGTGAACGGCAGCTTCCGCTCGCCCAGTTCGTGCTGCGCCGCGACCTTGCGGAGCAGCCGGCCGACGGAGCGCTCCAGGTTCCGGACACCGGCTTCCCGGGTGTACTCGCCCGCGAGCTTGCGCAGCGCGCTCTCGTCGAGGGCGACCTCGTCCTTCTCCAGACCGGCCCGCTCCAGCTGGCGCGGGAGCAGGTGGTCGCGGGCGATGACGACCTTCTCGTCCTCGGTGTAGCCGTCGAGCCGCACCAGCTCCATACGGTCGAGCAGCGCCTCCGGGATGGCCTCCAGGACGTTCGCCGTCGCGAGGAACACGACGTCGGACAGGTCGAGTTCGACCTCCAGGTAGTGGTCGCGGAAGGTGTGGTTCTGCGCCGGGTCGAGGACTTCGAGCAGGGCCGCGGCGGGGTCGCCGCGGAAGTCGGAGCCGACCTTGTCGATCTCGTCGAGCAGGACCACCGGGTTCATCGACCCGGCCTCCTTGATCGCGCGCACGATCCGGCCCGGCAGGGCGCCCACGTACGTACGACGGTGACCGCGGATCTCCGCCTCGTCGCGCACGCCGCCGAGGGCGACGCGGACGAACTTGCGGCCCATCGCGTGGGCCACGGACTCGCCGAGCGACGTCTTGCCGACGCCGGGCGGGCCGACCAGGGCGAGCACGGCGCCGCCGCGGCGGCCGCCGACGACGCCGAGCCCGCGCTCGGAGCGCCGCTTGCGCACGGCCAGGTACTCGGTGATGCGCTCCTTCACGTCCTCCAGGCCCGCGTGCTCGGCGTCGAGGATCTGCTGGGCGCCCTTGATGTCGTACTCGTCCTCGGTCCGCTCGGTCCACGGCAGTTCGAGGACGGTGTCGAGCCAGGTGCGGATCCAGGAGCCCTCGGGGGACTGGTCGCTGGACCGCTCCAGCTTCTCGACCTCCTTGAGCGCGGCCTCGCGGACCTTCTCGGGCAGGTCGGCGGCCTCGACGCGGGCGCGGTAGTCGTCGGACTCCTCGCCCTCGGCCTCTCCGTTCAGCTCGCGCAGCTCCTTGCGGACCGCGTCGAGCTGGCGCCGCAGCAGGAACTCGCGCTGCTGCTTGTCGACGCCTTCTTGTACGTCCTTGGCGATCGACTCGGCCACGTCCTGCTCGGCCAGGTGCTCGCGCAGGTGCTCGGCGGCGAGCTTGAGGCGGGCGACCGGGTCGGCCGTCTCCAGGAGTTCGACCTTCTGATCGGTGGTGAGGAACGGCGAGTAACCGGAGTTGTCGGCGAGGGTCGACACCTCGTCGATCTGCTGGACGCGGTCCACGACCTGCCAGGCGCCGCGCTTCTTCAGCCAGTTCGTGGCGAGGGCCTTGTACTCCTTGACCAGCTCGGCGACGGCGCCGGGCAGCGGCTCGGGCACCTCCTCCTCGACGGTCAGGCCCTCCACCCACAGGGCGGCGCCGGGCCCGGTGGTGCCCGCGCCGATGCGCACGCGGCCGCGGCCGCGGATCAGCGCGCCGGGGTCGCCGTCGGCGAGGCGTCCCACCTGCTCGACGGTGCCGAGCACCCCCGTGTTCGCGTACGTGCCGTCGATCCGCGGAACAAGCAGCACCTTCGGCTTGCTGTCCCCGGTGGAACGGGCGGCGGCCTGTGCGGCCTCCACGGCGGCGCGTACATCGGTGTCGTTCAGGTCCAGGGGCACCACCATGCCGGGCAGCACGACCTCGTCGTCGAGCGGCAGCACGGGCAAGGTGAGCGATGTGGACGTCGAAGCCATGATCTCCCCTTAGGCAGTCAAGTTGAGCTATGTCGACTCAATGCATGGGCGCCTCCGAATGTTCCCGGCCACGCGTTCGCTCTCAGCGATCACGTCTGTCGCCCCCGGAATCGAGCCGCGTAAGGTGCGCTTGCCGGTCAGGACCATTACGAGCTTGGGGAGTGCGCGCATGGCGGGGGACGATCTCGTACGGGACTGGGTCGACGGCTGGGTCGTGTCGCGCGGGGCCACTTCCCCGCTCGCCGAGCCCTGGGGATACACGATCCACGTGGGCCTGCCGGAACAGCCCGGCCGTCATGTGCTGGGCGCCACCAACGACGGCGTGCGCGAGGAAGACGTCCGTAAGGTCGCCGAGTCGACACGCGCCCGCGCCTTCCACCTCAAGGTCTTCGCCGATCCGGAGCGGGTGCTGCCGTGGCTGGGGCCCGAGTGGCAGCCGTACGGCTCGGGCGACTTCCTGATGGCGACCGAGCTGACGCCCGCCGCCGCACCGCAGGCCCCCGCGGGCTACCGGCTGCACACCTGGAGCCGAGGAGGCGTCACCCGGGTGCTGCTCACCGACGCGGACGGCTCGTTCGCCGCGCGCGGCCAGACCGCCCCGACCGGCGCGAGCGCGGTCGTCGACCAGATCGAGACGTCCGGGCTCCACCGCCGCAAGGGCCTCGGCAGGGTGGTCATGGGCACGCTGCAGGAGGCGGCCCGCGCCCAGGGAGCCACCCGCGCCGTCCTCGCCTGCACCCCCGAGGGACGCCTCCTGTACGAGGCGGTGGGCTGGCGGATCGTGGCACCGCTGACGAACGCGAAGCACCTGGGCACGGCGGCCTGAGCGAGCGCCCCGGAATTCCTTTGCCGGTGACGCCCGGACCGCCCGATACTGCGGCGATGACCGCCCCCGCGCTCCCGCTGACCGGCGCCCAGCAAGCCGCCCTGCGGCACCTGCGCGCGGCGGGACGCGCGGCCCGAGGCCGCGCACTCGACCGGCTCGCGGCGCACGGCGTCACCCCCGCACTGGCCGCCGCCCTCATCGGGGACCTGTGCACCCACGCGCGCGTGACCCTCAATTTCCACCCGGACCGGCTGCTCCCCGACGGGCGCACCACGGTCGCCGAGCGGCTCGCCGCCGACGGCCGGTACCGCGGCCAGTACGAGACGGGCCTCTCCAACGGCAGCCGCAGCGCACACCCGGGCGGCCTGCGCGACAGCTGGGAAAAGCGGCTGTTCGGCGGGGCGTACACGGGCGCCGCCGCCGTGGAGCGGCCCAAGTACGGCGCGCTGAACGTGATGCGTCACGCGGACGGGGCCGCACCCCGCTTCGGGTCCTGCCATGTGCGGCTGCGGGCGAAGGTGAGCGCGCGGGCCACCTTCTGTTTCGGGGACAGCCATGTCGGGCCCGCCGACGTGGGCACCGCCGACACGTTCCACCCCGTACTGGCCGCGCTGGTGGCGGACGCCGAGGAGAGCGGGCAGTCGCTCGGCGTCGCGGGCGCCGACCCGGTGGCGGTGATCCGCGGCCTGCCGCGCCCGACGGCACCCGCGCGAGCGGGCCGGTCCCTCGACTTCTACGTGGAGGCGCAGGTGCACGGCGACGTGGACCTGGCCGGGGACGCGGAGGCGCTCGTCCTCGACCCGTCGTTCCGCGGCACCCGCGCCGGCGGCCTCCTCATCGGCCTCGGGCTGCCCGTGGAGTGGCACGGCGGGTACGTGCTGCACCCCGGCGGCCGGGACGCCGACCTGGCGGACTTCCGCGGGCCCGCGCTGCCCGCGGTCGCGGCGCGTGTGCGCGCGGAGTTCACGGGCGACGGCGGCGTGGACGCGGCCGCCGTCGGGCGGGCCGCCGCGGACGCGGTCAGGTCACCGGAGGGCTGGGCGGCGTACGGGACGAGGGACGAGGTCGCGCAGTACCTCAAGCAGTTGTGGCACTGCGTCGTGCGCTTCGGGACGAGCGCTCGGGGGCGCCGGACCGACCGGACAGCAGGAGGTGACGGCGCCGGAGCAGCGGCCAGCTCGCCACACCTATGGCCAGGGCCAGCAGGTGTCCCCAGCTCGTCATCGGGTCGGTGAACGCGATCAGGTCCTCGACGAGCATCGCCGCGAACCCGCCGAGCACCAGCCGGCGCGGCCACCGCGTGAGCAGCCCGGCCAGCGCCCCGACGCTCGCGGCGACGCCGAAGCTGATGCCGTAGTCGAGGCGGTGCAGCGAGGTGTCGGGGAGGTGGCCGACCATCACCGACAGACCCACGGGGACCTCGGTCGCCAGGGTCGCCAGTACATGGCCGAGCAGGAAGACACCGGCCGTGCGCAGTCCGCCTGCGCGCCGTTCCAGAGCGGTCAGCACGACGACGAACGCGATCCCGAACGGGGAGGTGATGCCGCCCGCGATCCACAGCGCGCTGGCCCCGAGCACGAGCACCGGCGACTGGGCCAGATGGGTTACATCGGTGCTGGATGCACGGAGTGCGGCGGAGACCGTGTGCGGGTCGGCGAACTCCATGAACAGCGAGGTGCCGATGAGGACGAGGGCGTACGTGAAGGTGAAGGGGGTGCCGGTCGGTGTGGGCAGCAGCCGCCGGAGCCGCGGGCGCCGGGACGGCTCGTTCTCGCGGACCGGGGGCCGGGGCTGCGGCGGAATGCCGTTCAGCGGGCGCCGTGCCCCGGGAGCGGGTGCCATCTCGATGGCGGTCGTCACGCCTGGTTCCACGTGAGGCACCCCTTTCAGATCCTTTGAACGGATCCACACCGATAGATCCCGGTCCAGACTTCGCCTCATCAGGCACCACTGTCCACGACAGGCGCCATATGAGACCCGAATCACAGCAACCTCACAGATGCCGATGGCGTCCGCAACGGGCAGGCGGGCACGCACAGTAGCCACATGCCCGCATGTGGTCACGGAGCGCGGCATCGACCGCACCGGTCCCTCCGCATATTTCCCGGAACGTCCCCGTTCCGGATCGTCCACGTCCCGGAACATCCCCTGCGCGAGACCTCGGTCCGAGAACAATGACCGCATGCCCGACAGCTTCCTCACCGAACCGCCCACCGTCCTCGACCGCCGCACCGGCCCCTACGGCGAAGTCGTCCTGCGCCGCCACGGCGACCTGCTGCAGATCATCGCCAACGGCACGTTCCTGATGGACACCTCCGACGGGCGCTCCGAACGGCTGCTCATCGACGCGGCACTGGCCGAACTCCCCACCGCGCGGGCCGAACCGAGCCTGCTCATCGGCGGACTCGGCGTCGGCTTCTCCCTGGCCCATGCCGCGGCCGACCCCCGCTGGGGCCGCATCACCGTCGTGGAGCGTGAACCGGCCATCGTCGACTGGCACTTGAGAGGTCAGCTGCGGCCCCTGTCCGCCGCGGCCGTCGCCGACGAACGGACGGAGATCCTCGAGGCCGACCTCGTCCGCCACCTGCGCGAAACGTCGGTCACGTACGACGCCCTCTGCCTCGACATCGACAACGGCCCCGACTGGACCGTCACCGAGGACAACGAAAGCCTCTACTCCCCCGTCGGACTTGGCACGTGTCACGCCCGTCTGAATCCCGGCGGTGTCCTGGCCGTCTGGTCCGCACAGCCCTCCGCAAATTTCGAAGGAACCTTGCGGAATGCCGGATTCCGGGCGGTCCGCACCGAAGAGATCCCCGTTGTCCGAGGCGTACCCGACGTGGTGCACCTCGCAGTACGGGGCGCGTAGCCGACCGGCGGTAACTCCCCGTACGCTGACGTCCGAAACCCAGATCATTCAAGCGTCAAGCGCGTCAGGACGGCGCGCATTCAGGGGCGGGGCGATGGAGCAGACACACACCTCCCACAACGGCAGCACGGCGACCCCGGGCGCCCAGCGCCGGGTTCTGGTCGTCGAGGACGACCCCACGATCGTGGACGCCATCGCCGCCCGGCTACGGGCCGAGGGATTCCTCGTGCAAACCGCACAGGACGGTCCGGCGGCGGTCGACACAGCCGAGGCATGGCAGCCCGACCTGCTGATTCTCGACATCATGCTGCCCGGATTCGACGGCCTGGAAGTCTGCCGTCGCGTACAGGCGCAGCGACCGGTGCCGGTCATGATGCTGACCGCACGCGACGACGAGACGGACATGCTCGTCGGGCTCGGCGTCGGGGCCGACGACTACATGACCAAGCCGTTCTCCATGCGGGAACTGGCGGCGCGGGTGCACGTACTCCTGCGCAGGGTCGAACGGGCGGCGCTCGCCGCGGCGACTCCGCGAAGCGGCATCCTCCGCCTCGGCGAACTGGAGATCGACCACGCGCAGCGCCGGGTGCGGGTCCGGAGCGAGGACGTCCATCTCACTCCGACCGAGTTCGACCTCCTGGTGTGCCTGGCGAACACCCCCCGCGCCGTCCTCTCCCGCGAGCAGCTGCTCGCCGAGGTGTGGGACTGGGCGGACGCCTCGGGCACCCGCACCGTCGACAGCCACATCAAGGCGCTGCGCCGGAAGATCGGCGCGGAGCGCATCCGCACCGTGCACGGGGTGGGATACGCGCTGGAGACGCCCAACCCATGAGCACCGGGGACCGGGCACCGTACGGCCGCCCCCACAGGCCGCATCCCCTCAACCCGCACTGGGCCACGGGCGGCCTGCGCCCCTTCTCGATCAAGGCGAAGCTCGGCACGCTCGTCGTCGTCTCCGTCTTCATCACCACGGGCCTGCTCATGGTGGCGATGTACACGGCGACCGAGCTGCGCTTCATCACCGTGTTCTCGATCATCGCGACGCTGCTGATCACGCAGTTCGTGGCGCACAGCCTCACCGCGCCGCTCGACGAGATGAGCACGGTGGCCCGCTCCATCTCCAACGGCGACTACACCCGCCGGGTCCGGGGCGCGGACCGCCGTGACGAACTCGGCGACCTCGCGGTCACGATCAACCGCATGGCCGACGAGCTGGCGGCCCAGGACCAGCAGCGCAAAGAGCTGGTCGCGAACGTCTCGCACGAGCTGCGCACCCCGATCGCCGGTCTGCGCGCGGTCCTGGAGAACGTGGTCGACGGCGTCATGTCGGCCGACCCCGAGACGATGCGCACCGCGCTGAAACAGACGGAGCGGCTCGGCCGGCTCGTCGAGACCCTCCTCGACCTGTCCCGTCTCGACAACGGCGTGGTGCCGCTCAAGGCCCGCCGCTTCGAGGTCTGGCCGTATCTGTCGGGCGTGCTCAAGGAAGCGAACATGGCGGTGTCCCAGCGCGCGGGCATCGCCTCCGGCTCCGGCACCCATACGCGTACCGACGTCCATCTCCACCTCGACGTCTCCCCGCCGGAGCTGACGGCGCACGCCGACCCGGAGCGCATCCACCAGGTAGTGGCGAATCTCATCGACAACGCGGTGAAGCACTCGCCGCCGCACGGCCGCGTGACCGTGCAGGCACGACGCGGCCCCTACCCCGAGTCCCTGGAGCTGGAGGTGCTCGACGAGGGCCCCGGCATCCCGCAGTCGGAGTGGCACCGGGTGTTCGAGCGTTTCAACCGGGGCGACGCGGGACACACGGCCAACGGCAAGGGCGACGGCGGTACGGGCCTCGGCCTCGCCATCGCGCGCTGGGCCGTCGACCTGCACGGTGGCCGGATAGGCGTGGCCGAATCCGACCGCGGCTGCCGCATCAAGGTCACTCTTCCGGGAGAGCCGCGAACGCAAAGTTGACGTAGGGTTTCGGTCAGGCGGAGGTCAAGCCGTGCCCGGGCGTACCCGAAGACGCCGGGCGCGTGTCCGAACGTACCGAAACCCCGGTTGTTTCCCGCCAATTCCCGTCCCGAAACTTGCCTTCCAGTGTGACTTACGCGACGGATCACCGGCCCGGTCTGCACGTGCCGCTGATGGAGGCGTAGCCTTTATTCCCGCTGTCCATCACCTTGTGAGAAGCGGAAGAGGGCGGTTACCGCCGTGTCGCCACAGTCCCCCAGTAACTCGAGTATCTCGACCGAGACCGACCAAGCCGGGCAGGGGAAAAACCCTGCCGCCGCCTTCGGTCCCAACGAGTGGCTCGTCGACGAGATCTATCAGCAGTACCTCCAGGACCCGAATTCGGTTGACCGAGCCTGGTGGGACTTCTTCGCCGACTACAAGCCAGGTGCCGCAGCCGCGGGGGCTGCGCCGACCGCGGCGCCGGCCCAGAAGCCCGCGGCCCCGGCCCAGCCGGCCCCCGCCGCGCAGGCACCGGCCGCCCCCGCGCCGGCCCCGGCCAAGCCCGCTGCCGCGGCTCCCGCACCGGCGCCCGCGCAGCCTGCGCAGTCGGCGCCTGCCGCCGCGAAGCCCGCCCCCGCCACCCCCGCTCCGAAGAAGGCTGAACCAGTGACGACCGAGGCCCCCGCCGGCCCCGAGTTCGTGACGCTGCGCGGTCCCGCCGCCGCCGTCGCGAAGAACATGAACGCCTCCGTCGAGGTCCCCACGGCCACGTCCGTGCGTGCGGTCCCGGTGAAGCTGCTGTTCGACAACCGCATCGTCATCAACAACCACCTCAAGCGCGCCCGCGGCGGGAAGATCTCCTTCACGCACCTCATCGGGTACGCCATGGTGCAGGCCATCAAGGCCATGCCGTCGATGAACCACTCCTTCGTGCAGAAGGACGGCAAGCCGACGCTGGTCAAGCCGGAGCACATCAACTTCGGCCTCGCCATCGACCTGGTGAAGCCCAACGGCGACCGTCAGCTGGTCGTCGCGGGCATCAAGAAGGCCGAGACGCTGAACTTCTTCGAGTTCTGGCAGGCCTACGAGGACATCGTCCGCCGGGCCCGCGACGGCAAGCTCGGCATGGACGACTTCACCGGTGTCACGGTCTCGCTGACCAACCCCGGCGGCCTCGGCACCGTCCACTCGGTCCCGCGCCTGATGCCCGGCCAGTCGGTCATCATGGGCGTCGGCTCGATGGACTACCCGGCGGAGTTCCAGGGCACCTCCCAGGACACGCTGAACAAGCTCGGCATCTCGAAGGTCATGACGCTCACGTCGACCTACGACCACCGGGTCATCCAGGGCGCCGCCTCCGGCGAGTTCCTGCGCATCGTCGCCAACCTCCTCCTCGGTGAGGGCGAGTTCTACGACGAGATCTTCAAGGCCCTGCGCATCCCCTACGAGCCGGTCCGCTGGCTCAAGGACATCGACGCCTCGCACGACGACGACGTCACCAAGGCCGCGCGGGTCTTCGAGCTGATCCACTCCTACCGGGTCCGCGGCCACGTCATGGCCGACACCGACCCGCTGGAGTACAAGCAGCGCAAGCACCCCGACCTGGACATCACCGAGCACGGCCTCACCCTCTGGGACCTGGAGCGCGAGTTCGCCGTCGGCGGCTTCGCCGGCAAGTCGATGATGAAGCTGCGCGACATCCTCGGTGTGCTGCGCGACTCGTACTGCCGCACCACCGGCGTCGAGTTCATGCACATCCAGGACCCCAAGCAGCGCAAGTGGATCCAGGACCGCATCGAGCGCTCGCACTCCAAGCCGGAGCGCGAGGAGCAGCTGCGCATCCTGCGCCGCCTGAACTCGGCCGAGGCGTTCGAGACCTTCCTGCAGACGAAGTACGTCGGCCAGAAGCGCTTCTCCCTGGAGGGCGGCGAGTCCGTCATCCCGCTGCTCGACGCGGTCATCGACTCCGCCGCCGAGGCCCGCCTCGACGAGGTCGTCATCGGCATGGCCCACCGTGGCCGCCTGAACGTGCTGGCCAACATCGTCGGCAAGTCGTACGCGCAGATCTTCCGCGAGTTCGAGGGCAACCTCGACCCGAAGTCGATGCACGGCTCCGGCGACGTGAAGTACCACCTGGGCGCCCAGGGCACCTTCACCGGCCTGGACGGCGAGCAGATCAACGTCTCGCTGGCCGCCAACCCGTCCCACCTGGAGACGGTCGACCCGGTCATCGAGGGCATCGTCCGCGCCAAGCAGGACATCATCAACAAGGGCGGCACGGACTTCACGGTCCTGCCCGTCGCCCTGCACGGCGACGCGGCCTTCGCGGGCCAGGGAGTGGTCGCCGAGACGCTCAACATGTCGCAGCTGCGCGGCTACCGCACGGGCGGCACGGTCCACATCGTCATCAACAACCAGGTCGGCTTCACCGCCGCCCCGGAGTCCTCGCGCTCCTCCATGTACGCCACCGACGTGGCCCGCATGATCGAGGCGCCGATCTTCCACGTGAACGGCGACGACCCCGAGGCCGTCGTCCGCGTTGCCCGCCTGGCCTTCGAGTTCCGCCAGGCGTTCAACAAGGACGTCGTCATCGACCTCATCTGCTACCGCCGCCGCGGTCACAACGAGTCGGACAACCCGGCGTTCACACAGCCGCTGATGTACGACCTGATCGACAAGAAGCGCTCGGTGCGCAAGCTCTACACCGAGTCCCTCATCGGTCGCGGCGACATCACCCTGGAAGAGGCCGAGCAGGCGCTGCAGGACTTCCAGGGCCAGCTGGAGAAGGTCTTCACCGAGGTCCGCGAAGCCGTCTCGGCCCCGGCCGAGGCCCAGCTCCCGGACCCGCAGGCCGAGTTCCCGGTGGCCGTGCAGACGGCGATCACCCAGGAGACCGTCAAGCGGATCGCCGAGTCCCAGGTCAACATCCCCGACAACGTCACGGTGCACCCGCGCCTGCTGCCGCAGCTGCAGCGCCGCGCCGCGATGATCGAGGACGGGACCATCGACTGGGGCATGGGCGAGACGCTCGCCGTCGGCTCCCTCCTCCTGGAGGGCACCCCGGTCCGCCTCTCCGGCCAGGACTCGCGCCGCGGCACCTTCGGCCAGCGCCACGCGGTCCTCATCGACCGGGAGACCGGCGAGGACTACACCCCGCTGCTCTACCTCTCGCCCGAGCAGGCCCGCTACAACGTCTACGACTCGCTGCTCTCCGAGTACGCGGTCATGGGCTTCGAGTACGGCTACTCGCTGGCGCGTCCCGAGTCGCTCGTGCTCTGGGAAGCGCAGTTCGGCGACTTCGTCAACGGCGCGCAGACGGTCGTCGACGAGTACATCTCGGCCGCCGAGCAGAAGTGGGGCCAGACGTCCGGCGTCACCCTGCTCCTCCCGCACGGCTACGAGGGCCAGGGCCCGGACCACTCCTCCGCCCGCATCGAGCGGTTCCTCCAGCTCTGCGCACAGAACAACATGACGGTGGCCATGCCCACCCTCCCGTCGAACTACTTCCACCTCCTGCGGTGGCAGGTGCACAACCCGCACCACAAGCCGCTGGTGGTCTTCACCCCGAAGTCGATGCTGCGCCTCAAGGCCGCCGCGTCGAAGGTGGAGGAGTTCACGACGGGCGGCTTCCGTCCCGTCATCGGCGACGACTCGGTGGACGCCAAGGCGGTCCGCAAGGTCGTCTTCGTCGCGGGCAAGCTGTACTACGACCTCGAGGCCGAGCGGAAGAAGAGCGGCGTCACCGACACCGCGATCATCCGCGTCGAGCGCCTGTACCCGCTGCCGGGTACCGAGCTCCAGGCCGAGATCGCCAAGTACCCGAACGCCGAGAAGTACCTGTGGGCACAGGAGGAGCCGGCGAACCAGGGTGCCTGGCCGTTCATCGCGCTCAACCTGATCGACCATCTGGACCTCGCGGTCGGCGCCGACATCCCCGGCGCGGAGCGCCTGCGGCGCATCTCGCGCCCGCACGGCTCCTCCCCGGCGGTCGGCTCCGCCAAGCGGCACCAGGCGGAGCAGGAACAGCTGGTGCGTGAGGTGTTCGAGGCGTAATTCGCCTTAGCGGTACGGAAGTTGGGCCCGGCACCCCCTCGGGATGCCGGGCCCTTCCGTGTCTCTGCCCGCGTGACTACACCGGCTGCGGCTCGAAGTCCCAGTAGGGGCGGAAGCGGCGGCGGATGCCGACCGTGTGCGGGTGCTGGTCGCCGAGGGTCTCGGCCAGGCCGCGGATGACTTCCTGCTCCTTCTCGCCCGCTTCCTTGCCGCGGCGCAGCAGACGCAGATCCGTGGCGTACGCGGCCCCCGCGGAGAGCGTCAGAGGGTGGAGCGCGCCGAGCACGTCCGCGGCCGCCTCGGCGGTGGCGAGACTGAGCTCCGCCGCGCCCTCCACGTCGCCCGCCAGGGCCCGGGCGCCCGAGGTGTTGAGGGAGCAGCCGAGGGTCCAGGGGTGCCGAGCGCCCACCGCCGCACTCATCCGGGACAGAGCCCGCTCCGACATGTGCAGCGACTCGTCACGGTCACCGAACTCGGCCTCCGCCAGGGCGAGGTTGCCGAGGACTCCGGCGGAAAAGGGGTGCCCGTCGCCGAGCAGCGACGCGTACCCGGCCGCGGCGCTCGCAGCCAGCTCCTTCGCCCGGCCGGTGTCTCCGTGGGAGCGCTGCAGGGTCGCGTAGTCGGCGAGCACCGCGAGGGTGTCGGGGTGACCGGGGCCGTGGACCTGCTCGGACCGGGTGAGCACCGTACGCATCAGGGATTCGGCCTGCTGGTACTCGCCGGAACGGCGCAGGCACAGCGCGAGACTGTGCTCGGCACGCAGGGTCTGCGGGTGGTAGAGGTCCATGATCTGGCGCTGGACCCGCACGTTCTGCTCCTGGCGCGACAGCGCCTCCGCGTAGCGGCCGAGCGAGCGCAGCCGGGTGGCGCAAGCGGTCCCGCTCTCCAGGGTCACGGGATGGCGGAGCTTGAGGACGCGTTCACGGGCCTGCAGCACGTCGAGTTCGATGGCCAGGGACTGTTCGTAGTGGCCCAACTGGGCCAGTGCGGCGGCGTAGTTGTGGTGGCCGCCCAGGGTGCGTGGGTGCTGCTCGCCCAGCAGGCCGCGGTACGCCTCCCACACCTCCTTGAAAAGGTCCCTGGCCTCGTCGTAGACCGCGAGGGCCAACAGGGATCCGCCCAGGCCCTGCTTGGCCAGCAGGAGATCGTTGCTGTCCGGGGCGTGCACCTGCAGCAGGGCCACGGAGTTGCGGCCGGCGGCCTCTGCCTCGCGGTAGCGGCCGACCCGGCGCAGCATGATCGCGTGGTAGTAGTCGAGCCGGAGCAGGTTGCGGTCGGTCGGTTCGAGGCGCTGCTGCCAGCGCGGCAGCACCTTCTGGATCAGTTCGAGTCCGGCCGACTGCTCACCGCGTACACGCAGGTATTCGATGCAGTCGAGGACGAGCCCCTGCACGTCCGGGTCGGCGCTGTCGAACACCCCGGCGTAGTCGAGATGCGGAATGAGCTGGGCGTAGCGGGCCCACAACCGTGTGTCGTTGGGGTTGCGGGGAGAGCCGCTGACCAGGACTCGGCAGGCCGCGGCGGCGGCGGCCTCGCGCTCGGCCTCGGGCATGCCCGAGCGCAGATAGCTGTGGTAGAGGTGGTGCATCTGCACGCTCTCGACGCCTTGGTCGAGAGCGGTGTCCGCGGCCGGGTAGTCCATGCGCATCACCGCGGTCGCCTCGTTGAGACGGCGCAGGTTGGTGTGCCAGCCGATCGGATCGGCGGTGAGTGCCTCCAGGTGCGCCGGCAGGTCGCCGGGGCGGGCGGACTGGATGAGGCCGACGGGGATCGCGTCGGGTGAGAAGAAGCCGAAGACCTTGAGGAGTTCGGCGGCGTCCGGATGCCGTTCGCGCAGCATGTTCTGCGTGAGCGACCAGCTCGTCCAGACGCTCTTCTTGTAGTCGTCGTCGATGATGCTCAGCCCGAACTCGTTGGGCCGGCCGCTGCGGATGCGCTCGATGTACGTCTCGACGGGCATGGTCTCGTTGATGGCGAGCCAGGCGGCGGTCTGGTTCACCAGGAGCGGCAGGTCCTGCACGGCCGCGGCGAGCGCGTCCGCCTGGACGGGGGTGAGCCGGGGCGCACGGCGGGAGACGAAGGCGACGCTCTCGCGCCGGGTGAAGGGCTGGACCTCGATCTCCTGGGTCCGGCTGAAAGCGGCCCAGTCCCGGGTGAGGGTCGTGATCAGTACGTGGCCGGGCCCGTCGGGCAGCAGGGCCTCGATGCCCTCGACGCTGTCGGCGCCGTCGAAGATCAGCAGCCAGTTCCGGTAGGGGCGGCCACCGCGCAGCGTGCCCTGGACGGCGCGGATGCGGTCACCGGTCTCGCGGCCCGCGGGCAGATCGAGCCGGATCGCGAGTTCGGCGAGCTGCTCGCGCGCGGTACCCGGGTAACCGGAGTTGACCTGCCAGACGATGTCGTACTCGTTGCGGAAGCGGTACGCGTACTCGCGGGCGATCTGGGTCTTGCCGACACCGGAGATGCCGCGCAGCACGCAACGCTCGCCCTCGCCGCTGTCCGCGAAGACGGAATGGATCTTCTCCAAAAGCGCGTCACGACCGGTGAACCGCTCGTTGCGCGGCGGCACGTTCCACTGCGCCTGGTCATCGTTGGGGAAGCGGGGGCCACCGTTTTCGTCATCGACGTGGCGCGACCGCTCCACTCCGAGCCTGCGCAGCAGCCGGCGCCGGGCCTCCCGCGCGTCCAGACCGAGCAGGTCGACCGGGACGAGAGCGGCCGCGGTGGCGGGCAACGCACCCGAGGCGACGTTGACCGCGGCGAATCGCTCGGAGCGGGCCGGGACAACCTCGCGCAGGGCGTCCGCCCACTCCGACATCGGCCGTGGACCGAGACCGAAGTACCAGTCGTCGAGGACCAGCAGTACGCGACCGGGTGCATCGAGAAGGCCGGTCAGGGCCTCGACGAGGGAGGTCTCCACCGCCGGGTCCCAGCGCAGCATCGAGGTGCTGATCCCCTGCTGCTCCAGCTGGTGCGAGATCCATGCCGCCCAGGGACGGCTGGAGCCCGCGTGACTGATGGTGATGTGCTCGGCCATGCGACCGTCTCCCTGTCCTACGAGGTCGTACGAGCTGTCCTGTAAGCGGTGTGAACGAGAAGGAACGTCAGTTTGTGGCACGGTAGTTCATGGTCGGTCGGGAGACCTGACGAAGCGTCGGGCGACCGGTAAATTCAGCCGGGAAGGCTAGGTCGAGGTGCCCATCTCGGCACGCACCCGGCCCGCTATGTGGCGTATCAGTCGGGCCATGTCGGCGCAGTACACCGTGGGGTGCCGGAAGCCGCTGTGCGCGCTGTAGCGGTGGGCGTAGTTGCCTCCGCCACAGACCGCTGTCAGGGGGCAGGCCCGGCAGCCGGCCCCCAGGGCATCACGGCCCAGATGGCGGGCGGCGATGCCGGGGTGCTCGAGCGCTTGGTCGAAGCTGTTGCGGCGCACGTCGAGCCCGGTGGCGGGGGCGCCCTCGTATGCGGTCTTCAGCGAGTCGACCTGCTCGATGGCGCCATCGGTGTCGACGACGACCGTGGCGACCGGGGAGAGTCCGACGGCCTCGGTGACGCTGGGACGGCCGAGCAACAGCGTGATGATCTCGGAGAACAGCCGGATCCGTACCGGCGGCTCACCGCGCCGCGTCCACCACAGGTCGAAGGCCTCGGCGAGCCAGTCCCCATACGGGGTGGGGCGATCGTGCGGCAGTCGCACGGCTGTGGGGTCGGCGGGGGCGATACCGGGCGGCGGGGTGCTCCAATTGGCGTGCGGGAGCAGCAGGTCGAGGGCGGGCGGACGTAGCGCGAACAGCGAACTCGCGACTTCCGTCGGGTCGTTGACAAGGTCAATGGTGCACAGGATGCCCGCATACGTGTCGGGGTGACGGCTCAACAGGCTGGCCGCCCGGGCCACGGCCGGCCAGGCCGGGCGGCCCGCGTGATCGGCACGCTGCAGGTTGTGCCGGGGACTTCCGCCGTCGAGGCTCAGCCCGATCCGGACGCCCGCGGCGGCGAGCTCGGCCACGGCGCCCGGTGTCAGCAAAGTGCCGTTGGTCTGCAGGCCGAAGTCGACGGCGCAGTCGGCCGGCACCGATTCCCGTACCAGGGCGACGTAGCGCAGCAGGGGGGCCGTGCCTCCGAGCAGCGGTTCCCCACCGTGCAGGTCGATGCGTACGGAGGTGAGCCGGTGGGTGCGGACGTGCTCGGCGACCCTGGCGGCAGTGTGCCGCATCGTGACGTCGGCGACCCGCGTAGGGCGCTCCCGCCACGTGCTGTCCGCGCCCTCGTAGATGTAGCAGTACGAGCAGGCGAGGTTGCAGCGGCTGTGCACTTTGAGCACGAACTGCCGGAACGGCACAGGCCGCACACCTGACCGGCGCAGACCCGGCACGTCCAGGTCACGCAGCGGCCAGCTGGCGAGAGAACTCGATGCCCCCGGCGCCGTGCTGTCGAGACTCACGCCACTCCCCCCGTCGCGTGGGTTATGCGTAGTCGGACGTGTCGTCGTACATGGCCACCGTCGGGCCGTCGTCGAACATGGCCACGGTCCGGTCCGCCGCGCGCGGCCGCTCCAGGAGCCCTTCGATCACCGCCCCGAGCACCGGGTGATCACTCCGGTCCCGCAGCTCCGCCAGATCGAGCCCGGAGAAGTCGGGCAACGATTCACTGCGCGCGCTCGCGGCCGGGGTCTGCACATCGCCTCCTCGTGACAATCAGCTACCCGGGCATGCCCCCGTCCCCCGGCCCGGAAACACGTGCGAGTCACTCCGTGCCTTCGAGCCGCCGGATTCGGTCATCCGTGCGCCGCGTCTCGCCGGGGTCGGCCGCAGGCGTCCGCACCCACCGTTCGCGGGCCGCGCGGTACATCTCCAGGGCGCGGGCGGGGCCCGCCAGATACTCCAGAACCTCGCCACGTCCATGCAGCGCACGCGCAGCGGTCCGCGGATCCCGCGCCTCGTCGGCCTCCCGGGCGGCTCGCCCGAACGCCTCGTCGGAGCGGACCCACTCCTCGCGCTCAAGAGTGCGCTGGGCCAACATGCGGTGCAGCATGCCCAGTTCAAGGCAGGCGGCGGCCCGCGGAGCGGCGCCTTCGGTGTCCCTCAGTGCCTGCTCCAGCGTCCAGCACGCCTCGTACAGGTCGGCGATCATGGACTCGGAGTGGTAGCGCCTGCGCAGCGCACCGGCGAGGAGCAGGCGGCGGTCGACCGCGGAGGGATGGCTCGGCGCGGTGTCGGCCACCGCCTCCCGCAGGCTGTGGACGGCCTCGGAGACGGTGTTCGTGTCGTCGGCCCCGCCCGGGTCGCGCTGCGACTCCAGCAGCATCTGCCCATAGGAGACGAGGAGTTCAGCTCGTTGTGGATCGCCCGGTCGTAACAGACTCAGTGCCCGCTTCATCTCCGCCTCGGCCGTCTCGAGTTCGTGCGCTTCGTCCGTAGCTCGGTACCGTGCCCATCGGAATGCGGCAAGTCTGCCGCGGGCCTCGGCCTCCACCTCGGCGTCGCCCTCGGCCCGGGCCGCCTCCGCGGCCCGCTTCAAGGTTTCCCCCTCCTCCACTGAACCGAACAGGCCCCCGCTCAGCGCGTGCGCCTCCGCAAGATCCAAAAGCGCACGCCCGGGTGGTACGCCGCTACCGCTCGCGCCCCCTTTCTGCTGTACCCCTGACGCGAGGGCCGAAGCGGCCCGCAGTGCCAGTTCTCGTTGTTCGCGAGTGGCACCGGGCGCGAGTTCGGCGCGCCGGAGCAGGGCCCGGCCCAGCGTGTACCAGAGGTCGGCGGGCGGCGCCGCTCCGGGCCAGTGCCGGGTCAGCCGGTCCAGCTGGGCGATGGTGCGTTCGAGGGGGGCGAGGTCGCCGGTGGGCGAGTGGTCCAGGCGACGGTTGACGACGGCGGTGTGCAGCACGGCGCATTCGAGCAGCGTGTCGGGGGTCAACCCGGGCTGCTCCATGGCGAGTTCGAGGTGGGCCAGCGCCTCACCGATGAGCAGTTCGCCGCGTTCCCGTTCCTCGGCGGCTTCCGGGGGACGGCGCCGGGCCGCCGTGGCGATCCGGTCCTCGCCGAGCGCCCGCAGCACCTTCGCCAGCGTCAGCCGGGCGGCGCCGAGCGCCTCGGGGTCGGGCGCGGGTTGCCGCGCGAGGGCGTCGGCCTCGCGCCGTGCCACGTCCGCCGCCTCCGCGAGCTGCCGTGGGTCCCGCCACTCCTGCCAGGCGTGCAGCAGCGCCCGTGCGTACAGCCGGCTCCCGTCGGGGTGACCCGCTGCCTTCCGCGTCCGCAGCAGGCGCAGCGCCTCCAGGAGGTCGTCGGCGCCACCACCGGACTCGTAACGGCGCAGCCGCTTCTCCGCCGCGCGCAGCGGATGGCCTGGGCGCCGGGGTGTACCGGGCAGTTCGGCGAGGCTGCGTTCGAAGTGCCGCAGCACCAGGTCCGACACCGTGGCGAAGGGTTCGGGGACGCTGCCGGTGCCGCCCGCGGGGCGGCGGCCGGTGCCCTCCAGGTACGCGACGACGGCTGCCGGGTAATTGCGGGCGCCGCGGCCGAAGGTGCGCTCGATGTACAGGGCGCAGTGCTTGAGGACGAGTGCGGCCTCTCCGGCGCTGAGCCGCTGCAGCAACAGCGCCCGCACCTTCGGCTTGAAGTCGAACCAGGGGCCCGTGCGGCTCTCCTGCTCCTGGCCGGGGCCTGCGCCGGTGCCGGAGGGCCGTTCGGTGACGAGTCCGCCGAGCAGGACCTCTGACAGTTCACCGGGGCCGCTGCCGGGCTGCATCGTGCGCTGGATCAGCCGCATCACGGGCAGGGCGAGCGGCGCGGCCGACAGTTGGACGGCGAGGTCGCGGGCGGTGGGCGACGCGGTCTCGTCGAATTCCACGAGCAGCCGCTCGACGTCGTCGTCGGCATCCAGTTTCCGCGCGGACGGCGCCGGCCGGGAGAGGTCCAGTGGTGCCGCCGCGGCGCGCAGCCTGAGCCCGCCGTCCGCCGACACCAGGCGCGCCCAGGTGCTGAGCGCGGCGGGTGTGGGCATCAGGACGGGTACGTACGGGCCGGGCTGCGGCGGACCCGACGCGGCCCCCCGGGCGAGACTTCTGAACTCCAGCTCCCGGTACAGCCCCTGACGACGCGTCAGCGTGCCTGCCATGGCGGGCAGCGCGGTTCGCTGCCAAAAGCGGCGCGGCAGGGGCTGCAGCACGGCGAGCGGGGCGGTCGCCGCCCAGCCCCGCAGCAGCCGCTGGAACGTGCCGTCGCGCCACAGCGGCCCGGTGCAGTCGCTGAGCAGCAGGTGCACTCGCTGCCCTGAAGGGTCCGACACCTCCTGCGCGGGACGCAGCACGTGCCCGAGTCCCGGCTGCGCGGTGACACCGAGGCCGCCCCCCAGGGGGTGCAGGTACTGCACGACGACGTCGCGGAACGCCCCGACCTGGACGCAGGCGCGCCGAAGTTCCTCCAGGAGGCCGTCCCACACCGCCATGGACGGGGCGCCGTCCATCAGCAGCACCAGATCCGCGGTGCGGCGGCGCACGGGCCGCCGCACCGGGCTCAACAGACCTGTGGTGGCGGTGAGTTCGGCCGTGGCGGTCTCATCGAGCTCGCTGAGCGCCGCCGGCCCCGGGGGCCGGTACGCCCGCAGGGACCGCAACGAGCGGCTCAGCGCGGGGAGCGGGGGAAGCCCGGGGAGCACGGCCACGCCCGGTGCCGGTACCGACGGGGAGGAGGACGCGGGCGCTTCGGGCGCGGCCCGCGAGGTGCCGCCGGCGTCGGCCGGTGCCGCGCGCGGCTCCGTCGGATGAGGCGCTCCGGGATTGGCCGGATCCGATCGGCGCGTACCGGGATCGTGGCGTGGATCCGGGGGTTCGGTGGCCGGCCCGCCCTCTGCCGCCGCGGCCCCGGGGCGGTTCCGCTCCCCGCTGTCGGGGCGGGTCCAGCGGGCCAGCCAGAGGGCGTCCGCGAGTTCCCGGCTGTCGAGGGGGGTGCCTTCCTCGTCGAGAGTGCGGATGAGGCGGGCGAGGGGGTCGGGGGCCTCTTGTCCGGGTTGTCCGGGCACCGCCCTCACCGGGTCCGGTCGAGCGGATGCATCAGTTCAGCGGACAGCCGGGCGCGGGCCGCGCTGTCCTGGTCCCAGCCCGTCTGCCGCACCAGGTGGATGGCGTTGAGGAGTTGGTCCACCGCGAGGACATCGCCGGGGTCGCGGTCGAGGAACTGCTCGATGAGTGTGGCGTGTTCGCGGTCGGCGCCCTCACCGAAGTGGGCTCGCACCATCCCGGCGAGCCGCTCGGCGTCCGGCGGCGTCATCTCCAGCTGGATGCAGCGCCTGCGCAGCGGGGCCGGGAAGTCCCGCTCACCGTTGCTGGTCAGCACGATGAAGGGGAAGGCGCGGCAGCGTATCCGGCCGTGGTGCACGGTCACCTTGGCGCCGTCGTCGGTCAGCACCTCGACGTCGGGGGCGACGTCGGCGATCCGCTCCAGCTCGGGGACGGTGAACTCCCCTTCCTCCAGTACGTTCAGGAGGTCGTTCGGCAGGTCGATGTCGCTCTTGTCCAGCTCGTCCACGAGTAGCACGCGCGGCCGGTCGTACGCCAGCAGGGCCGTGCCGAGCGGGCCGAGCCGGATGTACCGCCCGATGTCGGCGATGCCCGCGGCGGTGTCCTCGCCGAGTGCGGTACGGATCTGGAGGTCCTGGAGCCGTCCGATGGCGTCGTACTGGTAGAGGCCGTCGCGCAGGGTACTGCGGCTGACGACGGGCCAGGAAAGGACGCGGCCCAGCTTCAGTTCGTACGCGACGGAGTGCGCGATGGTGGACTTGCCACTGCCCGGCTGGCCCGTCACCAACAGCGGCCTGCGCAAGTACAGGGCCGCGTTGACCAGTTCGCGTTCCTCCGCGCCCGGCCGGTGCATCTGGGCCTGCCGGCTGCGCACACCGAGCCTGCGCACGGAGGCACTGTCCAGTTCGCCGGGCGGGGGCAGCGCGGGCGCACCGTCGAAATCCCGCCAGGGGGGTGGTGGAGGCAGTCGCTGGATCTCGTCGTGCGGGGCTCCGGCGCCCCGGTAGATCAGCCACTCGCTCATGTCGGCCCCCTCCGCGACAGGCTGCCACGAAAATACCGGGGGCGCGGCCCCTCACGGCTGTTTCCGGTCGGGCCGGGCGCCGGGCGGTTCGAGGGGTCTGCCCGCCGCCTGTGGGAGGGGATGGTCCGGGCTGTCGTAGAAGAGGACCACCCCTCGCACCCACGCGTCGGTCTGCTCACTGCGCAGCCGCCACAGTCGGCCCGGCAGGGTGCGTACGGCGTCGCCGCCCCTGTCCAGAAGCCCCTCGACGCCGTCGTGGAACGCGGTGCAGCGGGTGCCGCAGCCGTCCGCGATCCGGTGCCCGTCCGCCCGCCAGAGGGCAACCGGATAGCCCAGACCCACGGCCCGCTGGACCGCGTCGTGGCCGGGCCCCTCCGCCACCTGCTGGCACAGCACCGGGACGGATCCGTGGGGCGCCCGCAGCAGGTCGGGGCGGCGCAGCGGTGCCGGTGCGGCGGCTGAGCGCAACGGCAGCAGACGCGGCGCCCCGACCAGACCGCGCCACCGCTCCTGCCACCGCTCGGTGAGCGCCGCCGCGCTGTCCCGGTCCAGCGCCTGGCCGCGCCGCTCGATATCGCGCAGCACCACGGGCCGGTCGATCCCCATCGGGCTCCGCGGGGAGCTGGGCCTGGGGTCCTCCCGGATCTCCCAATCGGCGACGGTGGCGGCGAACTCGACTCCGGGCAGTGCCACTTCGAGCGGCACCGGATCCTCGACGGGCCGGGCCGCGTCGGCCGCGGCCAGCACTTCGGCGAGCGCGTCGAGCGCCTCCCCCCTGGCCCGCTCGAAGGGGCGGCCCTCGACGGGCGGCGGCACGGCCAGCTCCCAGCGCCCGTCGTCGTACCCCTTGAAGAGCGACCAGGTGTACTGGCGGGTCTCCACCTCGCCCTCGTCGAGGTAGGCGGGCGGCGGCGCGTGGTCGAACTCGAGCAGGACGGCCCGGGGCCGGGGCCGCAGGCTGCCGAGCCCGGCCCGCTCCTTGGCGCCGAGCGCCTGCCCGCGTTGCATGACGGCTTCGTACAGCTCCCGCGCCGCGCCCGCCGCCTCGGGTCCGCCCGCGTGGGCGGTGATCCAGCCGGCCACCAGGGAGAGATAGCGCAGATGGACGGCGAGGTCGTCGCGGCCGCCGAAGCCGTGCAGCATGCCGTGGCCGTCGCGCCAGCTGACGGGCGCGACCGTGTGGCCGAGCGAGCGGCCCAGAGCGTCCCTGGCCAGCTGCCGTACGACAGCGGGCGCCGCCGGGCCCGGCACGCCCGCCAGCCGGTGCAGCGCGTCGAGACGGTCGAGCACGTCCCAGGTGCCGCGCCGCCGGGGCAGTTCGCGCTGTACGTCGATCCAGGTGGGTTCGCCGTCACTGTGCTCCGGGTGCTGGCGCCGCCAGTGCCAGGCGTCGTGCTGCCGCATCAGCTCGTGGTACGGCTCGTCGCCGAGGTCGGGGGCACCCTCCAGATGAGCCTCGGGCGTCAGCCCGCGCAGCGCGCTGACCGCGACCGCGAGCCCCGAACCACCCTCCCGGAAACGAGCCTTGACGACCCCGACGACCTCGCCGCGCTCCAGGTCGACGAGCGGGCCGCCGGAGGTGCCGGGCCGCATGTCGACACTGAGCCCGAACTTGATGCGGGTGCTCTTCGTACTGCCGTGGCCGCACGTGAGCCGTTCGGCGTCGCAGGGCCCGCCGTCGCGCGCCGCGGGCGCGAACCGGCCGATGATGCCGCCCCCGTCGTCGCGCGCGAACTCGCCCGGCGGCCGGTCGGTGAGCCATACGCAGCGCTCGCGCTCCACCGGTTCGAGCAAGGCGATCAGGGCGAGGTCGGGAACGATGCCCTCGACGGCGGACGCGAACGTCTCCCGGTCACCGGCACCACCGCTCCTCGGCACGGACCGGCGCGGCATCGGCATGCAGTACGCGAGCCGTCCGGGCAGCACCCGGCCGTCCACGTACAGGCCCACGTCGGCCTGCCCGTCCCCGGCGCCCGGCCGGCGTCGCCCGCTCCCGTCGACCAGTACGTGCGCGCAGGTGAGCACCCAGCCCGGCGCCACGAAGAATCCGCTGCCCCACAGGCCCCGGGAGGCCGGGGCCGCGCCCTCGTCCGTGCCCGGCGTGGATCCGATGCCGACGGTCGCGTCCTCGGCGAGGTGCCACAGGGGCTCCCGCTCCGGCATCGTCGTCAGCTCCCGGACCGGTCGTCACCTTCCTGTCGGGCGCCGCCGGGTTCCGCGCGCCGCCGGGCGTGCTGCCAGGTCAGGGTGATGGAGAGATTCGCCTTGGCCTCGCCGTCGGCGAGGACGGCCACGGCCCGCCCGGGCTTGGCGCTGACCTCGATGCCGAAGGTCACCGCCGTCTCGTCCGGCGCGGCCGCGGCGGTGGCCGCGCGCACCGACCGGGCGACGCCCTCCACCGTCTCTCTCAAACCCTCGACTCTGGTGGTCACGCGCTCCCAGACACCGACGTCCTCGTACAGATCGCCGTACTCGTCGGTGCCGTCACCGGGACCGTCGAGCCGCGAGGCCCTGACCCACACCTCGGTGCCGTCCGGCAGCTGTATCGGCCGTATCCCGTCCCCCATGCCGCGCTCCCCCGTCCCTGCGGCGCACCAACGCACGTACGCCCCATAGGCATTGATGAATCACCAGGCTAGCTCGCCCGGGCCCGGGGGGCGAGGGCCTCCGGGGCTCTCCTGCCCTGGTCCTATCCTGGGTGGGAAAGCGCGACCACAAGCCCCCGGAGCACCCCATGTACTTCACCGACCGCGGCATCGAAGAGCTGGCGAAGCGGCGCGGCGAGGAAGAAGTCACCTTCGAGTGGCTCGCCGAGCAGCTCCGGACGTTCGTCGATCTGAACCCGGACTTCGAGGTGCCGGTGGAGCGCCTGGCCACGTGGCTGGCGCGGCTCGACGACGAGGACGAGGACGACGAGTAGTCCCTGCCTGCAGTCCTACCTGTAGCCGTCTTACCTGTAGCCGTCCTGCCTGTAGCCGTCCTGCCTGTAGTCCCTGTCTGTAGTCCCTGCCTGCGGCGATCGTCCCGCGGGGTTCAGTCGCGGGCCGCGCGGATCCTGTCGTACGCGAGTCCGAGCGCCCCGTGTGCGAGCAGCAGGGCGCCGGCCGTCAGCCAGCCACCGCTGCGCCGCCGCAGGCCGTGGAAGGTGAGCGGCACCCCGGCAGCGAGCTGGGCGGCGGCGAGACAGCGCCCTTTGGGGCCGCGCATCCAGGGGCCGATGCCGGTGTTCTCCACCACGTCGAGTTCGGCATGGACGGCGTCCCGCCAGCCCGACCACTCGATCGTCTCCGCGTCCGCCTGGACCCGGGCCGCCTCGCGCAGCCGGTCGGCCGGTTCGCCGGGGGTCAGGCCCGCGGGGAGTTCGAGGCCGGTGCGGGTGAGGACGGCGAGCAGACCGAGCATCCGGGCGCGGGCGTCGGCCGCGGTGTCGGGCCTGGCCAGCGCGGAGAGGGACTGCACGTCGAGCACGGGGTCGAGGCCGAGGCGGGCCGCGAAGGTGCGCAGGGCCTCGTCCTCGCCGACCGGGGTGCCGTTCGCGAGCCAGACGTAACCGACGGGCCGGCGGAAGCCCGAGGCGAGCGTGAATCCGCTGCGGTCGGCGTCCCACCACAGGGCGAGCACGGGCCAGGGCGCGCCGACGGCCAGCGCGCCGGCCCAGCCGCCGAGCACCCGGTCGACGGGTTCACCGCCGCTGCCCTTCGTGGCCAGCCACGGCTTGCTCTCCGGTACGAGGACGCTCCACTCGTGCCCGGCTCCGACGAGCAGCATCCGTTGGCGCAGCAGTTGGGCGGCGGGGCCGACGGTGGCGGGTTCGGCGCGACAGAGCAGCAGCGCACCGGCGGGTTCGAGGGACGACATGGCCCCACGCTAGGGCAATTAGCCCGAATTAGCCCACAAATAGGCGCTTTGCGCTGCTCGGTGCCGCCGGGGGAGGATCGCGACAGTCTTGACTTCCCGGATCCGCGATATATCGTGTTTAGCACAGGACGCGATATGGCGCGTTCACTCCGGAGGAGGTCGCACCATGCCCGAGTGGTCCGTCGCGGAGCCGCAGAAGCTCGCCTTCGACGAGCCGGTGACGGCCCTGCACGTACGCATCGTCAACGGAACGGTGAACGTGGTGGGCACCGACGAAGGTTCCGCCCGCCTGGAGGTCTCGCGCATAGAGGGGCCGCCGCTGCGGGTCACGCAGGACGACGGCACGCTGACCGTCGCCTACGAGGACCTGCCCTGGAAGGGTTTCCTCAAGTGGCTCGACCGCAAGGGCTGGCACCGCAGCGCGGTCGTCTCGCTCGCGGTGCCGAGCGGCACCCGGGTCGAGGTCGGCGTGGTCGGCGCGGGCGCCGTCGTCTCCGGTGTCGAGGGGCCGACAGAGGTGAAGGGCGTCACCGGGGACACGACCCTCGTCGGCGTCACGGGCCCGGTGCGCACGAGCACGGTCTCCGGCAGCGTCGAGGCGCAGGCGGTCACCGGCGACCTGAGGTTCAGTTCGGTCTCGGGCGATCTGACCGTCGTCGAGGGCTCGGGCTCCTTCGTGAAGGCGGACACCGTCAGCGGCTCGATGATCGTGGACCTGGACCCGGCGGGGCCCACGGACGTGAGCCTGACGAGCGTCTCCGGCGAGATCGCCATCCGCATCCCGCACCCGGCGGACACGGAGGTCGAGGCGAACACGGCGAGCGGCGCGGTGTCGAACGCCTTCGACGGACTGCGGGTCTCCGGCCAGTGGGGCGCGCACAAGATCGCGGGCCGGCTCGGCGCCGGTACCGGCGCACTGAAGGCGACCACGGTCTCCGGCTCGATCGCCCTGCTCCGCAGGCCGCCGGGCGAGGACGACGGCCCGCTCGACGCGCCACCGCCGACGGTTGCGACGCCGGACGGCCCCGGGCCGTCCACCCCCTCCGATGGCCCCGCCGACGCTCCCGCCGACGTTCCCGCCGACAAGAAGGTGCTCTGACATGCCTCCCGTCTTCGCCCATGGCCGTCTGCGCCTCTACCTCCTCAAGCTGCTCGACGAGGCACCGCGCCACGGCTACGAAGTGATCCGCCTCCTGGAGGAGCGCTTCCAGGGGCTGTACGCACCCTCGGCGGGCACCGTCTACCCGCGCCTGGCCAAGCTGGAGACGGAGGGCCTCGTCACCCACACGACCGAGGGCGGCCGGAAGGTGTACGCGATCACCGACGCGGGCCGGGCCGAACTGGCGGATCGCAGCGGCGAGTTGGCCGACCTGGAGCTGGAGATCCGCGAGTCGGTGGCCGAGCTGGCCGCCGAGATCCGGGACGACGTGCGCGGGGCGGCGGGCGATCTGCGCCGCGAGGTGCGCGCGGCCACGTCCCAGGCCCGCGGCGCCCGCACCGGCCCGGGGCCGGACCTGGGCGACCTCCGGGACTTCACCGACAAGGAGTCCTGGCGCACCGCCAAGGAGGAGCTGCGCCGCGCCAAGCAGGAGTGGAAGGAGCAGGCGCGGCGCGCGAAGGACGAGAGCCGGCGTGCCCGCGAGGAGGCCCAGCGGGCGCGCCGCCAGGCCAAGGAGACCCAGGACAAGGTGCGCGAGCAGGCGCAGGACGAGTTGCAGCGGATGGCCAAGCGCGTCCAGGACCAGGTGCAGGACCACTTCGCTCGGGGCGACTGGCCGACCGGCATGCGCGAGGGGCTGTCCGAACTGGCCAAGGAGTTCGGCGAGTTCGGCAAGTCGTTCGGCAAGGACTTCGTCGCCGGCCCGGCCAAGGGACCCGCGGACACCGCCCGCAAGGACCCCGCGGAGCCCGCGTACCGCCCCGCGTCGGACGCGGTACCCGCCGAGTACGTCCCGGCCTGGGCGGCGGAGGACTCCACCGGCGACCCGGCCCGCGACCTGGACCGCCTGCTGGACCGGTTCCGCGACGACATCCGGGACACGGCCCGCGACCACGGCGTCACCGACGACCAGCTCCGCACGACCCGCCACCACTTGTCGGAGGCGGCCGCACACATCGCGGCGACGCTTCGAGCCCCGAAGGGGTGAGCCGCGCAGGCCTTACGGGGTCCACCACGGGTCCGCGCCCAAGCCCAGGGCCGGGCCCCACTCAGCCAGGTTCCGCCAACCCCGGTCCCCACTCGGCCAGACCCCGGGGCCCCGGACCCGCCCCCTCAACCGGCAGCCGCCCGACCGCCCCCATAAAGCACCCGCTCCACCGCCGGCACGGTCACCCCGTGTCCGGCGAGGGTTTCGGAGGCGATGCCCGGGCGGGAGGCGAGGGCGAGGAGGAGGTGTTCGTCGCCGATCGCGCGATCGTGGTGGGCGAGGGCCATGCGCAGGGAGGATTCCAGGACTCCTTTGGCCTCCTTGGCGAAGGGCCGACGCCCGCCGAGCCGCCGCCCGCCGCTCAGCGCGCCGACGCCATGGGCCTCTTCGACCCGGGCGACGATCTCGTCCACGTCGATGCCGAGCCCCGCGAGGGCCTCGGTGTCCGCCTGGGTCAGGCCCGCCCGGCGGCGCGCGGCGAGCAGGGCTTCGCCGACCGACGCCCGTTTCCCCTCGGCGTCGATGCCGAGCGCGCCCAGGGCGAAGGAGCCGCGGGTGCCGCGGGCGTCGAGGACCGCGAGGAGCAGATGGCCCTCATCGATCCGCGGGGCGCGTTCGTGCTCCGCGTAGGTGACGGCGCCCTTGACCACGTCCCGGGCGCCCTTGGTGAACCGCTCGAACATCATCGCCTCCCGTACTTCTTGTGCACGGCCTGTCGGCTGACTCCCAGCTCGGCCGCGATCTCCTGCCACGACCAGCCTTGATTGCGCGCGCTGCGCACCTGTACCGCTTCCAGTTGCTCGAGCAGTCGCCGCAGCGCGGCGACCGACCGCAGTCCGACGCGCGGGTCGCGGGCGCCCGCCTGCTCGGCGAGATCTGTTGCCTCGGTCATGGTGTCAATGTAGGTTGACGGGACGGGTACGTCAACCGCAGTTGACAGGACGGGCGCGAAAAAGGGGCGCCAAGGCGCCCCTCCGCCCGTCACGTCACGTCACGTCCTCAGACGGTCAGTACGACCTTCCCGAACAGCTCGCCGCCGGCCATCTTCTGGAACCCCTCACGGGCCCGGTCCAGCGGCAGCACCTCGTCGATGACGGGCCGCACACCGGTCGCGGCGCAGAAGGACAGCAGATCCTCCAGCTCGTCCTTGGTCCCCATGGTGGAGCCGACGACCTTCAGCTCCAGGAAGAAGATGCGGTTCAGCTCGGCGGACTTCGGGCTGGGCCCGCTGGTCGCGCCCGAGATCACCAGGGTGCCGCCCGGCTTCAGGGACTTGACCGAGTGCGACCACGTGGCCGCGCCCACCGTCTCGATCACCGCGTCCACCCGCTGCGACAGCCGCGCCCCCGACTCCACGGCCTCGACGGCCCCCAGCTCCAGGGCCCGCTTGCGCTTGGCCTCGTCACGGCTGGTGGCGAAGACGCGCAGCCCGGCGGCCTTGCCGAGCACGATCGCGGCCGTGGCGACACCGCCGCCCGCACCCTGTACGAGCACCGAGTCACCCGGCCGCACACCGGCGTTGGTGAAGAGCATCCGGTACGCGGTCAGCCACGCGGTCGGCAGGCACGCGGCCTCCTCGAAGGAGAGTTCCTTCGGCTTGGGCAGCACGTTCCACTCGGGCACGGTGACCTGCTCGGCGAACGTGCCCTGGTACTTCTCGGTGAGGATGGAGCGGCCTTCGCGTGGCCCGACCCCGTAACCGCTCTGTCCGATGACGGAGTGCAGCACGACCTCGTTGCCCTCGCTGTCGATGCCGGCGGCGTCGCAGCCGAGGATCATCGGCAGCGCCTCCTCGCCGAGCCCGACCCCGCGCAGGGACCACAGGTCGTGGTGGTTGAGGGAAGCGGCCCTGACGTTCACGGTGGTCCAGCCGGGCCGGTTCTCGGGGGCGGGCCGCTCCCCCAACTCCAGTCCGTTCAGCGGCTGGTCACGGTCGATGCGGGCTGCGTAGGCGGCGAACATGGCCTTGACGATAGGCGCCGGACAGTAGCCGGGGAACCACCTCCGCCTGTGACACACATCCCGTGGCGGAGGACGGGGAAAAGACCCCGCGGAGAGCAAGGAAAAGGCCCCGCGCAAGGCGGGGCCTTTTCCTGAGAGCAGCACACAGCGCCGCCAGGTTCTCAACGTCGCGCGACGCCCTCGGCCCGCGCGGCGGCGGCGACGGCCGCCGTCACCGCGGGGGCGACCCGCTCGTCGAACGGCGACGGGATGACGTACTCGGCGGACAGGTCGTCGCCCACCACGGCGGCCAGCGCCTCGGCGGCGGCGATCTTCATCGTCTCGGTGATCCGGGAGGCCCGCACCTGCAGCGCGCCCGCGAAGATCCCGGGGAACGCCAGCACGTTGTTGATCTGGTTCGGGAAGTCCGAGCGCCCGGTCGCGACCACGGCCGCGTACTTGTGGGCGACGTCGGGGTGCACCTCGGGGTTCGGGTTGGCCATCGCGAAGACGAAGGCGCCCGGCGCCATCGAGGCGACCGCGGGCTCGGGGACCGTACCGCCGGAGACGCCGATGTAGACGTCGGCGCCGGCGAGCGCGTCCTCCAGCGAACCGGAGAGACCGGCCTTGTTCGTGATCTCGGCCAGCTCGCGCTTGACCGCCGTGAGGTCCTCGCGGTCCCGGCTGACGATGCCCTTGCGGTCGGTGACCGCGACGTCGCCGAGGCCCGCTTCGAGGAGGAACTTCGCGATCGCCACACCCGCCGCACCGGCGCCGGAGATCACCGCCCGCAGCTCGCCGAGCGAACGCCCGCTGAGCCGCGCCGCGTTCTTCAGCGCGGCCAGCGTCACCACGGCCGTGCCGTGCTGGTCGTCGTGGAAGACCGGGATGTCGAGCTTCTCCTGGAGCCTGCGCTCGATCTCGAAGCAGCGCGGCGCCGAGATGTCCTCCAGATTGACGCCGCCGAAGGACGGGGCAAGCCGCACCACGGTGTCGACGATCTCGTCGACGTCGGTCGTCGCGAGCGCGATCGGCACCGCGTCCACGCCACCGAACTGCTTGAACAGGATGGCCTTGCCCTCCATCACCGGGAGGGACGCCTCGGGGCCGATGTCGCCGAGGCCGAGCACGGCCGTGCCGTCGGTGACGACGGCGACGACGCTCGACTTCCACGTGTAGTCGTGGACGAGTTCCGGCTGCTCCGCGATGGCGCTGCACACCTTCGCGACGCCGGGCGTGTACGCCAGGGACAGGTCGTCCTTGTCACGGATCGGCACGGTGGCCTGCACGGCCATTTTGCCGCCGCGGTGCAGCGCGAAGGCCGGATCGAAGGGCTCGTCAGTGCCTTCGTTGCCGGTACTGCTGTCGCTGCGAGGATTGACGATCTCCGCTGCCACTTGTCTTACCCCTTAAGTCTTAAACATCAGTTGAGGGTGTCCGCTCCTGGTTGAGGAGCGGGCGGGCACCGCGTACGCACCGGTCGGTCCCAATTTGTGAACCGCTGTACGGGGGTGTACGCGACGGGCGCGCCGCACGCGCGCCCTGAGCCCCGGATGAGGGGTGTAAAGAACCTTCTTACCCGACGGACCATGCCGCGGACGAGCCCATACGTGATCGATCACGGCCCGGTGACATGACTCATAGCCGAATATCTGGACAAGTCGTCAACTCCCGCCTGGAGCGCGGGGGGAAGTCGTACCGAATGGTGAGACAGCGGACAGTTCGCAGGAGAATCTTCCGCCGCCGGACGGCGGACCCGCAGATGCTGCGGCCCCATGCACCCTGATGTGCCGTCGCGTTGGGGGTCTTGCCGGACCCGTTATCCGATTTTGACATCGCCGAGTCCCTGATGCGCCCCGTCCGAATGGCAAGATGCCGTCATCGCACAAGGTCGCGACACCCGAAGGTGTGTGCCAGGCGACCGAATCGGCAACTCCACCCATCCCGCCGGAGGACCCAACCATGACCGCAAGCACCACCCGTCGCACGACCGCCAAGTCCGCGAAGTCCCGGATAGCCGCGGTCGGCGCGATCGCGGTCGCCGGCACTCTGCTGCTGACCGGCTGCGGAGACCAGACGAAGTCGAAGGACTCCGACTCCGACTCCAGCGGGACCTCGGCCAAGTCCGCGCCGCTCGCCTCCAAGCTCCCCGCCTCGATCCGCGACAAGGGCGTCATCAACGTCGGCTCCGACATCGCCTACGCGCCGGTCGAGTACAAGGACGACGCGGGCAAGGCCGTCGGTATCGACCCGGACGTCGCCGCGGCCCTCGGCAAGCAGCTCGGCGTGACGTTCAACTTCCAGAACGGCAAGTTCGCCGACCTCGTGGGTGGCCTGGCCTCCAAGCGCTACGACATCGCCATGTCGGCCATGACGGACACCAAGGACCGCCAGCAGGGCATCGACAGCGACACCGGCAAGAAGGTCGGCAAGGGCGTCGACTTCGTCGACTACTTCACCGCGGGCGTCTCGCTCTACACCAACAAGGGCGACGACCAGGGCATCAAGACCTGGGACGACCTGTGCGGCAAGACGATCGCCGTGCAGACGGCGACCTTCTCCCAGGACCTCGCCAAGGACCAGGTGAAGAAGTGCAAGGCGGACGGCAAGAAGGCTCTGAAGGTCGAGGACTTCGCCACCAACCCCGAGGCCGAGACCCGGATGCGTTCCAAGGGCGCCGACGTCGTCTCCGCCGACTACCCGATCGCCGCGTACTCGGTGAAGAAGTCGGGCGGCGGCAAGTACTTCGAGATCGTCGGCGACCAGGTCGAGGCGGGCCCCTACGGCATCGCCGTCGCCAAGGACAACACGCAGCTGCGGGACGCCCTGCAGGCGGCCATGACCGCGATCATCAAGAGCGGCGAGTACGAGAAGATCATCGCGAAGTGGGGCGTCTCGGACGGCGCCGTCACCGAAGCGAAGATCAACGGTGGTTCCTGATCCCTGTCACCCCTGTCCTGCACTCTGACGGGCTCTGAAAGGCACCACCCATGACTTCCCTCAACAAGGCGAACGAGCCCGCGGGCTCCGCGCCCGCCGTCGGCGGAGCGGAGGCCATCAAGGCCATCCCGGTCCGCCACCCCGGCCGCTACGTGTCCGCGGTCATCGCCCTCGCGCTGCTCGGCGCCATCGTCTACGCCTTCTCGCAAGGCAAGATCGAGTGGGGCACGATCCCCGACTTCTTCTTCAACGACCGGATCGTCACCGGTATGTGGAAGACGCTCGAACTGACCGTCCTGTCCATGGTCATCGGTGTCGTCGGCGGCATCGTGCTGGCCGTGATGCGGATGTCGAAGAACCCGGTGACGAGCACCATCGCCTGGTTCTACATCTGGTTCTTCCGCGGCACCCCGGTCCTGGTCCAGCTGTTCATCTGGTTCAACCTGGGCCTGGTCTTCGAGTACATCAACCTCGGGCCGGTCTACAAGGACTACTGGTCCTCGTTCATGACCCCGCTGCTGACCGCCCTGCTCGGGCTCGGTCTCAACGAAGCGGCGTACATGGCGGAGATCTGCCGCTCCGGGCTGCTCGCCGTCGACGAGGGCCAGACCGAGGCCTCGCACGCGCTCGGCATGAGCCACGCCAAGACCTTGCGCCGCATCGTCATCCCGCAGGCGATGCGGGTGATCGTGCCGCCCACGGGCAACGAGGTCATCAACATGCTGAAGACGACCTCGCTCGTCTCGGCGGTGCAGTTCCTCGACCTGTTCAAGGTGGCCTCGGACATCGGCCAGGCCTCCGCCTCCACGGTGGAGATGTACTTCCTGGCCGCCGCCTGGTACCTGGTCCTCACGTCGATCTTCAGCGTCGGGCAGTACTACATCGAGCGGTACTACGCGCGCGGCACGTCCCGCTCGCTGCCCCCGACCCCGTTGCAGCGCCTGCGCGGCGTCATCGGCCGCACGAGCCGCACGAAGGGAGGCGTGGCGTGACCACCGACACCACGACCGCCGGGACCACGACCGCCATGGTCAAGTCCGAAGGCGTCCACAAGTCCTTCGGCAGCGTCGAGGTCCTCAAGGGCATCGACCTGGAGGTCAAGCAGAGCGAGGTGTTCTGCCTCATCGGCCCCTCGGGCTCGGGCAAGTCGACCTTCCTGCGCTGCATCAACCACCTGGAGAAGATCAACTCCGGACGGCTCTACGTCGACGGGGAACTGGTCGGCTACCGGCAGAAGGGCGACAAGCTCTACGAGCTGCGGGACAGCGAGGTCGCCCTCAAGCGCCGGGACATCGGCATGGTCTTCCAGCGCTTCAACCTCTTCCCGCACATGACGGCTCTCGAGAACGTCATGGAGGCGCCGGTCCAGGTCAAGGGCGTGTCCAAGGCGCAGGCCCGGGAGCGGGCGGGCCAGCTGCTCGAACGCGTAGGGCTCGCCGACCGGGCGAAGAACTACCCCTCGCAGCTCTCCGGCGGCCAGCAGCAGCGCGTGGCGATCGCCCGGGCGCTCGCGATGGACCCGAAGCTGATGCTGTTCGACGAGCCGACGTCGGCGCTCGACCCGGAGCTGGTCGGTGATGTCCTCGACGTCATGCGCGACCTCGCCGAGTCCGGCATGACGATGGTCGTCGTCACGCACGAGATGGGCTTCGCGCGCGAGGTCGGCGACAGCCTCGTCTTCATGGACGAGGGCGTGGTGGTCGAATCCGGCCACCCGCGCGATGTCCTGACGAACCCGCGGCACGAGCGGACGCAGTCGTTCCTGTCGAAGGTGCTTTAGCCGTCCGGCGGGACCGGGAAAAGGGGGTGGCCGGGGTCATGGACCCCGGCCACCCCGTTTTCCGGTGCGTGGACATGCACAGCGCCGTCGCGGCCGGTCGCGCCCGCCGGCCCGCAGCCCGCGACGAACACCAACCGCGCGGACGCGCAACGTCACTTCAGGGCAAGGACCAGCGCGTCGGACGGCGACCGCCACACCGCGCGTGCCTCACCGAACCCCGCCCCGCGCAGCGTCTCCGCGTGCCAGGCCACCGAAGGCGTGTCCCCGTCGGCGTGCTCGCCGTAGATCTCGAAGCGCCGCGCGGTCGGGCCGGCCAGGACCGGGTCCTGGGCGGCCAGCGCCCACCACTCGGCCCAGTCGACGGCCCCGCCCGCCTTGGCCGAGTCCATCCCGGTGTGGCGGAGCGCGCGCTCGGCGGCGTTGATCCGCGGCGTCGTCCGGTCGGTCATGTGGTCCGCGTTCATGAAGACGCCGCCGTCGCGGACGAGGCCGGCGAGTTGGCCGTAGAGCGTCGCGAGGGGAGCGGAGTGCAGCCAGTGCAGGGCGGTGGCGGTGAGCACGGCGTCGTACGAGTCGTGCGGCAGCGCCTCGGTCCACCGCGGGTCCTTGAGGTCGGCTGTCACGAAGGTGACGCGCTCGTCCCCGTCGAAGGTGCCGCGCGCGATGGCGAGGAGGGCCGGGTCCAGGTCGACGCCGACGCTGGTGGCCTCGGGGAAGCGCGTGAGCAGCCGGTCGGTGATGCTGCCGGTGCCGCACGCGAGGTCGAGCACGCGGGGCGCGCGGCCCACGCAGGCCTCGACCATGTCGAGCATCACCCGGAACCGCTCCTCGCGGTCGGGCATGTACCACTCCTGCTGCCGGTCCCAGCTGTCCTGCCAGGCACGCCAGTCGGTGTTGGCATGATCGGTGTTGGCGGCGGTCTCGGTCATGAAGCCCTCCCGGCGGCACGGTCGACACCGCGAGCCACGGTGCGTAATACCCTGAAAGCCAAAGCGAGCATTACTCTCGCCCGCCCATGACGATAGACCGCCCCGGTAAGGACTACAAGTGGAACTGGCCTATTACTCGGACTACGCAGTGCGCCTCGTCAACACCGAGGAGCCGGGCCGCGGCAAGGACAGCCTGACCTCCGTGGACGCGGTGCGCGGCCTGTTCGGACCCAACCAGGACGCGGCCCGCCGCGCGGCCGACGCCGACC
This sequence comes from Streptomyces sp. NPDC050264, assembly GCF_040655895.1. NCBI lineage: Bacteria > Bacillati > Actinomycetota > Actinomycetes > Kitasatosporales > Streptomycetaceae > Streptomyces > Streptomyces sp. NPDC050264. The sequence continues at coordinate 170,839 of NZ_JBFAKV010000014.1, forward strand.
TGACCCGCTTCCGCAGCGTCCGGGCCCGTCTGCGCGCGGTGTTCGAGGCGGCCGACGGCGGCGACGAGACGCTCGCGGTGAACCTGCTGAACTCGCTGCTGCTGGAGTTCCCGGTGAGCCCGCAGATCTCCGGCCACGACCACCGCGACGACGACGGCAGCCCGCTGTGGCACATGCACCTCGCCGACCACCCGTCCAACGCGACGGCGGGCTACGCCGCGATCGCCGCCATGGGGCTCGCCTTCCACCTCACCGAGTACGGCGTGGACCGCCTCGGCCTGTGCGAGGCGGCCCCGTGCCGCAACGCGTACCTGGACACCTCCACGAACCGCTCCCGGCGCTACTGTTCGGACCGCTGCGCGACCCGCGCCAACGTCGCCGCCTACCGCGCCCGCAAGCGCTTGGAGGCGGACCGGTCGGAGAGCACGGGACGCACCGCGCGAAAGGCCCAGGACAGCACGGCCGGCACGGACCGCTGACCCTCGCCCTCGGCCCACGGCCTGCGCCGGCGCAGCCGGCCTCGGACCTTGGCGAGCACCAGCTCGTCCGGCACGACCCCGTACACGGTGCTGTCGCCGCCGGCCCCGGGGTTGTCCCCGAGCACCCACCAGCCGCCCTCGCGCCGCTCGGCGATCCGCTTCACGATCAACAGGTCCTGCTGGAACGGGTGCCGGAGCAGGACCACATCCCCGGACCGCACCCGGGTGCCGTACTGCACCAGCATCCAGTCACCGTGGTACAGGGTCGGCACCATCGACGGGCCGTCCACCTCAATGATCTGAAACGGCATCTTCGCCTCGCGCACTTCCTCGATCGCCTCGGGCATCAGACAACCTCCCCGGTTTCCGTCCGCCGTCCCATCCTCCACCAGTCCCAGTGTCACCCTGGACTTTTGGCCTAAGCCCTCGGGGGCACCCGAGAAAAGCCGTCCTGCACGGAGTAATGTCGCATCCGAGAAGACGATCACGAGGAAGGACAGCAACATGCTTTCCCGCCTGTTCGCCCCCAAGGTGAAGGCCAGCGCCCACTGCGACCTCCCCTGCGGCGTGTACGACCCGGCCCAGGCCCGCATCGAGGCCGAGTCGGTCAAGGCCGTCCAGGAAAAGATGGCCGGCAACGACGACGCGCACTTCCAGGCGCGCGCCACCGTCATCAAGGAGCAGCGCGCCGAGCTCGCCAAGCACCACGTCTCGGTGCTGTGGAGCGACTACTTCAAGCCCCCGCACTTCGAGAAGTACCCGGAGCTGCACCAGCTGGTCAACGACGCCCTGAAGGCCCTCTCGGCCGCCAAGGGCTCGACCGACCCGGCCACGGGCCAGAAGGCGCTGGACTACATCGCCCAGATCGACAAGATCTTCTGGGAGACCAAGAAGGCCTGATCCAGGCCTGACGGAACACTGGTTCCGGCGACCGGCGGGCGGTGCACCCTCGCGGGCCCCGGACCATTCGAAGGGGCCCGGCCGATGAACTCGGCCGGGCCCCTTCGGCATGCGACGGCACGGGCGCGACGACAGGTCAGGCGGCCGGAGTCCGCCGCCGGAACGCCCGGTCCCGCTCCCGGTCCCGTTCCCCGAGGCGGGCCGCGGGACCCGCCGAGCGCAGCACGACGTCGAGTGCCGCGTCCGGATCGGCCGCGTAACAGCTGCTGAACCACGCCATGTTCGCCTCGACGACCGCCCACCGCCCGCCGATGAGCCCGATGTCGAGCACCACCCCGCTGGGCAGCGACTCCCCGTGGTCCGCGAGCAGCCGTGCCGCGAAGTCCAGGGCGCCCGCCTCGTGCCGGTGGCCCGCGAGAGGCCGGGCGTCAAGCCTTCCGTAGGACGCGTACTGCGAGCCCGTACGGACCTCGCCGTCCAGGACGAACAGCCGGAACTCCGCGGCCCAGGTGACCACCTCGCCGATCTGCACCGGCGTGCCCGGCGGCAGTGCCGGATCGTCCGGAAGTGCCCCTCCATCCGCGTACACCGCTGCCGGGAAGGACTTGTCGGCCGGCGGCTTCACGAAGGCAGGAGCGGCCAGGGCGCGGGCCTCGGCCAGCGTGGCGGCGGTGATCGCGCGGCCGGTGACGGCGCGCGGCAGGTCCGTCAGCCAGCTGTCCGCCGGCTCCAGCAACGCCACGCCCAGGTCGCCGGCGACGCGCGCCGCGAACGCCGGGCCGCCGTAGTAGTGCCCGCCGGTACGCCCCCGCAGGGACGCCGCCCCGTCGCGTACCGACAGTTCCTCGACGGCCAGGCCGCGCCGTCGCGCCGCGGCCTGGAGCAGCTCACGGGTGGGGGTGGCGTGCGGGGTGACGGCGAGGAAGTGGGAGGCCATGCCGCCATGGAATCAGGGAAACTGGGGGGCCGTCCTCCGTACCCGCCCGCTTTCAGGAGCCCCCGTGCCCCGCCGCCCCCGCGTCCTCTACGTGACCGATCTGGCCTACGAGGCCCGCGGCCGCCGGTACTGCGACGAGGACATCTTCCTCACCTCGCGGCTCCGCGCCGCGTTCGATCTCGCTCTGTGCCAGCCCCTGGACGCGGCCGCGCTGATGGACGGCTTCGATGTGGTCGTCGTACGCAACAGCGGGCCCGTGCTCGGCTACCAGGACGCGTACGACGCGTTCCGCGCGCAGGCGTCGGAGCGGGGCACGAACGTCTACAACCCGCTGACCGGCCGCGCCGACATGGCGGGCAAGCAGTATCTGCTGGACCTGACCACCGCCGGGTACCCGGTGATCCCGACGGCCGACCGCGCCGCGGACCTCGACCGGCTCCCCACGGCCGAGGCGTACGTCGCGAAGCCGAAGCGGGGCGCCGACTCGATAGGCCTTCGCGTCGTACCGCCGGCCGCGCTGCCAGAACTCCCCTACTCCGAAGGCCTTTTGGTCCAACCGCGCGTGGACTTCCAGTACGAGGTCTCCTTCTACTTCGTCGACGACGCGCTCCAGTACGCCCTGTACGCCCCCGATCCGGAGCGCCGCTGGGAGCTGCGTCCGTACGAACACAGCGCCGCGGACCGGGAGTTCGCCCGGAGCTTCGTCGAGTGGAACACCCTCCCGCACGGCATCCAGCGCGTCGACGCCTGCCGCACCCCGGAGGGCGAACTGCTCCTCGTCGAGCTGGAGGACCTCAACCCGTATCTCTCGCTCGACCTGCTGGACGCGGCGACGCGGGACGCGTTCGTGACGGCGATGACCGAATCGGTGCGCGGGGCCGTCACTCGATAGCCTCAGGCTGTCTCCAGTACCGCCCGCACATTGGCGAGAAGTCGGTCCCGGTCCGCGCGCACCGCTGTGAACTCCTGCCGGTGCAAGGCCAGTTCACGCCGCTGGAGCCGCCTTGCCACCGACCACCAGACTCCGGCCGTGTTGTGGGCGCGCTTGCATGCGATGTCGGCGACGGCCGTACCCAACTCCCGTTCCTTGCGCGTGGTGTTGCCGTCCTGGCCACGCCCCCAGGCCTCGTCGCCGAAGGCCTGCACGGGATCGGCGTACCGCTTGAAGCCCTTGTCGACCACGCAGTCCGCCCACGCCTTGTAGGCGCGGCGCATCCTCGGGTCCCGGTCGGTCTGCTTGCGGACGGCGTCGTCGCGCCGGGAGACGTACGTCCACATACGCTCGGTGTCCCGCACTCCCCGCTCGATACGCCCGTAGACCTCCCCGGAGCAGCCGCTGCGCTCGCTCCCCCGATCGCCGTAGTAGACGGCGGATTCCTCGGTCGTCATCCTCCGCCCCGCGGGCTCGGGCAGACGGAGTTTCTTCTCCGGGTCCCAGCCGTAGCCCCAGCGGCGCGCCTTCCCCGGGTCGTAGGGGCCGACCGGGCCCGTGCTCACGGCGACCATCGCGGCCGTGTACGTGATGGCCATGCCCGGGAACTTCGGGTCCCGCGGGAAGTCGGCGAAGCCGTGCCGGATCATGCAGCGCTGGGTGAGGAGCTGCGTCGCGGACTCCATCCGGTCACGCGCTTTCGCGTCGGCGCCGTCGAACTCGTAGCCGTCCAGCGGCAGTTCGGGCATCTCGGCGTCCGACCAGACGACCGGCGTCCCGTCCGCCCAGGCCTTCGCGTGCCCGACGACACCGCCGTCGCCCCCGATCAACCCGATGGCCACCGCCCCCGCGACGACGCACACCACCCCCCGGCGTCTCACTCCCCGGTCTCCCCGATCTTCCGCACGACCCGCGCCGGGTTGCCCACGGCGACGACGTCCGGCGGCAGGTCGCGGGTGACGACGGAGCCCGCACCGACGACGGTGTTCGCGCCGATCGTGACGCCGGGGCAGACGATGACGCCGCCGCCCAGCCACACGTTGTCGCCGAGGGTGATGGGCCTCGCCGCCTCCCATTTGGCGCGCCTCGGCTCGGGATCGACCGGGTGCGTGGGGGTGAGGAGTTGGACGTTCGGGCCGATCTGCACGTCCTCGCCGATCCGGATCGGCGCCACGTCCAGCATGACGGCCCCGCAGTTGACGAACGTCCGCGCGCCGATGGAGATGTACTGCCCGTAGTCGACGGAGAGCGGCGGCCGCACGACGACGTCCTCACCGACCTCGCCGAGCAGTTCGCGCAGAAGGGCGCCGCGCGCGGGCAGGTCGGTGACGCTGCTCGCGTTGTAGCGCTCGGCCAGCCGGGCGCCGCGCAGGGCGTCGGCGTCGAGGTCCGGGTCGTCGGCGAGGTAGAGGTCCCCGGCGAGCATGCGCTCCTTCTGGCTGCGTTCCTCGGGACGCGGCCAGTCGCGTACCTCGGTCACCGCGGCGACCGCCAACGGCCCGTAGAGGTGCGGGAATTCCTCCCCGCCGGGAACGCCGGGAACGCCGGGCTCCACCCGGACCGGCACGTCGAGACGCTCCCGGTCGATGACGAGGACCACCAGCTCGCCGGGGGCCGGCTCGGTCCCGTGGAGCAGCTCGGCGACAGCGCGCAGCTGGTGCGGGAACGAGCAGTGGATGAAGCCGACCTCCTCAAGGGTCTTGCCGCGGGTCGACATCGTGTACGCCCCCGTGGCCCGGGCGCTCTCCCACAGGGCGCGTTCGGTGATGTGCAGCAGTTCGATCGCCATGCGCTCAATCTATGAGCCCGGTGCCCCCGGGCGTGAGCCGGGCCGCGCGCAGCCGCAGATACCGCTGCTCCGGTTGGCTGAGCGTGCCGGCCGCGGCCTCCTGGTAGGCGGCGCGGGCCGCGCCCCGGTCCCCGGCGAGCTCCAGCAGGTGCGCGCGGACGGCGGCGAGCCGGTGATGTCCGCCGAGCACGCCGGTCAGCCGGTCCGTCTCCGCCAGCCCGGCCGCGGGGCCGTGCACCATGGCGACGGCGACGGCCCGGCCGAGCGCCGCCATGGGCTCCCCGGCGGGCGCGGCCCGCACGAGCAGGTCGTAGAGAGCGAGGATCTGCGGCCAGTCGGTGTCCTCGGCGCACCCCGCCTCGTCGTGCAACGCCGCGATGGCGGCCTGGAGTTGATACGCGCCGACGGGGCCGTGCGGCAGCGCCCGCTCGACGAGCGCGATGCCCTCGGCGATCGCCTCCCGGTCCCAGAGCGTCCGGTCCTGTTCGTCGAGGCGGACGAGTTCACCGGCGGTGTCGGTGCGGGCCGCGCGGCGCGCGTCGGTGAGCAGCATCAGCGCGAGCAGGCCGGTGACCTCGCTGTCGGCGGGCAGCAGGGCGTGCACGGCGCGGGCGAGCCGGATCGCCTCGACGGCCAGGTCCGCGCGGCGCAGTTCGGTCCCCGAGGTCGCGGTGTACCCCTCGTTGAAGATCAGATACAGCACCTGAAGCAGCGCGGGCAGCCGCTCCCGCCAGCGGTCGGGCCGCCGGAACTCCGCGCCGCGCAGCTGCCGCTTGGCCCGGCTGATCCGCTGCGCCACCGTCGCCTCCGGCACCAGGTACGCGCGGGCGATCTCCGCGGTGGTCAGACCGCCGACCGCCCTGAGCGTGAGCGCCACCTGCGAGGCGGGGCCGAGGTCCGGATGGCAGCACAGGTACAGCAGCGTGAGCGTGTCGTCCCCGGCAGGGGCGCGCGGAGCGTCCGGCGCCGGGGCCGTGTACGTGTCGCGCGGCAGAAGCCGGGCCTGTGCCTCCTCACGGACCCGCCGCGCCGTCTCGCTGCGCAGCGCGTCCGTGAGCCGCCGGGACGCGACCCTGATCAGCCAGCCCCGCGGATTGTCCGGAATCCCCTGCCCGGGCCACTGCCGGGCGGCGGCGAGCAACGCCTCCTGCACCGCGTCCTCGGCCGTGTCGAAGTGCCCGTACCTGCGCACGAGCGCACCGAGGACCTGCGGCGCGTGGTGGCGCAGCAGGTCCTCGACGGGGTCGGGCGTCAGCACACGTCGCCGCCGCCCTCCATGATCGGCCGGATGACGACCGGGTGGGCGGGTGAGCCCTCGGGCCCCGGACACTCCAGGATCCGCCCGGCGATCTCGGTGACCCGCTCCAGGCTCGGGCAGTCCAACACCCAGTAGCCGCACAGGAGTTCCTTGGTCTCCCCGTACGGCCCGTCGCTGATCACGGGCCGCCCTTCGCTGCCGAGGGCGACGGTACGGGCCTTTGCGGGCTCGGCCAGCCCCTGCCCGTCGACCATCTCGCCGGTCTCGGCCAGATCGTTGTTGAGCTTCTCCATGAAGGAGTACATCGCCTGGAGGTCCTTCTCGCCCCAGGCGGGGCGCCCCTCGGCCGGCTCTCCGCGCATGGCTTCGTAGTCCGCCTGCGAGGCCTGGATCATCACCAGATACTTCATGGCTCTACGCTCCTTCGATGCGGCCGCCCGCCTGCTGCGGGGGCTTCACCTGGGACGTCGGAGCGATCGGAGCGCTCTCGACACGGCCCCGCGCGGATATTTTTCGCCGCAGCTCTCCAGCGCCCCGGCCCTTCGACGCTCCGGTCCTCCAGTCTGACAGCGGAGCGCTACCGTTTCCTGCTGTACCGGCGGACGATCACGCCGTTCCCGAAGGTGCGGCTCTCCGCGAGGTCGAACGCGGCGAGGTCGTACTTCCGGCCGGCGAACATCGGCATGCCGGCGCCGAAGACCACCGGGTACGTCTTGATCACGAGCTCGTCGATCTCGTCCGCGAGCAGCCCGGCCAGCTGCGCGCCGCCGCACAGCCACACTCCCAAGTCGCCCTCTTCTGCCTTGAGTTCGCGCACCTTGCCGACGACGTCGTCACGAATCAGCGCCACGTTCGGGTGCGGGGACTCCTTGAGCGTGCGGGTCGCGACGTACTCGCGCAGATGCCCGTACGGACTGAGGAAACCGGCGTCGATACCGACCTGGTAGCTGCCGCGCCCCTGGATCACGGTGTCGTACTTCTTGTTCGCGGTGCCGTCGAGGCCAAGGATCCTGCGACCTTCAGCCGAGATGGTCTCCGGGTACTCCTCGACGAGGAACGACCGGAACTCTTCGTCGACGAACGGCATGAACATCATTCCGTCACCGGACTCGTCACCGATGAAGCCGTCGACGGACACGGCGACGAAGTACGTGAGCTTGCGCAAGCCGATCTCTTTTCGTCGGGGACATGAGCTGGAGGCGACTTCCTCCCGAACCACTTCAGTTATAGTACTTCGACTGTAGTGGTTGCAAGAGGGTTTCCTGGAGCAGGACGGGCCAGAAGTGGAAACAGGACAGAAAAGGGAGTCGCAAGCATGGTGAGGAACCCGGAGCGCCGGGCCGCCCTCGTGGACGCGGCCGTCGACGTGCTCGCGGCCGAGGGCGCACGCGGCCTGACCTTCCGCGCGGTGGACACGGCGGCGGGCGTTCCCACGGGCACGTCGTCCAACTACTTCGCCCACCGCGACGACCTGCTGCAGCAGATCGACATCTGGCTGCACGAGCGGCTGGCGCCGGACCCGGAGGTCGTCGGGGAACTGCTGAAACGGCCGCGGGACCGAGCCCTGGTCACCGCGTTCATGCACGACCTGATGGGCCGCGTGCAGGGCGACCGGACCGGTTACCTCGCGATGATGGAGATGCGGCTGGAGGCGGTGCGCCGGCCCGAACTGCGCGCCTCGCTGACGAAGTCCCTGCGCGGCGATCTCGACTTCGGCATCGCGTTCAACGCCGAGTCGAAGCTGCCCGGCGGCGCCGAGGAGATCACCCTGCTCTACCTGGGCATGCTCGGACTCATCCTCGAAGAACTGACGATGCCCGGCATGCTGGACGGCGCGATCCCCGGCGTGAGCGTGCCGGACGGCGTGGTGGACCGCCTGGTGGAGCGGATCGTGCCGGACGCGTAGGAGCTGCTCCGCACCTCAACCGGCTAGTGGTTCCCGCCACGTCGGCCACAGGGGTGGGCCGCCCGGCAGCTCGATCGCGGAACCGGTGAAACCGGGCGCATTGAAGCTTCTCCGGACCTCAGCCGGTCTGCGGCTCCCGCCACGTCGGCCACGGGTGCGGCCCGTCCGGCAGCTCGATCCCGGAACCGGTGAAACCGGGCACATAGGAGCCACTCCGCACCTCCACCAGTCTGCGGCTCCCGCCACTCGGGCCACAACGGCGGGCCGCCCGGCAGCTCGATCCCGGACCCGATGAAACCGGGCACATAGGAGCCGCTCCACACCTCAACCCACCTGCGGCTCCCGCCACATCGGCCACAGGTGCGGCCCGTCCGGCAGCTCGATCGCGGACCCGATGAAACCGGGCACATAGGAGCCGCTCCGCACCTCAACCCACCTGCGGCTCCCGCCACATCGGCCACAGGTGCGGCCCGTCCGGC